>NZ_JCANSZ010000050.1:0-53236 GCF_059570535.1 Streptomyces sp. CNP082
TGACCCTCCGTCGTCGTAGGGAGCGGCGGGGTGGGGGCGGGTTCGGCGCCGCTCGGGGCGGAAGGCGCCCTCCGCAGGCGGTGCGGGCGCGATACGAGGGCGGATCNCCGCCTGCTCCGTGACATCGCCGGCGAAGCGGGAGTGCGGCACTCCTGGGGAACGGAGCAGTGCGGCCCGGGAGGGCCGATGCTCACAACCCCCGTCGCCCCAGCCCTACGCGCACGACGCCCACCCCGACACCGCGCCCATCCGCCCTGCGGGGTCACCCGCCGACCCGGGCAACCCCCGCGATGCAGGCCGCCGTTGCGCCGTACCACCCCCAGCCGGGCCCACCCGACAGGTCGTGTCCCACGGCATGGTGCAGGCAACGCACACCCCGAGCACGACTGTCCCGAGTCCGAACACCGGCTCCACGCTGTCCGCGGCACATTCACGCTTTGCGCGCGGCGGGAGTGCCGGCCACGTCTCCGGCGAGCCCAGCGGCGGGACCACGATCCGCGGAAGTCATGGCGCCGGGTCCCCTGCACCTCCCCGCGGGACACCATCCGTCTCCTTAGGGCAAGCCACACGCACGGCGAGGCGGTGGTGGCTGTTCTGGCGCCAGGCGTGCGGAGTGCCTCCGGCCGGTCAGCGGGTCGGGGCGGTGATCAGGCTCCAGGCGTTGGGGTGGGCGGTCCAGGTGCGTTGGCTTACCGGTTGGCTGAGGAGGGCGTCTGCGCGGTAGCGGAAGTCGCTGCCCCAGACTCGTACGCTACGGGCCTCTGCGTGCAGCGGGTCGTGGCCTCCGCGGGGGCGGATCACCACCTGGGCGAGTCCGCTCGTCGGGTCCGTGACGACCCTGACCTGCGCCGTCGTGCCGTCCAGGTCCGCCAGCAGCACTCCGTCCGCCTCCACGCGCAGGCGGAAGCCGGGCGGGGTGGCCGGGGCCGGCTCTTCGTCGGTGTCCGTCGGCGAGCGGTGTTCCGCGCCGCCCGACTCCCAGCCGCCCGTCGCGTCCTCCGCGCCCCACTTCGTGACCATCGGTGGCCGGCCCGGTACCGGGCCGGGGACCGGGTCGCCGCTGGGGCGCTGGCCCGCCGCTCGTGCCGCCGCCGCCCGTGCCGCCAGTGCCCGCAGGCGCGCCGCCGGGGTCCAGCGCCGGCCGGCGCCGGCCGCTCCCGCGCTCACCCGCTGGGTCAGCCCCGCCAGGCCGCCGCCCAGCCCGCCGCCCAGCCCGCCGGACGCGCCCACGCCCTGGGCGCCGGGCGGGCCGCCGCTCGGCCTGCCCCCGGGGCCGCCGCCCGACGTGGCCCCGGGGCCGCCGCCCTGCGCGCCCCCGGCCCCCGGCCTCCGGCTGCCCGTCCGCGGCCGGGGCCCTGCCCCCGGCCGGTCGCCGTCCGGCGGACCCGCGCTGCCCGGCCACTCCGCGCTGCCCGGCCACTCCGCGCCGTCCGCGCCCGCGCCGTCCGCCGACTCCGCCGGCAGGCGCAGCGCGTCCAATACCACCCCGCCGCCGTCGTCCACCAGCAGGCCCAGCCGGCGCTCCTCGCCGTCCAGCACCGTCCTGGCCGCGTCCACCGTGCCCGTCGGCACCCCCAGCGTCGCCGCCAGGCTCCGTGCCGTACCCACCGGGACCAGCGACAGCGGGGCGTCCGCCAGCGTCTCCTGGCGGCGCAGCTCGCCCACCACTCTCAGGAACGCTCTGTCGTCACCGATGACCACCGGCCGCCGCCCGCCCCGGCGGGCCAGGGCGCGGGCCAGTTCCGGCTCGGTCTCCGGCACGCAGATCTTCGTGGCCGCCGCCGCGGAGAGCACGTCCCTCGCGATCCGTACGGCTTCCCCGTCCGCCCGCCGTGCAGCGGGGTCGATGAGCACGAGCAATGAGCGCCCGGTGGGGTCTGGAGCCGACACCACGGTCCTTCCTCAGGTAATCTCTCGGTGCAAGAGCCCCTGTCGCACTTGTGCCAGGGGCTTCGTCTATCCGGGGCCCGGTCCGATCCCCGGTGCACGGCGCACCGCACGTTGGACATGCCCCGCCCGGAAGGGGTGTACGCCTGTGCCCGCACTTGTGCTGGTCGGTGCTCAGTGGGGTGACGAAGGCAAGGGGAAGGCCACCGATCTGCTCGGCGGCTCGATGGACTACGTGGTCCGCTTCCAGGGCGGGAACAACGCCGGGCACACGGTGGTGGTCGGCGATCAGAAGTACGCGCTGCACCTGCTGCCGTCGGGCATCCTGTCGCCGAGCTGTACGCCGGTGATCGGCAACGGCGTGGTCGTCGACCCCGAGGTGCTGCTCAGCGAGCTGAGCGCGCTGCAGCAGCGCGGCGTGGACACGTCCAAGCTGCTCCTCAGCGGGAACGCGCACCTCATCACGGCGTACCACACCGACCTCGACAAGGTGACGGAACGGTTCCTCGGCACGCGCAAGATCGGCACCACCGGGCGCGGCATCGGCCCGGCCTACGCCGACAAGATCAACCGCGTCGGGATCCGGGTGCAGGACCTCTTCGACGAGTCGATCCTGCGGCAGAAGGTCGACGCGGCGCTGGACCAGAAGAACCAGGTCCTCGCCAAGCTCTACAACCGCCGCGCCATCCGCCCCGACGCCGTCGTCGAGCAGCTCCTCGGCTACGCGGAGCAAGTGCGCCCGTACGTCGCCGACACCACCCTCGTGCTCAACGAGGCCATCGACGCCGGGAAGGTCGTCCTCTTCGAGGGCGGGCAGGGCACGCTCCTCGACGTCGACCACGGCACGTACCCCTTCGTCACGTCGTCCAACCCGACCGCGGGGGGCGCCTGCACGGGAGCCGGCGTCGGCCCCACGCGGATCAGCCGGGTCATCGGCATCCTCAAGGCGTACACAACGCGCGTCGGCGCCGGACCGTTCCCGACCGAACTCTTCGACGAGGACGGCGACCGGCTGCGCACCATCGGCGGCGAGCGCGGCGTGACCACCGGCCGGGACCGGCGCTGCGGCTGGTTCGACGCGGTGATCGCCCGCTACGCGACCCGCGTCAACGGCCTGACGGACTTCTTCCTCACCAAGCTCGACGTCCTCACCGGCTGGGAGCGCATCCCGGTCTGCGTCGCGTACGAGATCGAGGGCCGCCGGGTGACGGAACTGCCGTACAGCCAGACCGACTTCCACCACGCCACGCCCGTGTACGAGATGCTGCCCGGCTGGTCCGAGGACATCTCGAAGGCCAAGTCCTTCGACGAGCTGCCGAAGAACGCGCAGGCCTACGTCAAGGCGCTGGAGGAGATGTCGGGCGCGCCGGTCTCGGCGATCGGCGTCGGTCCCGGGCGGGACGAGACGATCCAGATCAACTCGTTCCTCTGAGCGTGCCGCTAAGCCTGTCAGCCGTCAGACCGTTCCCTTGAGGCGCTGCTCCTGGAGCGTCGTCAACTGCTGCACCGTGAGCAGCGCCAGGACGCTCGTCGTGATCAGCACGAACGAGAACAGCACGTCGAACAGCACGATCCGGACCGCATCGGTGGTCGAGCTGCCGACCTCCCAGTTCTCCGCCGTGACCAGGCCGAGCACCAGGGTGGTGATCCATGCGGCCCACCAGCAGTTCAGCACGCCCTTCCCGTACGTCACGGGCCGCCGGCCGTAGCCGGCGGGCGGGCGCGCGTGCGGCGGGTAGGGGCTGCTGATCCGGAAGATGTCGTTGGCGATCTGGAGGGGGATCCAGAACTGGGCGACCGGGATGTACCAGGAGCCGATGGCCATCCCGGACGAGTAGCGCGTCTGGCCCGGGGCGAACGCCTCGGCGTTGTTGCGCAGCCGGAAGAACCAGACCGACCACAGCACGCCGCACACGATGAGCAGCAGCAGGTTGCCGGCGGTGAGGTTCTCCATCCGGTCGAGGTCCTCGGCCATGTACCAGGTGTCGGCGCCGTCCTCGCTCAACGTGACCAGGAGGTTGAACTCCTGGATGACCTGGAGGCAGACGTACGCCGCGTACACGCCCAGCATCACCTGGAGCGCCGTGGCGATGGACCGCACCCGGCGCGGGCGGCCCGGCAGCGGCGGGCGCGGGGTCTGCCAGCCGGTCTGCGCGTAGCCGGTCTGGCCGTAGGGGGGCGCCGGGGCGCCGTAGGGCGCCGGGCGCGCGGTGGGCGCGGCGGCGCCGTAGGCGGGGCGGTGCTGCTGCGGCGGGGTGTGGGGGCCGTGGGGCGGGGTGCCGTAGGGCTGGGGGTGCTGCGGCTGCAGGCCGGTCTGCCCGTACGGGCCGGGGGCGGCGCCCGTGGGCGGCGGCCCGTACGCCGGGGCGGGGCCGGGAGGCCCGGCGGTTCCGGCGGTTCCCGTGATCCCGGCGGTTCCGCCCGCGGTCTGCGGGGTCTCCGCGTCCAGCAGCTCCACCGCCCGCCGCGCCAGCAGCTCCAGCAGCGCCCCCGGCAGCCACGGCTTGACCTGCGTCGCCTCCTCCGTCAGCGCCACCAGCTCGTCGACCTGCGGGCGCGCGTCCGGCTCCTTGGCGAGGCAGCGCTCTATCAGCGTGCGCAACTCGCCGTCGATGCCCGACAGTTCCGGCTCCTCGGCGGCTATGCGGAACATCAGCGCGTGCGCGCCGCTGTCGTCCGTACCGAACGGCATCCGCCCGGTCGCCGCGAACGCCAGCACGGTACCCAGGCAGAACACGTCGCTCGCCACCGTGACCCGCAGGCCGCGTACCTGCTCGGGTGACATGAAGCCGGGCGAGCCGATGACCGCGCCGGTACGGGTGAGCCCGTCGCCGGCGGCGGTGACCGAGTCCAGCGCGCGGGCGATGCCGAAGTCGATGACCCGCGGCCCGTCGATGGTGACGAGGATGTTGGACGGCTTGAGGTCGCGGTGGACGAGCCCGGCGGCGTGGATCGCCTGCAACGCGCGCGCCAGCCCGCCGGCCAGCGCGCGCACGGAGGCGTCGGGCAGCGGGCCGTGGTCCCTGGCGATGACCTCGTGCAGCGAGGGGCCGGCGACGTACCCGGTGGCCACCCACGGCGTCGCGGCCTCGGTGTCGGCGTCGAGCACGGGCGCGGTCCACTCACCGCCCACCCGGCGCGCGGCGGTGATCTCCTGTGCGAATCGCGTTCTAAACTCCGGCTGGCGGGCCAATTCCGCCTTGACCAGCTTCACCGCGGCGGTCCTGCCGCGTTCGGAGCGGGCGAGATAGACACGTCCCATGCCGCCCTCGCCGAGCCGTCCGAGCAGTTGGTACGAGCCGACGCGGCGCGGATCGTCCGGTCCGAGGCTGTCCATGCTGCCCCCTTTCCCCCCTCGTCGAGCGAGCCTATTGTGCCGGGTCGGCAGGCGAACCGTCCGCCCGTGTGTAGTGCCGGGTGCGCTGCTGGCCGCCGAGGAACTGGCGGTCCAGCACGGAGCCGTCGGCGGTCGCCTGCATCGCGGACGAGAACCCCGGCACGCACGGGCCGCCGAGCCGGCCGGCGGTGTCGTCGCCGAGGCCGTCGGCGGTCTCTTCGGCGTCGGGATTCCCGGAGTCCCCGGAGTCCCCGGAGTCCCCGGAGTCCCCGGAGTCCCCGGAGTCCCCGGAGTCTTCGGGGGCCTTCGGGCCCGTGACGGAGGTGATCTCGGACGGGCCGAGCAGCAGGCGGTCGTCGCGCTGGTCGACGCCGACGAAGTCTGCTTTTGCCTGGCAGGTGTTGCCGTCCGGGGTACGGGTCGTGAACCGCACCGCGATCTGCCCCGGCGCGGCCTGCACGACCCGCATCACCTGCGTGCCGGAGCCGGCCGGCCGCTGCCAGCGGCCCAGCAGCTCGCGCGGCACGCGGCGGTCGCGGGGCTCGACCTTGGTCAGCTCGGCGGTGCGGCCGTCGTCGGCGCGCCAGCGCAGGGCGCCGTCGGCGTACGTGAGCGTTGCCCCGCCGGCGGGGGTGCATTCGCCGGCGGGGGCGGACTCGATGACCTTGGTGTCGAAGTGCAGGCCCTTGGCGGTGGCGGTCAGGGTGCCCTCGCTGGTGCACTGCGACGTGCCGGTCAGCACGATGCTGGCGGCCGCGACCTCGCCTTTCTTGCCGGGGCGGATCGTGAACTGGCGGTACGTGCCGGTGGGTTCGCCGTCGCGGAGCTGGGTGCCGAGCCAGGCGCCGAGGTAGCGGTCGGGGACGTCGGAGCGGGGGGTTCCGGCGGGGGTGCCGTCGTCGCGTTGGGTGGCGAGGGCGACGGGCACGGCGACGCCGGCGGCGAGGAGGACGGCGAGCGCGGCGAACAGCCGGGCGCGGGGGCGGCGCCGGGAGCGCCGACGGCGGGGCGGGGCGGAGTTCTCCCCGTCCCCGCCCCTTCCCGAAACCCGGGGCTCCGCCCCGGGACCCCGCACCCCGGCCGGCGGCTGCGCGCCGACCGCGGTCCGCCGGACGGTGACGTCCTCGGCCCCCGCGTCGGCGGCGCGGGGCCAGGACCCGCCTGCGGCGGTCGCCGCGCGGTCGCCCGCCGCATTGCCCGGCCCCCGGCGCTCCGCGCCGGATGTCCGATCCGCCGCCGCGCCTGCGGCGGGCGTCGGGTGGCCGCCCGCTCTGTTTGTTCCGTCTGCAGCCCCTCCGCGGCGCTCCGCGCCGGGGTCCCGGGGGGTCCCGGTCCCGGTGGGTGTCCCGCCGACGGCTGAACCGCCCGCGGCTCCGGGGCCTTCGGTACCCGCCACCCCCGCGCCCGTCGGCCCAGCCCACGCGGCTCCGGCGGCGGTCGCCCCGGCGCTCTCCGCCCCGCCCCACGCCGGAGGCGTGTCCGTGTCCAGGAGGCGGACCGCCTGGCGGCCCAGGTCGGCTATCAGCGGGGCCGGGAGCCAGGCCGACTCCGGGGGCGGGGGGCCCGTCAGCCTGACGAGCTGGTCCGTCGTGTGGCGGTCCGCCGGGTGCTTGGCCAGGCAGCTGGAAATGAGGCCGTGCAGCGCCGGGTCCGTCACGCCCGCCAGATCCGGTTCCTCCTGGACGACGCGGAACATCACCGCGTGCATCCCCGACGAACTCGACCCGAACGGCGCCCGCCCGGTGGCCGCGTACGCCAGCAGCCCGCCCATGCAGAAGACGTCGCTCAGCGCCGACACGTCCGCCCCGATGATCTGCTCCGGGGACATGAAGCTCGGCGAGCCGACGACGATGCCGGTGCGCGTCACCGTGCCGTCGGACAGCGAGTCCAGCGCGCGGGCGATGCCGAAGTCGATGACGCGCGGGCCCTCGATGGTGACCAGCACGTTGGACGGCTTGAGGTCGCGGTGCACCAGCCCGGCCGCGTGGACGTCGCGGAGTGCGCAGGCCAGCCCGTACGCGAGCGGGAACAGCGACTCCGGCGGCAGCGGCCCGTACCGCTCGACGACCTCCTGGAGCGTCGGCCCCGCGACGTACCCCGTGGCCACCCACGGCACCGGCGCCTCGGTGTCGGCGTCGAGTACGGGCGCCGTCCAGGTGCCGCCGACGCGCTGCGCGGCGTGCACCTCCGTACGGAAGCGGGCGCGGAACTCCTCCTCGGCGGCCAGCTCCGGCTTGACGAGCTTGACGGCCACCGTCCTGCCGCCCGCGGTGCGGCCGAGGTAGACCCGGCCCATGCCGCCGCTGCCGAGCCTGCCCAGCAGCCGGTACGCCCCTATTCGTGGTGGATCCTGCGACGTCAGCGGTTCCACGCTCTCCGTTCCCCCCACCCCCGTGGTCTACCGGTAGAGCGTAGGCGGTGACCGGGGGCCGGGATGAGGGGGGCGCGATTGTCGTTGCGGTGCTGTCACACCATCGTCGTGGGGCGGTGATCCCGGCGCGGGGCGGATCATTGGCCGGTACGGGTCTTGCGCCGCCTCGGCGCCGCCGGGTTCCCGGCCAGGTCAACGGCTGTGTCGGAGTGAGGTTTCCCCGTCTCTTCACCGGCATCCCCGCCGGCCTCCGCCTCCTCCGCCGCCACCGCGTCCTCCGCCTGCAGCGCCTCCAGCGCCGCCGACAGCCGCCGCAGCGCCGTCAGCGACTCGCCCAACCCCTCCTCCCCGCCCAGCCGGTGCGCGAGCCGGCCGGCGAACTCCGCGTGCCCCGGCCCCAGCCGGGCCAGCGCCCGCCGCCCCGCGGGCGTGGGGCGGAGCAGCTTGGCGCGGCGGTGCGCGGGGTTCGGTTCGTACGCCGCGAGCCCGCCCGCCACCAGCGCGTCCGCAATCCGCTGCACGCTCTGCCGGGCCACCCCCATGCCGCGCGCCACGCCGGCGACGGGCCGCGGCTCGCGGCGGACCGCGTCCAGCACCTGCCGGCGCGCCGCGGTCAGCCCGGCGGGGGCAGCCAACCGGTCGCCGCGCGCGAGGAACTGGCCGCCGAGGCGGACCGCGACGGCGGCGGTGGCGTCGAGGAGCGCGGTGGCGTCGAGGAGCGCCGTCGCGTCGAGGAGTGCGGCGGTGCCGGGTGCCGTCAGGTCGTCCTCGTCCGCCACATCCGCCGCGCCCGTCACACCCGCCACGCCGCCGCCGGTGTCCTCGCGCATGGTCCGCCGCCTCCCGCTCCGTCGGTTTTCGGCCGCTTACGCGCAGACGGCCAGGTGAACCGTTTCCGCGCACCCCGGGCCCGCGGTTCCGTCCCGACAGCATGCTGGCAAAAGGACAGCATGCTGTCGATCACCGCCACCCGGTGCGCTTATCGTGTGGGGGCATCCCCCATCAGGAAGGCCCACCGCATGACCCCCGCAGGAGCCGTGGTCCGGCGCGACACGCTGCGTGCACAGATCGCCGACGCCCTGCGCGACGAGATCCTGGCCGGCCGGCTCGCGGCCGGGCAGCACATCACGGTCGGCGAGATAGCGGAGCAGTACGGGGTCTCCGCAACCCCCGTACGCGAGGCCCTGGTCGACCTGTCCGCCCAGGGCCTCCTCGACGTCGAGCAGCACCGCGGCTACCGCGTGCACGCCTTCACCCTCGACGACTACCGCGCCATGGCCGACGCCCGCACCCTCGTCGAGATGGGCGTCTTCCGCGCCAGCCCCCCGCACACCGTCGCCCCCCGGCCGGGCGCGCTGGCCGCGATGCGGCGCCGCGGCGAGGAGGCCGAGCGGGCGGCGAAGGCCGGGGACCTCGACGTGCTCGTCCACTACGACCTGCGCTTCTGGCGCGAGATCACCAGCCTCGTCGGCAACGACTACATCACCGAGTTCCTGGAGCGGGTACGGATCCACTGCTGGGTGTTCGCCGTGCCGTATCTGCGCGAGGAGTGCGAGAACCGCGTGCCCGGCACGTTCTGGCAGGGGCACATGCAGCTCGTCGAGGCCATAGAGCGGCGCGACGTGGCCGCCGCCGAGGAGGTCGTACGCACGTACAACCGGCATTCGCTGGAGCTGATCGAACGGCTCGCGGGCGGCTGACGCCCCGCACCGCACGGCCCGGTGGCCGAGACCCGGCCCAGGCGGGCGCGGTACCCGGCCGGGGGGTGCTGCCGGGCCGCGGTCTCCGGTTACGCTGAGCCGGACCCGCGCAGTTAAGGAGCGTACCGCTTGGCCTGCGACCTGTGGCTGGTGCCCCTCGTCGACGTGCTGTGCCACAGCCCCGACAACCCCTTCGCCGAGGAGATCGCCGCCTACGACGCCGCGCTGGCGCAGGCGGGGCTGCCGCCGGTGCCCGTGCAGAGCTACATGCCGGGCCTCTCCGGGGACGTCGCCCCGGTCGCCGGCTTCGACTACGACGCGCTGCACTTCCTGCGCCGCGCGTACCTGCTGCAACTGTGCGGGCTCGAAGTCACGCCCGTCGGCGAGCTGGGCGGGGACTACGAGCAGTTGCTGGAGATGTTCGAGTCCACGGCGCAGCAGTCGCACCTGGTCTGGCACTACGACCACGCCGGCGCGTACGTCCCCGTCGACTTCCCGCATCCGCTGGTCACGGAGGAACTGCTGGCGGGCGGCGGGCCGCTGGGCTCGGCGCAGGGGCTCGTACGCGAACTCGTCGCCGTCGCCCCGGCGATCGGCATCGACCCGGACAACCCGCCGCCGGCCCCGGCCCCGCCGCCGGGGCCGACGGAGCTGTCGGAGCCGGCGGCGACGGCGCCGGCGGAGGGCGGGGACTTCGCGCAGGAGCGGCACGTGTGGCTGGGCCTGCACGCGGCGGCGACGCGGAGCCTGGCACAGGGGTCGATGATCGTCTTCAGTTGACGCCGGTTCAGCCGGTTCAGCCGGTTCAGCCGGTCCAGCCGGTCCAGCCGGTCCCGCAGGCGGGACCGGCGGGCGGTGTGTCGTGGCCGGTCAACGGCTCGGGGGTTCCGGGGGGCGTTGGCGGGGCATTGTGGGGCGCAGGCCCGCCGGGGGGAGGGGGGCGCGGGCCTGGGGCTGGGTTTCGGGGCAGCGGGCCCACGCCAGCGACTGCGTCGCCAGCGCCGCGCGCCCGCCGCCGAACGCCACCATCCAGTCCGCGGTCTCGGCCCGTACCAGCTCGGTCACGTCCTCGGTGAAGCGCCGCAGCACCACGAGGCACCGCTCCGCCGCCTCGCTCGCCGTGCCCTCCGTCGGGCCCAGCACCTCCCGTACCGACTCCGACGCCCAGTCGAACTGGAGCGCCTCCAGCCGCCGCTGCACCGCCTGCGCCGTGGCCATGTCGCGCATCCAGCCCGCCGTCACGCCGAAGAACCGGTCCGCCGCCAGGCACGCCAGCGCCGCGAACAGCGCCACGAACGCCCAGCCGGCGAACCGGTCCGGCACCGTCTCCGTCAGGTGGAGCACCGGCAGTGCCGCGCCCGCCGTCGCGCACACCGCCGCCCCGGCCCGCAGCGCCCGCGCGGCGCGGCGTTTGACGCGGCGGGCGTCGAGGTAGGACCGCGCGGTGTGCAGCGCGCCCTCCTCCGCCCACAGGTACAGCTCGTCCAGCCGCTTGGCCGGGTCGCCCCAGTCGCCGAGCGGGAACGGCCGGGCCAGCAGCTCACCGGGGCGCGCCGCGGAGCCGGGGCCGCAGCCGGGACCGCAGCCGGGACCGGGGTCCGGGCCGCCGACGCCGACACCGCCCGCGCCGCCGGCGTGCCCGGCCCGGTTCCTGCGGCCGAAGCGACCGCGCCCGCCGCGGCCTTCGTGGGTGACGCCGGTCGCGGTGCCGGTCGTCCTGACTTCCTCCGAGTGGTTCATATCGGGACTCCTTGCTCTCGTCGCTCTCGCTCGAACTCGCCTGCTTCTTGAGGTCTCTTGCTGCTGGCTTGCTTCTGGGTCGGTGTGATCTGTGTGCTCTGTGTGGCGCATGTGCCGTGTGATCACTGGGCAATCGGATGGTGCGCCCGCGGCGGCCTTCCTACCGCCGTACGAGGGGACACGAGCCGAAAATGGCGTTATTTACCCTCGTAAGGAGTGGTTGCTCGGGTATAGGGGCGAAACCGGCGTCACCCGGACGGTGGCCCCGGAGCCGACCGCTAGGCTGCTCCCGTGAAGGTCCTCGTCATCGGCGGCGGCGCCCGCGAACACGCCCTGTGCCGCGCCCTCTCCCTCGACCCCGACGTCCGCGAGCTGCACTGCGCGCCGGGCAACGCCGGCATCGCCGCCGTCGCCACGCTGCACGCCGTGGACGTACTCGACGGCGACGCCATCGCCGACCTCGCCGCCCGCCTCGGCGCGGACCTCGTCGTCGTCGGCCCGGAAGCGCCGCTCGTCGGGGGTGCGGCCGACGCCGTACGGGCGCGCGGCATCGACTGCTTCGGACCGGGCGCCGAGGCGGCCCTGCTGGAGGGGTCGAAGGCGTTCGCGAAGGACGTGATGGCCGAGGCCGACGTGCCCACCGCCCGCTCCTACGTCTGCTCCACCCCCGAGGAGGCGGACACGGCGCTCGACGCGTTCGGCCCGCCGTACGTCGTCAAGGACGACGGGCTCGCGGCCGGCAAGGGCGTCGTGGTCACCGAGGACCTTGAGGCGGCACGCGCGCACGCGCGCGCCTGCACCGCCGCCGGGCAGGTGGTGATCGAGGAGTTCCTCGACGGGCCCGAGGTGTCCCTCTTCGCGGTCACCGACGGCGAGAGCGTCGTACCGCTGTCGCCCGCCCAGGACTTCAAGCGCGCCTACGACGGCGACGCCGGCCCGAACACCGGCGGCATGGGCGCGTACACGCCGCTGCCGTGGGCGGACCCGAAGCTCGTCGGCGAGGTCGCCGAGACCGTGCTCCAGCCGACCGTCGACGAGATGCGCCGCCGCGGCACCCCCTTCACCGGCCTGCTGTACGCGGGTCTCGCGCTCACCTCGCGCGGCGTACGGGTCGTGGAGTTCAACGCCCGCTTCGGCGACCCCGAGACCCAGGCCGTCCTCGCCCGGCTGCGCACCCCCCTGGCCGGGCTGCTCCGGGCCGCCGCGCAGGGCCGGCTGGCCGAGTTCCCGCCGCTGGTGTGGAGCGACGACGCGGCCGTCACCGTCGTCCTCGCCGCCCCGGACTACCCGGCGAAGCCGCGTACCGGCGGCGTCATCACCGGCCTGGACGAGGTCGAGGCCGAGGACGCCCCGGAGGCGTACGTACTGCACGCCGGTACCGAGCTCGATGACTCCGGCCGGGTCGTCAGCTCCGGCGGCCGGGTGCTGTGCGTCACCGCCGTGGGCGCGGATCTCGCCGTCGCCCGCGACCGCGCCTACAAGGCGATTCGGCGGATCGGGCTGGACGGTGCGCACTACCGCGGGGACATCGCCGCGCGCGCCGCGGAGGCCGCCGCCGACTGAAATTTCACCTCGTCCTGACCTTTGCCCAAGGCCATACCATCGGGTGACCGGACAGCGGTCCTGCTGACGTGGCCGCGCCCCCCAACTATGGTGCACCTGCCCGACGTACCGGCCGTCCGGCCGGCCGCGTCCGGGCGGTGGGGGCCTGATCAGGCCAACTGGCCTACCGGCATTGCACTGGCGGTGGCCGGTGCGACAGTGGTGGAGTGCGGCCGTTTCGTCTCGTTACGGCCGCAGCCCTGCCCGTCGGCGGCCCAAGGGGGTGAGGTACGGACGTGTCCACAGCGACCGGTACGGAGGCGAGTGCGCAAGCCGCCCGCTCCCGGGCCCTGGCCGTCCTGCGCGTACGGGGGGCGGCCCTCGCGGTCGTCCTGCTGCCGGCGGCGGCGGCCGTCGTGCTGCTGGCCGGCTCGGCCATGGGGCGGGTGGACGGGGTGCTCGCGGCGCTGCGCTGGCCCGTCGCCGCGCTCGCCGTCCTGGTGCCCGTGCTGGCCGCCGCCGTCGCGCGGACCGTCTCCCGCGCGGAGCCCGCGGCCACGCTGACCGTCCCGGTGCCGCGCCGGGCCGCCCCCGACCTGTACCGCCTCGTCGGCGACCTCGCGGAGCGGCTGGGTGTGCCGGTGCCGGCGGCGGTGGCGCTCACGCCGGACTGCGACAGCTGGCTGGAGGACCCGGCGCCGGCGCCGACGGGGGTGCGCAGTTGGCTGCGCCGCTTCGGGAGACGGGTGGCACGGGCGCTGCGGCCCCGCGGGCCCGGCGGCTCCGGTGCCCCCGCGGACGCGGGGGTTCCGGGCGCGTACGGTACGGGCGACGCCGCGGTCTTCGGCGCCGGTGACGGGCTCGGCGCGCCGCGCGGGCCCGCCGCGGAGAGCCACGCCGCCGCGGCGGCGGCCCGGCGGCAGGCGTCGGCCGAGGCGTCGTACGCGCCGAACTGGCGCGAGGTCGTCGAGCGCGCCACCGCGGAACCCGAGGGGCCCGTGCTCGTCATCGGCTCGCCGTTCCTGTGGTGGATGCGCGTCGGCGAACTGCGCGCGGTCCTCGCCCCGGTCGTCGCCGGCACGGCGGCCTCGGCCCAGCCCGACATCGCCGCGGCGCGCCGCTTCGTACGGGCCCTGGACGCGGCGGCGGCGCTGCCGGCGCGAGCGGTGCAGGAGCCGTCCGAGACCGGGGCCGCGGCGGCGTACGAGACCGGGGCGACGGGTACGTACGACGCCGGCCCGGGGCCGTACGGAACGGCCTCCCGCGCGGCGCTCGGCCCGCCCGGTCCGTACGGCCCCGGCCCCCACCCGGCCGACGGCCCCGCCCACCCCGCCGACGCCCCCGCGCGCCCGCCACGCCCCGCACTCCGCGCCCGCGCGGCCCGGCGCTGGCAGCGGTTCACCGCCGGCGTCGCGCGGCTGCTGCTGCGCGCGTGCGGCGAACACCCTGTCGAGATGGAGCGCGCCGTCGCCGCCGCCGCGGCCGAGCGCGCCCAGTCCGTGGACTACGGCCTGCGGATCGTCGCGCAGGAGCAGGTGGGGCTCGCGTACGCGGGCTGGGACCGGCTGCTGACCCGGGTCGCGCTGCCCGCCTGGCGCATGGGCCGCTGGCCCTCCCGGCTCAACGCCGGCGTCGTCTCCGCCCTCACCGAGCTGTCCCGCCGCGACCGCCTCGCCGAGGGCTTCGCCACCCGGCTCGGCGAGCGCCCCGCCTGCGACCTGCTGGAAGAGCCCGGCATGGTGGACGAGGCGGCGTCGCTGCTGGCCGCGGAGCTGTTCAGCGGCCCGGGCGGCGCGGCGGC
This sequence comes from Streptomyces sp. CNP082, assembly GCF_059570535.1. NCBI lineage: Bacteria > Bacillati > Actinomycetota > Actinomycetes > Kitasatosporales > Streptomycetaceae > Streptomyces > Streptomyces sp. CNP082. Next base: position 14,379 of record NZ_JCANSZ010000050.1, read on the forward strand.
CGGCGCCGTGGTCGGCGGCGAGCCGGCGGCGGGGTTCGCGGGGGTGAGCTGGGAGCAGTATCCGGACGAGGTCGTGGACCGCAAGTGGCGGCTGGAGGCCGCCCGGCTGCACGCCGTGCTCGACCGCCTCGAAGACTGCCCGGAGCCCGCGGGCCGCCCCGACCGCGGCACCCTCACCCGCGTCGTGGACCGGCTCACCGCGGGCCCGGAGGAGACCGACCGGATCGGCGCCGCCCTCGTCCGCGCCCAGCAGCAGGCCCCGCCCGGCCCGGCGGCGCCGCTGACCCCGCCCCGTACCGGCCGCGAACTCCTCGTGGACCACGTCCTCGCGATGGTCTGCTGCGCCGCCGTCGACACCGCCGGCGCCAACCCCGGGCTCGACTGGCTGGACGGCCCCGTCCTGCGCACCCGCCGCGGCGGCAGCCCCGCGACGGCGGTCCGCGCCCTGGTCGAGACCCGCGACGACACCGCGTTGCGCGCCTGGCTGACGGCCGCGGGCGTACGGCCCGAGAAGCCGGTTCTGCTGGTCTGACCTCCGCGTTCGAAACGGCCCTCCTCGTACGGGCGTCACGTCGAACGAATGTGGGCGTTCCGTGCAGGGCCGTTGGCGTTATGTGATGTCCTGGACTCGCCGGCCCACGCGGGGGCGAGGGAGGGAATCGGCACGTGGTTCACGACAGCATCCGGCGGTGGGAGTCCGGGGCGCTCGCGCACGCCGTCTCCGACCCGTTCGCGGCAGGCCCGCTGCCGTGGCTGCACCCCGGGGAGGCGTCCTTCGAGGACGGTCGCCTCGTCCCCTGGTACGTCGACGCCGGCACCACCGGCGACGGCGGGGTCCACCTCGCGAACGACGTACTCCAGCAGATCAAGGGCTTCGCCGCGCCCTCGTGCGCCGAGCCCGGCGAGTCCGTCGACTTCCGCATCTCCGTCGACCCGCCGCAGCAGTTCGGCGTCGACATCTACCGCATCGGCCACTACGCCGGCGAGGGCGCCGCGAAGATCACGAGCAGCCCGCGGCTCGCCGGCATCGTGCAGCCGGTGCCGCTGGCCGCCGGGCGCACGGTCTCCTGCCACCACTGGTGGCTGTCCTGGCGGCTGCAGATCCCGGCGCACTTCTCCCCGGGCGCGTACGTCGCGGTGCTCACCACCGCCGACGGCCACCGCTCGCACGCGCCGTTCACCGTACGCTCCACCGAGCCCGCCGACCTGCTCCTGCTGCTGCCGGACGTCACGTGGCAGGCGTACAACCTCTACCCCGAGGACGGCCGTACGGGCGCCAGCCTCTACCACGCCTGGAACGACGAGGGCTGCCTCCTCGGCGAGGCGGAGGCGGCCACCACGGTCTCCTTCGACCGCCCCTACGCGGGCGCGGGCCTGCCGCTGCACGCCGGCCACGCCTACGACTTCATCCGCTGGGCGGAGCGCTACGGCTACGACCTGGCGTACGCGGACGCCCGCGACCTGCACGCCGGCCGCGTCGACCCCACGCGCTACCGCGGCATCGTCTTCCCCGGCCACGACGAGTACTGGTCCCCGCGGATGCGCCGCGCCGCAGAACGCGCCCGGGACGCGGGCACGTCGCTGGTGTTCCTCTCCGCCAACACCATGTACTGGCAGGTCTCCCTCGCCCCCTCCGCCGCCGGCGAGCCGGACCGGCTGCTGCACTGCACCAAGCGCCAGGGCCCGGGACGCCCGGCCCTCTGGCGCGACCAGGGCGCGCCGGAGCAGGAGTTGCTGGGCGTGCAGTACGTGGGGACGGTGCCGGAGCCGAGCCCGCTGGTCGTACGGAACGCGGACCACTGGCTCTGGGAGTCGACGGGCGCCGCCGAGGGCGACAAACTCCCGGGCCTGGTCGCGGGCGAAGCCGACCGCTACTTCCCGCGCGCCCCGCTCCCGCAGCACACCGGCCGCAAACTGCTGGCCCACTCGCCGTACACGGACAGCCGGGGGCTGCTGCGCTACCAGGAGACGTCGCTGTACGAGACCCCGGCGGGCGGGCTGGTCTTCGCGGCGGGCACGTTCGCGTGGTCCCCGGCGCTGGACCGGCCGGACCACGTGAACCCGGTGATCCAGCGGGCAACGGCGAACCTGCTGGACCGCATCTGCAAACGCGACTGAGCGGGCGGGGCGCGGGGGCTCGGTCCGCCCGAACGCCGGTGTGCCACGCCGGGGGGCGGGGCTACGGGAGAGCGGGGTGCTGGTGTACGACGGAGACTGACCGAGCGGCAGCGCTCGCCGTACGCAGCAGGGAGGCAGCCGATGCCCGAGACACCGCCCCCGGACCGCCAGCCCGACCCCGCCGAGGCAGCCGGGCCCGCCGGGGCAGCCGGCGCCGCCGGGACCACCGGGCCCGCCGAGACGCCCGGGACCACCGGGCCCGCCGAGACGCCCGGGACCACCGGGCCCGCCGAGACGCCCGGGACCACCGGGCCCGCCGAGACGTCCGGGACCACCGGGCCCGCCGAGGCCGCCGACGTCACCGAGCCCGCCGAGGTCGCCCGCGTGCTGTGTGACGTACGGGCTCTCGCGGACGAACCCCCCGCCCCCTCCGGCGTCCTGTGGAAACTGGCCGAACCGGGCCGCCAGCTCGACGCGAACCTGATCCGCCTGCCCGCGCGCGCACGCATCGACACCCACGCGGAACCCGACCTCGACGTCCTGGTCCTCGTCGTCACCGGCACCGGCGCGCTGGACACCCCCGATGGCCCCCGCCCCCTGTCCGAAGGCGCCCTCCTCTGGCTCCCGCACGGCTCCACCCGCAGCCTCTCGGCGGGCCCGGAGGGCCTGGCGTACGTCACGGTGCACCGCCGCCGCCCGGGGATGCAGATCGGCCGCCGCGCGGACGGCTGAGGCGGTGGAGACGGACGCCGCCGTGACAAACTCGCGGTAACCCATCCCCGAAACCGGGTCAAATCACCCGCGCGACCCGACTTTCGCCTCCCCGCACGCACTGCCCCGCCGAAGTGGGCCCGCCTCGACGCCTCCGAGTCGTGGAACCTGGACCCCTCGACGGACTCGTGGAAGACGGACCCGGTGCGGACCATCCGCACGAAGAAGGTTCCGCGCAACCACGTGAAGGCCGAGGCCACGGAGAAGCACCCGGCGCAGGTCGAGGTGTACTACGAGGACGTGGCGGTCGGTTACTGGACCACGGTGAAGTTCTCCGGCGCGCTGCCCGCCCGGCGGGTCAACGAGCTCCTCGACCGCGTCGAGAAGCTCCAGCAGGCCGTCAAGTTCGCCCGCGAGGAGGCGAACAACACCGAGGTCACCGACCAGCGGGTCGGCGACGCGGTATTCGGCTACCTCTTCCGGTAGCCCCAGATACGCCCTCCGTCGCGAGCGGAGGGTGCGCGATGAGCGCAAGCTGAAACTGATGTTGAAGCTGATAAGGGGTGTCAGTTGGGGGTTCGAATCCCTCTCCCCGCACCGCGTGCGGGGGTGGCCCAAGCCCGGCAGAGGCGGCTCCGTGAAACTCAGATTCTCGCTCCAGTCTCAGCATTCGCCGCCGAACACCGGATCGACCGACCGTGGGCGAACATCGACGGATGGGGGTTCAAGTCCCTCCGGCGCCTCTCTCGTGGCGCTGTAGTTCAAAGGCAGAACACGTCGATCTCAACATGACCCGCGGTTCTTAAACGCCGCCGGTGTGCGCAACTGGGTGGCAAGCTGGAGCCCGGGAGCTGGACATGCTCCCGGGCTCCGTCACGTTCCGTACGGGATGAACGCCGCTGTGACGAACTCCCGGTAACCCACTCCCGAAACCGGGCTAAATCGCCCACGCAGCCCGACTTTTGCCTTCCGGCACGCACGGCCCCGCGCCGGGCGGATCGGCACACCAACTGGCCTGCCGTAAGGCAGACTTGCGCCCCTCAAGCACCCGACGAGGACCCCGCAGGAGAGAACAGGTGAACCCGAACGGCCCCACGGTCCGGCGCCGCCGGCTGGGATCCGAGCTGCGCCGGCTCCGCGAACAGGCCGGGCTCGACCAACTCGCCGCAGCCACGTACCTGGAGTGCTCGAACTCCAAGATCAGCCGTATCGAACTCGGCCAGGGCCTGCCCAAGATCATCGAGCTGCGCAGCCTGCTCGATCTGTACGGGGTCACCGACGAGGACGAACGCGCGAAGATGCTGGAGATCCGCAAGGCGGCCAGCGAGGTCGGCTGGTGGGAGCAGGCGGAGTACGAGACCGTCCTCCCCTCCGGCCTCGGGGTCTACGTGGGTCTGGAGTACGACGCCCGAGCCGTACGGGCATGGGAACTCGGCTATGTGCCCGGGCTGTTGCAGACGGAGCCGTACGCGCGCGCGGTCCTCTCCAGCAGCGGGCTCAAGACGCCCGACGAGGTCGGCCGGCTCGCCCGGGTGCGCATGCAGCGCCAGGAGCGACTTACGGCCACATCCAACCCCGTAGAACTGGTGGCGGTGATCGACGAAGCCGCGCTGCTGCGCCCCGTCGGCGGCCGGGCGGTCATGCGCGATCAGCTCGCCCACCTGCTGCGTACGGCCGAGTTGCCGAACGTCACCCTCCAGATCCACCCCCTGGGCGCCAACGCACACGCGGGCATGCTGGGTGCGTTCACCCTGCTGAACTTCAGCGCCTCCGATCCTGTGGTGGGCTACGTCGAATCCCCTGCCGGGAACAACTTCCTGGAGCGCGACAGGCAGACCCGCATGCTTGTCCACGCCTTCGACCTCTTGAGGGAGGGCGCTCTCGACCCCGGTGAGTCCGCGGCACGCCTGGCCGAACTCGCTGGAAAGGAGTGAACGACCATGACCGGAACCACCCCGCCCACACCACCCCCGGCCGTGAACCCCGACGGCCTGACGTGGACAAGGGCGACGGCGTCCGGCGAGAACGGCGCCTGCGTGGAACTCGCCTCCGCAGGCGGCGGCTGGGTGGCCCTGCGCGACAGCAAGAACCCCGACGTCCCCCCGCTGATGTACACCCGAGCCGAACTCGCCGCGTTCCTCGACGGCGCCAAGAGCGGCGAGTTCGACCACCTGCTGACGTAGGCAGGGGAGGGGGCGCCGCGGAGCGGCTTCTGGCGGCTGGCCAGCGGCACGCTGGAGGCGTGACGGTCAGGACACCGTGGAAGCACCGCGGCGGCGCCCCCGTTCACAGCGCCGTGTGCTCCCGCCAGTGCTCCATGAGCCGGCGGTCACCGGTGATGTCCACGTCGTCGAGTGTGAGGCGGCGGTAGAAGCACAGCAGGAGATCCTGCGCGCTCCCCGTCACCGTGACATCCGCCTCGCCCGTCCCGTGCTTCCAGCGCACCCCGGCGGGGGTCCGCGTGATCAGCCACGCCGCGTCGTCCGACCGGAGCTGGAGGGTCTGGCCGTCACCGCGCAGTTCGGCCAGCCCGGGCTTGAGCGCCTCCCCGGCCGGCGAGGCGAGGAGTTCGAGGCCCTCGTCTATCGCGTCGACCGCCAGCTCGGCCGGGATCTCGTAACCGACGCCGGCGGCCAGTGCCGCGTCGGCGTAGTGCACCGCGGTGTCGTTCGCGTTCCGGCGGAGCCAGAACGACGCGGGCTGCGGGCCGATGAAGGTCCACACGTCCGTCGAGCACGATGCGACGGCCGCGGCAAGCTCGTCGGCGCTGTCCAGAAGCCAGCGCGACCACGTCGCGGGCGGTCCGGGGTCGGCGTCGCGCGGATCCGGGATGTCCGCGGGCGGGCCGGTCCTGACGATCCCGGCGGCCCAGCGGTGGGACTGGCCGATGTGTCCGACGAGCACGCGCAGCGGCCACTCCGGGCAGGTCGGCACGGGCGTATCGGGGGCCAGGCCGGCGACGGTCCCGGCGAAGGCGGCGGTCTGCCGGCGTAGTGAGTCGATGTTCATTGAGACTCCTTCGTGGATACCCCCGGCTTCAGCCGGGGGAGGAAACGAAGTTCCCGCGTGAGCGGGGCAGGGAGAGCCGAATCGCCGTCAGGGCGATTCGGTGTCCACCAGAACTCCTGGTGAGGGACACGGCAAAGATCAATCGGGGTCAACTGTCAGTCCTCCCGGGTAGGTTCTGGTGCATGACGACAGAGGTGGCGGCGGAGGCGGCCGGGCATGCCCGGTACACGTTTCGTCTTCGCGTGTCGTCCACGGCGCGTGTGGCTCTTGAGGCCGAGTGGGGCCGGGTGCGCTGGACGTGGAACGAGTGCGTCGCGAAGTCCCGGCAGGTGCACCAGCTCAACCGGATGACGGGCAAGCAGGTGACGTGTGGGCCGGTGCAGCTTGCGGCGATGCTGACCGGGGCCCGTGCGCGTACGCCGTGGTTGCGGGAGGGGGCGTGTGTTCCGCAGCAGCAGGTGATCCGCGACTTCGCCAAATCCCAGGCCAAGGCGATCAAGGACATCAGGGCCGGGGTGCCGGTGCGGCAGCGGGCGGGGATGCCGAGGTACAAGAAGAAGCAGGAGGCACGACCCTCTCTTGAGTACACCCGGCGCGGGTTCCGTCTCAAGGACGGCCGTTTGCAGCTGGCGGGCGGGATCGTCGTGCGCGTGGTGTGGTCGCGGGAGCTGCCCGAGGCGCCCAGTTCGGTGCGGGTGTACCGGGATGCGGTGGGGCACTGGCAGGCGAGCTTCGTCGTCCCCGCCGTGACCGAGCGGCTTCCCGCCACCGGACGGGTGATCGGCATCGACTGGGGTGTGAAGGAGACCGCCACCACCACGTCCGACGACCACGACCTTCCCCACCCGCAGCACGGGAGGACGGCGGCGCAGAAGCTGGCGAAGTACCAGCGGATGATGGCCCGCAGGAAGCCGAAGCGCGGGCACGCCGCATCGAACGGATACCGCGAAGCGAAGCGTCATGCCGCCAAGCTTCACAAGAAGATCACCCGGCAACGCCAGGACACCGCCCGCAAGTGGGCCAAGAAGGTGGTCCGTGATCATGATGTCCTGGCGGTTGAGGACTTCCGCCCGAAGTTTCTGGCGAAGTCGGCCATGGCCCGCAAGGCCGCTGACGCGGCGATCGGCGCCACCAAGGCCGCACTGGTGGAGATGGGCCGCAAGCACGGCCGGGTCGTGCACCTGGTGCACCCGGCGCACACCACCATGGATTGCGCAGAGTGCGGAGCGAGAACCAAGCACGCGCTGCCTCTCTCGGAACGAACGTATACGTGCACCGCGTGCGGAGTGTCCCGGTCCCGGGACAAGAACTCCGCCCGTGTGATGCTCGTCCGGGCTGGTCTTCAACCCGGCTGGTGCTGATCGTGTAAGACCTGCACCCCCGCCCGGGGGAGCAGGCGACGTGAGCCAGGAATCCCCCTCGTTCACGAGGAGGAGGAGTCAAGGCCGTACCGTAGGATCTCCACCCAAGTGGAGGTTCAATGTGACTCCGCGCACACTCGGGATCGGTGAGCTGGCCCGCGCGACGGGTGTGTCCGTACGGACGATCCGGTTCTACTGCGACGAGGGGATCGTGGAGGCGGCGCGCAGTGCCGGAGGGCACCGCCGTTTCGACCGCTCCGTGATCGACCGGCTCGGTCTCGTCCGGCAGTTGCGCGGCCTCGGGCTGGGGCTGCCGTCGATCAGGGCCGTGCTGGACGGTGAGCGTTCCGTGGGGGAGGCCGCAGCCGCCGAGCGCAGCGCGCTCGACGCCGAGTTGACGGCCCTCGCCTGGCGGCGTGCCTCGCTGCGCGCGGTCGAAGAAGCCGCACCGGCGGACCGCGCCGCGCGACTGGAGTTGCTCGCCGCGGTGCAGGACGCACCCGCCGCACACCAGACGCTGGTCGCGTTCTGGCAGCGGTGCTACCTCGGGCCGTTGCCGGCCGATACGACCGAGATGTTCCTCTCCATGAGCACGCCCGCGCTGCCGGCGATGCCGACACCTGAGCAAGTCGTCGCGTACGCCGAGATGGTTCTCGTGCTCGACGATCCCCATCTGCAACGGCGAACCCTCGCGCGTACGCGGGCCACGCGGTCGCAGGTCTCCGACGCGGTCGCGCTGCTCGCCGGCATCGGCGAGGCGGTCGAGATCGCCCACCCCCTGGTGCTCGCCGGGCAGCCGCCCGGGCCGGGAGGTGCCGTCGACCACTTCGTCGGCGTCCACGCCAGGGCACGGGGCGCCCGCGACACCCCGTCCTTCCGGCGCGACCTGCTGGAGTCCTCGGCGCTCGACCGCAGTTCCCAGCTGCGCCGGTACTGGAGCCTGGTCGGCACCGTGACCGGCGAACCCGCCACCGCCGGCGAAGCCCACACCTGGCTCCTCGACGGTCTCGACCTGTCCCTCTCCCGTGAACTCCCGGGCTGACGCGGTACGCCACCACCAGACGCGGTGGTGGCGTACCGTGTGCGCGGCCGGGAATGCGTCGAAGCCGCGGGGCGCGCGCCCGCTAGCGCAGGTGCCGGACGAGGAACCGGCCCGCGGCGTCCCCCGCGAACTGCGGGACCCCGGTGTGCCCGCCCATGTTGGCGTGCAGCGTCTTCTCCTCGGAGCCGAAGGCGTCGAACAGCTCCAGGGCTGCCTGCCGGTCGTTGCCCTCGTCGTCCCACTGCAGCAGGACGTGCAGAGGAATGGTGACCTGCCGGGCCTCCTCGACGATGGCGCGAGGGATGAAACTCCCCGCGAACAGAACAGCGGCCGAGATACGCGGCTCGACCGCCGCCAGCCGGGTCCCGATGGAGATCACTCCCCCCGAGTACCCGACTGGGCCGCCGAACCCGGGCAGCGACAGCAGGGCGTCCAGAGCGGCCTGCCACTCCGGGACCGCCCTGTCGACCAGGGGGAGGATGAGGGCGTCGATGATCTCGTCGCTGACGGGCTCGCCGGCCTCCAGGGCCCGGCGCAGGCCGGCGAGGGCCTGCTCGGCGCCGGGGAGGCGGGGCCGGTCACCGCTGCCGGGGAGCTCGATCGTGGCCGCGGCGAAGCCGTGCGCCGCGGTGTGCCGGGCCCTGGCCAGCAGCCGGGGGTACGCCCTGCGCAGCCCGACCGGAGGCGGGCTGACCAGGATCAGCGGCGTCGATACGGACTCGGAGGCGGGCGTCCACAGGATGCCGGGGATCTCGCCGAGGGTGAATTCGCGCTCGAGGACGCCGTCGTCGAGGCGCTGTTCAGAAGTGAAGTGCACGGTCGTGCCTTTCGGGAGTGCGCAGAACGGCGCTCCCGGACGACGACCTATCGCCCGACCGTGACTCCGGAGGAGAGCACCCACGTCGATACGTTCACGGGTACCACCTCCTTGATCTCTCGCACGGCCGCCGAAAGGCTAGCAGACGGGCGGCGCCTGGTCCTGCCTGCTACCTCATCGCCGCCAGGGCGGCGGGGAGTTCGCGGCGGGAGGTGACGCCGAGTTTCGGGTACGCCTTGTACAGGTGGTACTCCACCGTGCGGGGGGAGAGGAACAGGCGGGCGGCGATGTCGCGGCTGCTGGTGCCTTCCGCCGCGAGGCGGACGACCTGGAGTTCCTGGGGGGTCAGGCGGTCCGCCGGGTCGGGGGCGGTGGCGCGGGCGGTGGCCTGGACCTCGCCGGCCGCGCGGAGTTCCGCGCGGGCGCGGTCCGACCAGGGGGCGGCGGCGAGGCCGTCGAAGAGCTCCAGTGCGGTGCGCAGGTGGGTACGGGCCTGGGTGCGGCGGCGTTCGCGGCGGAGGTGCTCGCCGAACAGCAGCTCCGTGCGGGCCCGTTCGAAGGGGCGGCCGGGGGCTTCCGCGTGCAGGCGTACCGCTTCCGCGTACGCCGCCTCGGCGGTGCTGTCTCCCACCGTGCCGCCGGCTCCCTCTCCGCCGCCGGCTCCCTCCCTGCTGCCGGCCCTCGCCGCGTCGCCGCTCGTCCCCGCGCCGCCGTCGCCCGTCGCCGCCCTCAGCAGCGCCTCGTTGCGCAGCGCCACCGCCCGCGCCCACGGCTGGCCGCTCGCCGCCGCCCACGCCGCGAAGCGGCGGGCCGGGGCCGCGGCCCGGTCCGGGGTGCCGAGGCGGACCGCCGCCTCCACCTCGTCCGCCGCCGCGAACAGCAGCGCCGCGCTGTACCGCGCCGCCCCCGTACGGGCCTTCGCCAGCCGGGTCAGCACGTCCTCGTAGCGGCCGAGGCCCAGGTCGAGGAGGGCCAGGGCGGTGATGCCGTAGGTGCCGCCCGCGGTCATGCCGGGGGCCGCGAGGGTCCGTACGCGCTCCTCGTCGCCCTCGATCGCCGGGATGCGCGCCAGCAGGTTGTGCAGCCGGCCCACGCGCATCGCAAGACCGGTGTCGCGGGCGATCGCGGCGGCCTCTGCCACCGTCCGCTCCGCTTCGCGGTGGTCGCCCGCGTAGAGCTGCTGGCGGGCCAGCACGTGCAGCAGGTACGGCAGCCGGCCGATCATGCCGCCGTCCCGCGCGAAGTCGGCCTCCTCGGTGACCAGGGGCAGTTGCACGCTGTCGGGGAGCAGCGAGGCGGAGGAGATCGCCTGCATGCGCGCCGGGCTGCCGACGGGCGCGTCGTCGAGCAGGGCGGCGACCATCGGCAGCCCGCGCGCGAAGTCGTCCGCCGCCATGTGCGCGAGCCCGCGCACGGCCCGGTCCGCTCCCCGGTTTCCGTCGTCCCGGGGGCCCTCCGCACCGCCGCCGGTCTCCAGCAGCTCCGCCGCGCGGTGCAGCGCCGCGGCGTCCCCGCCGAACCACGCGTACGTCGCCGCCGTGCGCAGCATCTCCCGCCCGTACGCGCGCGAGTCCGGCGCGTGCGTCACCAGCAGCGCGCCGGCCTCCGCCGCCGCGTCCTGCTCGAAGAGCCAGAACGAGCGCACGTACGCCAGCTCCGCGCGCCGCTCCGCGTCCTGCGTCTGCCCGTACGCCGACTCCGCCAGCTCCGCCGCCCGCTCCGCGTGCCCCGCCGTGTTCGCCGCCCACGCCGCCGCCGTCAGCCGGCGCACGCGCGGTTCCGGGTCCGGGGTGAGGCGGGCGGCCTCCGCGTACGTGTCCGCCGCCGCCGCGGGTCCGCCGCGGGCCAGCGCGCGCCGCGCGGAGCCCTCCAGTTCGGCGGCGACGTCCTCGTCGGGACCGGTCGCGGCCGACGCCAGGTGCTGGGCGCGGCAGTCGGCGTCGCCGGAGATCGCGGCCATCGCCTCGTGCACGGCGATGCGGTCGGCGAGCGGGGCGGCGGTGTAGGCGGCGGTACGGATCAGGGGGTGGCGGAACTCGATGGACTCCCCGGCGACGGCCACCAGCCCCTGCTGCTCGGCCGGCGCCAGGTCGGCAAGACCGATGCCCAGGTGCCGGGCGGCGGCGACCACGTACTGCACGGTGCTGCGGGAGTCGGAGGCGGCGGCGAGCAGCATCAGCCGGGTCCGCTCCGGCAGCTCAAGCACGCGGCTGCGGTACGCGGCGAGCACCCGGTCGGCGGCGGGCAGCGGCTGCCCGGCGGCCTGCGGGCGGCCCGCGACGCCGGGTCCGGCGGCGCCGAACTCGCGCAGCGCGAGCGGGTTGCCGGCGGACTCGTGCAGCACCCGGTCCCGTACCGCCGCGGGCACGTCGAGGCCGGCGAGGAGCTGCAGCGCGTCGTCGCGGCCGAGCCGGGAGAGCGGGAGCTGGGGCAGCCCGGCGGCGGGAAAGCCCGCGGTGCAGTCCCCCGGGTCCCCGCCCGGCTCCGTGCCGCGGGCGGCGAAGAGCAGGGCGACGCGCTCCACGCCCAGCCGGCGGGCGGCGAAGAGCAGCGCGTCGGCGGACGGTTCGTCGAGCCAGTGCGCGTCGTCCACCAGGCACAGAGCCGGGGCGTCGTCGGCGACCTCGGCGAGCAGCGAGAGCACCGCGAGCCCGACCACGAACCGGTCGGGCCGCTCGGCGGCGCCGCTGCCGACCGCGGCGCGCAGCGCGTCCGCCTGCGGCTGCGGCAGCTTGCCGGCGCGGTCGAGCACGGGACGCAGCACCTGGTGCAGCGCCGCGAACGCGAGCGCCCGCTCGGCCTCCCAGCCCACCGCGCGCAGCACGGTGAAGCCGCGCCGCCGCGCCTCGTCCTCGGCGTGCGCGAGCAGCGAGGACTTGCCGATGCCGGCCTCGCCGCGCAGCACGAGGCTCTGGCCGCGCCCGTCGGCGGCGGCGGCGATCAGCGCGTCGAGCTCGGCGAGCTCCTTCTGACGCCCGTACAAAGTCATCCGGTCAACACCTACGGGGCGGGTCGGCGGCGCGGTTACGTATCCGAATACCGAAGCGCTACGGATCCGGCGGGCATTCCCCCGAACCTAGCGTCGAGAATATGACGAACAAGATCTTCGAACCCGTACGGGTCGGGCGGCTCGACCTCCCGCACCGGCTGGCGATGGCCCCGATGACCCGCTCCCGCGCCACCGCGGACACCGGCCTGGTGTCCGAGCTGACGGCCGAGTACTACGCACAGCGGGCCGGGGCCGCACTGATCGTCACCGAGGGCACGCAGCCCAGCGTGCGCGGCCAAGGCTACATCCAGACGCCCGGCATCCACACCGCCGCGCAGGTCGCCGCCTGGCGGAAGGTGACCGAGCGGGTGCACGCCGCGGGGGGCCGGATCTTCCTGCAGCTCCTGCACACCGGCCGCGTCGGGCACCCCTGCCTGTACCCGGACGGCGGGCTTCCGGAGGCGCCGTCGGCCATCGCCTCCGGCGAGTCGCTGTACACCAACGACCAGGGGATGCTGCCGCACCCCGTGCCGCGCGAGCTGACCACCGGCGACATCGACGGCATCGTGAAGGACTTCGCGAACGGCGCGCGCAACGCGATCGAGGCGGGCTTCGACGGCGTCGAGCTGCACGGTGCCAACGGCTACCTCATCCACCAGTTCCTCGCCGACGGCACCAACCGGCGCACCGACGCCTACGGCGGCTCGCCGGAGAACCGCGTCCGCTTCGCGGTCGAGGCGGTACGGGCCGTCAGCGAGGCCATCGGCGCGGACCGCACCGCGCTGCGCATCTCGCCCGCCAACGGCGCCGTCGGCGTCACCGAGAGCGACGCGCCCGAGACGTACGCGGCGCTGCTCGCGGAGCTGGCCCCGTACCCGCTGGCCTATCTGCACACCCTGGAAGCGGACCCGGGGCTGCGCGGCGTGACCGAGCAGATACGCCGCGACTGGGCGGGCCCGCTGATGCTGAACTCCATGCACCACGGCGGCGGCGACCCGGTCGAGGACGCGGAGCGGCTGCTGGCGGCGGGGACGGCGGACGTCGTCGCCCTCGGTGCGCGCTGGCTGGCCAACCCCGACCTGCTCGCCCGGGCCCGCGCGGGAGGTCCGTACAACGAGGCCGACGAGGCGACGTACTACGGGGGCGACCACCGCGGGTACACGGACTACCCGACGCTGGTGCCGGCCGCCGCTTCCGCTTCCGGTTCCGCTTCCGCAGGCTGAGCGGGCGCCGGGGCCGCCGGCCGCGGGGTCGCCGCGCCTGGTCGGGGCGTCGATGCGAGACAATTCGACTGTCGCATCGGCAACCCCCGGAGGAATCCGTGCCCGGTTTCGTGGAGAAGCCCCAGCCCGTCCAAGTGCCCGGCCTCGTCCATCGGCACACCGGCAAGGTCCGCGACCTGTACGAGGACGCCGACGGCCGCCTGGTGATGGTCGCCAGCGACCGCATGTCCGCGTACGACTGGGTGCTCTCCACCGAGATCCCCGACAAGGGCCGGATCCTGACCCGGCTGTCGATGTGGTGGTTCGAGCGGATCGCCGACATCGTGCCGCACCACGTGCTGTCCACCGAGGTGCCCGAGGGTGCCCCCGCCGGCTGGGCGGGGCGCACCCTGGTGTGCCGGCCGCTGCGGATGGTGCCGGTGGAGTGCGTGGCCCGCGGCTACCTGACGGGCTCGGGGCTCGCGGAGTACGACACGACCGGCGCGGTCTGCGGCGTCGACCTGCCGCCGGGGCTGACCGACGCCTCCGCGCTGCCCGCGCCGGTCTTCACGCCGGCGACGAAGGCGGAGGTGGGGGAGCACGACGAGAATGTCACATTCGAAGAGGTGGTGCGCCGCGTCGGCCCGGCCGTCGCGGCGGAGCTGCGCCGGGTGACGCTGGCGGTGTACGGGCGCGGGCGGGACATCGCGCGCCGGCAGGGGCTGATCCTGGCGGACACGAAGTTCGAGTTCGGCTACACCGGTGACGCGGTCGGCGAGGGGGAGCTGGTCCTCGCCGACGAGGTGCTGACCCCGGACTCCTCGCGCTACTGGGCCATCGACGACTGGCTGCCGGGCCGGCCGCAGCCGTCCTTCGACAAGCAGTACGTACGCGACTGGCTGACCTCCGCCGAGTCCGGCTGGGACCGGCACGGCGAGGCGCCGCCGCCGGAGCTGCCGGCGGCGGTGGTGGCGCGTACGCGGGAGAAGTACGTGGAGGCGTACGAGCGGCTGACGGGGGAGCGCTGGGACTCCTGAGCCCCGGGCCCGGAGCGCTGAGCTGCGCCGGTGCGGGCCGGGGCGGGGCCGTCAGGGCGTAGGGCTGCCGCCGTCGGCGGAGCCAGGGGCGTCACCGGAGCCAGGGGCGTCAGCGGCGTCAGGGGCGCCGGCGGCCTCAGGGGGCGCGGGCCGCTGCAGCGGCGAGTCCGTCAGGTGGTACTGCACGATCGGCGCCAGTTGGCGGATCAGCTCCTCCGGATCGGCCGAGGCCATCGGGTCGAGCCGGACGATGTAGCGCAGCATCGCCGTCCCCACGAGCTGCGCCACCGCCAGCTCCGCCCGCGTCGCGCCGTCGGGCCCCGGCATCAGCGGCGTCATCCGGTGCAGCACGTTGCGCGTGACGATGCGGCGGAAGATGTCGGCGGCCGTCTCGTTGCTGACGGCGGAGCGGATGACGGCGAGCAGCGGCTCGCGCGTGAGGCGGTCCTCCCAGACGCCGAAGAAGAAGCGGGTCACGCGCTCGCCCGCGCTGTCGAGGGGACCGGCGAGGACGGCCTCCTCCACCGCCTTCGCCGGCGCGAAGGTGATCTCCAGCGCGGCCTCGAAGACCTGCTCCTTGGTGCCGAAGTAGTGGTGGACGAGCGCCGGGTCGACGCCCGCGGACTTGGCTATGCCGCGGATGGACGTCTTCTCGTAGCCCCACTCGGCGAACTCGGAACGGGCCGTCGCCAGTATCTGGTCCCGGGTGCCGGGCCCGTCCTCCGCGGCGTCGCGCCGGGGCCGGCCCCGGCCCCGTTTCCGGGCCTTGGCTGCGTTCTCGGACGTCACGACGGCGTTCCCTTCCCCGGCCTCACGACGGCCTTCCCCCTTCTCCCGGTTCTCCCGGCTTCCCCTGTCTACGACTGCCTGGCGACTGCCCTACGGTCCGTCCGGCTCAGGACGGTGCGCCGCGCGGGACCGGCGCCGCGAGGTTGAACCGCGTGAACGCCAGCGACTCCGCGAGGTCCGCCTCGCGCTCCGCCGCCGACATCGCCCGCCGGGTGTTGATCTCCACCACGACCTGTCCGCCGAACCCCCGCGCCGCCAGCCGCTCCAGCATCTCCGCGCACGGCTGACTGCCGCGCCCCGGCACCAGGTGCTCGTCCTTGCCGGAGCCGGAGCCGTCGGCCATGTGCACGTGGCACAGCCGGTCGCCCATGCGGTCGGCCATCTCCAGCGCGTCGTTGCGGGCGGTGGCGGTGTGCGAGAGGTCCAGGGTGTGGTGGCGGTAATCCTCGTTGGTGACGTCCCAGTCGGGCGCGTACGCGAGCATCTCCCGCTCGCGGTAGCGCCACGGGTACATGTTCTCCACCGCGAACTGCACCGCCGTCTCGTCGGCCATGCGCCAGAGCCCGTTGACGAACTCGCGCGCGTACGAGCGCTGCCAGCGGAACGGCGGGTGCACCACGACGGTCTCGGCGCCCAGCCGCTCGGCGGCAGACCGCGCGCGCCGCAGCTTCTCCCACGGGTCCTTGGACCAGACACGCTGCGTGATCAGCAGGCACGGCGCGTGGATGGCGAGCACCGGCACGCCGTGGTGGTCGGAGAGACGGCGCAGCGCCTCGATGTCCTGGCTGACGGGGTCGGTCCAGACCATGACCTCCACACCGTCGTAGCCGAGGCGGGCGGCGGTCTCGAAGGCGGTGGCGGTCGACTCGGGGTAGACGGAAGCGGTGGACAGGGTCACGCGCGCGTCGGGCACCGAGACCCCGCGGGCGGTGCTCCGCGGCTCGGCGTCGCCGTCGGTGCCGCTGCCGGCACCGGTGTCGCCGGTCGCGTCACGCCCGTCCGTTTTGCCGGTCTCGCCGGTTTTGCCACTCTCGTGGTGCTCGTCGGTCCGGTAACGGGATGCTCCTGCCACGGAGACAGCGTACGCGGCCTCACGCGCGCCCCGCCCCGTCACGGCAGTTGGTCCAGCCGCTTCAGGATGACCCCTTCGCGCAGCGCCCACGGACAGATCTCCACCGTCTCCACCCCGAACAGGTCCATCGCACCCTCCGCCACCAGCGCCCCCGCGAGCAACTGCCGCGCCCTGCCCTCCGACACCCCCGGCAGCTCCGCCCGCTGTGCCGCCGGCATCGCCGCCAGCCGCGGCACCCACTCCTCCAGCGCCTTCGCCGGCAGCGACCGGTGCGTGTACAGCCCCTCCGCCGACCGCGCGGCGCCCGCGATCCGCGCGAGCTGCCGGTACGTCTTGGACGTCGCGACCACGTGATCCGGCTCGCCGAGCCGGCTGAACTCGCCGACGATCCGGGCGATCTGCGCCCGTACGAACCGCCGCAGCGCCCGTACGTCGTCGGGGGCGGGCGGGTCCCCCGGCAGCCAGGCGGTGGTCAGCCGGCCGGCCCCGAGCGGCAGCGACACCGCCTTGTCGGGGTCCTCGTCGATCCCGTACGCGATCTCCAGCGACCCGCCGCCGATGTCCAGGACCAGCAGCTTCCCTGCCGACCAGCCGAACCAGCGGCGCGCGGCCAGAAACGTCAGCCGCGCCTCCTCCTCGCCGGTGAGGACGGTCAGCTTCACGCCGGTCTCGTCGGCGACCCGCGCGAGCACGGATTCGACATTGGCCGCCTCGCGGACCGCGGAGGTGGCGAACGGGAGCACGTCTTCTGCGCCCTTGTCCTCCGAAACCTGCAGCGCCTCGTGAATCGTGGCGATCAGCCGCTCGACGCCGTCGTCGCTTATCGCGCCCTCGTCGTCGAGGAGTTCGGCGAGCCGCAGCTCCGCCTTGTGCGAGTACGCGGGCAGCGGGCGGGCGCCGGGGTGCGCGTCCACCACCAGCAGGTGCACCGTGTTCGAGCCCACATCCAGAACGCCGAGTCGCATAACGGGCAACGCTAGCGCCTTGCCGGGCGGACGTACGCTGGGTTCCGTGAGCAAGAGGAAGAAACAGGGCAAAACGCAAGCCGGTTCGGGCGTCGTACGCGAGAAAGGCGCACGGGCGGAGGAGACCGGGCTCGACTTCGCCCGCGCGTGGGTGGAGTTTGCGGACCCCGCCGACGACGAACAGGTCTTCCGCTGCGACCTGACGTGGCTGACGTCACGCTGGTCGTGCATCTTCGGCCGCGGCTGCCAGGGCATCGACGCCGCCGGCCCCGACGACGGCTGCTGCACGCTGGGCGCGCACTTCTCCGACAAGGACGACGAGAAACGGGTCGCCGGCCACGTGCGGCGGCTCACCCCCGAGCTGTGGCAGTACCACGAGGAGGGCCGGAGCCCGGACGGCTGGATCGAGACCGACGAGGACGGCGAGCGCAAGACGCGCCGCGTGGAGGGCGCCTGCGTCTTCCACAACCGCGCGGGCTTCCCCGGCGGCGCGGGCTGCGCGCTGCACCTGCTGGCCCTGCGCGAGGGCCGCGAGCCGCTGGAGACCAAGCCGGACGTCTGCTGGCAGTTGCCGGTGCGCCGGTCGTACGAGTGGGTCACGCGCCCGGACGACACCAAGGTGCTGATGATCTCGATCGGCGAGTACGACCGCCGCGGCTGGGGCCCGGGCGGGCACGACCTCCACTGGTGGTGCACGTCGGCCCCGTCCGCCCACGGCGGCGGCCAGCCGGTGTACGAGTCGTACCGGCCGGAGCTGGTGGAGCTGATGGGCGAGCAGGCGTACGCCCGGCTGGCGGAGCTGTGCGAGGAGCGCCTGCGCGGCGCCCGCCACGGCGCGCTCCCGGCCCCGCACCCGGCGGACTGAGGGCGCACCCGGGGCGGGGGCCGTAGGGAGCGGACGGCGGGCGCCAGGCCGGCTGCCCGGCTGTCCGGCGGTCCGGCTGTGCCGGACTGCGCGGTGGGCCGAGGCGGACGGCTCGCGGACCAGGGCCGGTGGACGCACGCGGCGCTGCGGGCGCGGTGTGCGGGCCGGTGCGCCGCGCGGGCGTCAGCCCGTCGGGGACGGTTCCTCCGCCGTAGGCGGGGTGGACGCGGTCGGCGCGGGGGCGGGCTCCGAGGGGCCTGGGTCGGAGGAGCCTGGCTCCGACGGGGACGGGTCTGGGTCCGAGGGCGAGGGAGCCGGGTCGGAGGGGCCCGGGTCCGAAGGGGCCGGGTCGCCCGGGTCCGGGTCGCCCGGGTCGCCCGGGTCGCCCGGGTCCGAGGGGTCCGGGGCCGAGGGGGACGGGGCCGGGGCCGAGGAGGGCGGCGAGTGGGGTGGCCGCGACGACGGCGGGCGGGCCGGGGCCGGCGAGCCCCGCCCCGTACGGCCGGTGCCCGTGCCGGTGATCAGGATGGCCGCGTCGTCCGGGGCCACGTACACCCGCGCCTGCCAGGCCCCCCGCGGCTCGCCCGCCTCCGCCACCGTCACCGCGACCGTCGTCGCCTCGCCCGGCCGCAGCGTCCCGTACGTCGCGCTGAACCGCAGCCACCCCGCGTCCGTCCCGACCCGCCAGTCGACCGGCGCGCCACCGGACGACCGCAGCCGCAGATACGTGGTCTCCCCGCTCGGCCACGCCGCCACCGTCAGCCGCCCCGGGCCCACCCACGGCCGGCCCGCGTCCGGGCCGCCGTGGTCGACGACCTCCACCGACACATCCGGCCGGTTGCCGCGGCTGCGCGCCCCGCGCCCGGGGTCGTCGTGCGCGCTGCCGGCCTTCTCCACCGGGCGGCCGTCCAGCGACTCCGGGCCGTGCGCGTCCGCGCTCGCACTCGGCCGCGGCCAGCCGCGCTGCGCCTCGCCGTCCGCGGGCGCGCCGCGGTTCGCGACCCACAGCGCCAGCACCGGCGCCGCGATGACGGTGGCCACGACGGTCGAGGTCATCGCCCGGGAGCGCATCTGGCTGCGGCGGTCCCGCGTGTGCCGGGGGTAGCGGGGGTAGCCGCGGCGGTCGAAGCGCGGCGGGTGCGCGAGCCGGGTGCGCTGGGCGTGCAGCATCGCCCTGTACGCCGCCGCGCGGGGCGCGTCCAGTACGGGCAGCGGGGCCGCGGGCCGGGCGGCGCGCAGCGTGCCCGGCCAGCCCCAGCCGGCGCCCGCGCGCTCGGCGGCGCGGCGGCACTCGGCGCAGTCGTCGACGTGCCGGACCAGCTCGCGGCTGAGCGCGGCGCTGAGGAACAGCCGGCTGTCGCCGGCGAGCCGGGCGATGGCGGGGCAGCCGTGCTGGTCGACGACGGCGAGCGCGGCCCGGGTCCGTTCGACCTCGGCGGCGGCGGTGGACAGCAGCACGCGCGCGGCGTCGGGGTGCTGGCCGAGCACGGCGGCAACCTCGTCGGCGGGCAGCCGGTGGCGTACGGCCAGCTCCAGCGCTTCGCGCTGCTCGGGTGTGGTGCCGGCGGCCTCGGGCCAGGCGAGCGTGGCCAGTTCGCGGCGGTGCAGGCGGGCCGCGGGGGCGGCCCCGGCGGGGACCGCGGCGGCCTCCGCGTCGCCCGCCGGCTCCGGCTCCGGCTCCGGCACCGGTACGGGCGCGGGCTCCGCGGCGGTGGCGGATCGCTTCTCCTCGGCCGCGGCGGCGGGCTGCGGGGGCCGGTGCTCCGGGTCGGGCGCCGGGCGCCGCCCCGGCTTCCGGTCCAGCCGGCGCACACACGCCCAGCGGGCCAGCGAGTACAGCCAGGGGCGCCACTCGGCGGGCGTCGCGGGACGCCGCCGCGGCTGGCGTTCGGCGATCGCGAGTACGTCGCCGAGGGCGGCGAGGGCGTCGTCGTGGTCGCACAGGATCGACATGCAGTAGGTGAACAGGCCGTCCAGGTAGGGCTCGTACTGCTCAGGAGGGCGCTGCGGCGGTGGCTGCCGGGCAGGTTCTGGGCCGGGGCTGCTTGTCACCCCGCGAACGTAGGCGCATAGTCGCGTACGGATCGGCGGAGTTCGGCGCTTCTCACCCCCACGAGTGACGTTCTCACTCAATGGGGGACGTTGCCGCCGGATCCGTGACCACGGCCCGCCGGCGGTGCCGTCCCACGGCCTCGATCCGTACGCGCGCGACGGCCGCGCAGGGCGCCGCGACCGCCGCGCCCAGCGCGAGGCCCGCCGCCACGTCGAGCGGGTAGTGCACGCCGAGGAAGACCCGGGACGCCGCCAGCAGCGCGCCCAACGGCAGCACCCACGCCGTGATCCGCGGCCACGCCACCGCCAGCGCGACGGCCGCGGCCCCGGCGATCGTCGCGTGGTTGCTGGGGAACGACCAGTCGCCCGGCGGCGGGCACTCCGCCAGCGGCGCCACCGCCCCGCGCACCGCCCGGCACGGGCGCTCCCGCTCCAGCCACTCCTTCAGCAACTCGCTCACCCCGTACGCCGCCACCGTGCCCGCCGCCCCCGCGACCACCGGCGCGCGCCGCGGCGCCGCCCACCACGCGGCGGCGAAGAGCGCGGCCAGCAGCACCAGTCCGGCGTCCGTGCCGAACTCGGCGAGCGTGTGCAGCACATCGGGGGTGCGGCGGGCGACCGAGGTGACGTCCCGGTACAACTCCTCGTCCATGCCCGGACGGTACGAAGCGTGTCCGGTTCACCACTTCCGGCGAAAGTAAGTACGCTCCCCTGACGAAAGTCAGACTGCGCGGCGGGTACGGGACCGCCTTGCGCCCCAAGTCTCGTAAGGTTTCCGCGTGGGATCTTTCCGCCGTCCTGTCGGTCCGCTGCCGTCCGCCATCTACTGGCGGCGCCGGGCGGTCCTGCTCGGCCTGCTCGCCGTGCTCGCGATCTTCGCCATTCTGGTCATCAATCTCGGGGGCGGCGACAGCGAGAACGTCGCCGACGAGGGCAAGCGCCCCGCGGAGTCCATCACTCCGGGGCCGACGGACGACTCGTCGGTGATCGACGAACGCCCCGGAGGCCGCGACGAGCCGGGCGGCGGCTCCGCCGGCTCCGGTGACGACGAGGACGGCGGCGGCGCGGGCGGCTCCGAGGGCTCGGGCGGCTCCGGCGACGGCGACGGCGAGGACAGCGACGGCGAGGACGGCGGCTCCGCCGGCGGCGCCGGGGGCGGTTCCGGCTCCGCGGGCGGCGGCTTCGGCGTGGGCTCCGACGGCGTGCCGGCCGGCTCGCCCATGGCCGCGTGCGACGCGGACGACGTGGAGCTGACGCTGCGCAGCGAGGAGCGCTCGTACGCGCCGGGGGAGCGGCCGGTGTTCGAGCTGACCGCCGTCAACTCCGGTGATAAGGACTGCAAGCTGGACTTCTCGCCCACCTCGACGGTGCTCACGATCTCGGCGGCGGCCGGCGGCGAGAGCCGGTGGTGGGCGTCGGACGACTGCCCGTGGACGAGGGACCCGATCGTGCTGGCGGTGCCGGCGGGCAGCGAGGTCTCGCGGACGTACGAGTGGGACCTGCGGGCGAGCGAGCCGGGCTGCGCGACGCCGCAGGCGGACACGGCGGGCGCGGGGAGCTACGAGGCCGAGGTCAGCACGGACGGCTTCGCGACGGCCGCGGCACCGTTCGTGCTGGAGCAGGCGTAGCGGCGCACCCGCCGGCCCCGCGAACGGCGCCCCGCCGGCGAGGCGCCCGCGCCGCCCAGATCAGACTCAGACGTAGCGCTCCAGGATCGACGACTCCGCCAGCCGCGACAGCCCCTCGCGCACCGACCGGGCCCGCGCCTCGCCCACGCCGTCGACCGTCTGCAGGTCGTCCACGCTTGCCGCGAGCAGCTTTTGCAGGCCGCCGAAGTGCTCCACCAGCCGGTCGATGACGGCGCTGGGGATGCGCGGCACCTTGGCCAGCAGCCGGTAACCGCGCGGCGAGACCGCGGCGTCCAGGGTCTCGGGCGCCCCCGTGTAGCCCAGCGAGCGGGCCACGATGGGCAGTTCGAGCAGCTCGCCGTGGGAGAGCCGGTCCAGCTCGGTGAGCGCGCGGTCCACGGTGTGCGGGCGGCGGCCGGTGCGCTCCGGAACGTAGTCCCGGACGACGAGCTGGCGTTCCGGCTCGACGCCCGCGATCAGCTCGTCGAGCTGGAGGGACAGCAGCCGGCCGTCGGTGCCCAGCTCGACCACGTACTCCGCGATCTCGGTGGCGATCCGGCGCACCATCTCCAGCCGCTGCGCGACGGCGGAGACGTCCCGCACGGTCACCAGGTCCTCGATCTCCAGCGCGGAGAGCGTGCCGGCGACCTCGTCCAGCCGGAGCTTGTACCGCTCCAGGGTGGCCAGCGCCTGGTTCGCCCGGGAGAGGATCGCGGCGGAGTCCTCCAGCACGCGCCGCTGGCCGTCCACGTACAGCGCGATGAGCCGCATCGACTGGCTGACGGAGACGACGGGGAAGCCGCTCTGGATCGACACGCGCTGCGCGGTGCGGTGGCGGGTGCCGGTCTCCTCGGTGGGGATCGAGGCGTCGGGCAGCAACTGCACGCCCGCGCGCTCGATGCGGGTGATGTCCTTGTCGAGGACCACGGCGCCGTCGAGCTTGCACAGCTCCCGCAGCCGGGTCGCGGTGAACTCGACGTCCAGCACGAAGCCGCCGGTGCAGATCGACTCGATGGTCTTGTCCGTGCCCAGCACGATGAGCCCGCCGGTGTTGCCGCGCAGGACCCGCTCCAGGCCGTCGCGCAGCCCCGTGCCGGGCGCGACCGCGCTCAGCGCGGCCCTCACCGCGGCGTCGGAACCGGGACTGCCGCCGGCTCTGCCCGGGGCGCCCGCCCGGTCGCCTGCTGCCACTGGAACCCTCCGGAGTCCTCCGGTCGTCGTTTCGGTGCTCTACGCGTGCGCTTGGCGGCGCATGCACGAGCCCCCTGCGCTCCCCCGCACGGAAGAGACCGGGGCAAAGTCTACCGGCGAGCCTCCTCGGGCTGCCGGGACTCCCTCGGCTCTCTCGCTCCGCCCGGCTCCCGGGACCCGCCGCCCGGGTGCCGCCGGCCGGCCGGCAGCGCGCGCAACGCGTCCCCTATGTCCGCGACTTCCCGCACCTTCATCCCCGCGGGGACCTTGCCGGGATCCATCGGTACGAGGGCCCGCGTGAACCCGAGCCGGGCCGCTTCCGCCAGCCGCCGGGCCACTCCCGTCACCCGCCGCACCTCCCCGGCGAGGCCGACCTCCCCGATCGCCACCAGGTTCTTCGGCAGCGGGGTGTCGCTGGCGGCGCTGGCCAGGGCGAGCGCGACGGCCAGGTCGGCGGCGGGCTCGGAGAGCTTCACGCCGCCGACGGTGGCGCTGTAGATGTCCCGCTTGGACAGCGCGCGGATGTCGCCGCGCTGCTCCAGCACGGCCAGCATCATCGAGACCCGGGAGGTCTCGAGACCGGACGTGGTGCGCCGGGGGGAGGGGATCTGCGAGTCGACCGTCAGCGCCTGCACCTCGGCGACCAGCGGCCGGCGGCCCTCCAGGGTCACCGTCAGGCAGGTGCCCGGCACGGGCTCGTCCCGCCGGGTCAGGAAGAGGCCGCTGGGGTCGGCGAGGCCGATGATGCCTTCGTCGTGCAGCTCGAAGCAGCCGACCTCGTCGGTCGCGCCGTACCTGTTCTTCATGCCGCGGACCAGCCGCAGCCGGGCGTGCCGGTCGCCCTCGATGTGCAGCACGACGTCCACCAGGTGCTCCAGCAGCCGGGGTCCTGCGATGGCGCCGTCCTTCGTCACGTGCCCGACGAGGATCGTGGCCATCCCGCGCTCTTTGGAGGCCCGGATCAGCGCGCCGGCGACCTCCCGGACCTGGGCCATGCCGCCGGGGGCGCCGTCGATCTCGCCGGAGGCGACGGTCTGCACGGAGTCGAGCACGAGCAGGGCGGGCTTGACCTCGTCAAGGTGGGCGAGGACGGCGGCGAGGTCGGTCTCGGCGGCCAGATACAGCCCGTCGCTCAGCGCGCCGATGCGGTCGGCGCGCAGCCGGACCTGGCCGGCGGACTCCTCGCCCGTGACGTACAGCGTGCGCTGCCCGCCGACCGCGGACTTCGCGGCGACGTCGAGCAGCAGCGTCGACTTCCCCACACCGGGCTCGCCGGCCATCAGCACCACGGCACCGGGCACCAGCCCGCCGCCGAGCACCCGGTCCAGCTCCGGCACGCCGGTGCCGCGGGCCTCGACCTGCCGGGCGTCGACCTGCGCGATGGGCAGCGCGGCGGTCGTGACCCGCCCGGCGGCCGTGGTCTTGACCGCGGGCGCGCCGACCTCCTCGATGGTGCCCCACGCCTGGCACTCGGGGCAGCGGCCGAGCCACTTCACGGTGGACCAGCCGCACTCGGAGCACCGGTACGCGGGGCGGTCCCTGCCGCCGCTCTTACGGGAAGCCATGCGCCTAACGTAGCGGGACCCGCTGACACCCCCCGGAAGTTGTCCACAGCCGCCCCCACCCACCCCCGCCCTTACGGGGTACGGGCGGGGGCCGGAGCGAGCCCCGCGGGGTCGGGGGCGGAGCGCGGCGGGGGTCGGGAGGAGGGCTGCGACTCCGGGGGGTCGGGGGCGGGGGCCGGGAGGGGGCTGCGACTCCACGGGATCGGCGGCGGAGCCCGGCGGGGGCCGGGAGGAGGGCTGCCACTCCACGGGATCGGGGGCGGGGCCCCGCGGGACTCGGGGCGGAGCCCCGGCGGGGGTCGGGGGGCGGCAGCCCCCGCTTTCCGGAAGGGGTGCTGACACCTCCACGGGACAGGGCGACCCCCGCGGGGATCGGGGCGGAGCCCCGGCGGGGGGCCGGGGGCGGCAGCCCCCGGTTTCGGGAAGTGGGGGTACCGCCCACGCCCGCAGGGCGTAGGGGGAGGGATCGGGGAACAGTCCGGACTGTGGACAAACGGTCCGGAGGGTGGGCAGGGGGCGTAGGCTCAGAAGCTCAGATGTGCCGCTCCCCGGGAGGGAAACATGCCCGCGCTGAGGTCCCGTACCGTCACCCACGGCCGCAACATGGCGGGCGCCCGCGCCCTCATGCGCGCCTCCGGCGTAGCGAACGAGGACATCGGCAAGCCCGTCGTCGCGGTCGCCAACAGCTTCACCGAGTTCGTCCCCGGCCACACCCACCTCGCCCCCGTCGGCCGCATCGTCTCCGAGGCGATCAAAGCCGCCGGCGCGGTGCCCCGCGAGTTCGACACCATCGCCGTCGACGACGGCATCGCCATGGGCCACGGCGGCATGCTCTACAGCCTCCCCTCCCGCGACCTGATCGCCGACTCCGTGGAGTACATGGTGGAGGCGCACTGCGCCGACGCCCTGGTCTGCATCTCCAACTGCGACAAGATCACCCCCGGGATGCTGATGGCCGCCCTCCGGCTGAACATCCCCACGGTCTTCGTCTCCGGCGGCCCCATGGAAGCCGGCCGCGCCACCCTCGTGGACGGCACGGTCCGCAAGCTCGACCTCATCGACGCCATGGTGGACGCGGCGAACGACGGCGTCTCCGACGCCGACGTGCTGCGCATCGAGGAGAATGCCTGTCCCACCTGCGGCTCCTGCTCCGGCATGTTCACGGCCAACTCGATGAACTGCCTGACCGAGGCCATGGGCCTGTCCCTCCCGGGCAACGGCTCGGTGCTCGCCACCCACACCGCCCGCCGGGCGCTCTACGAGGCCGCGGGCCGCACGGCCGTCGAGCTGACCACGCGCTATTACGAGCAGGACGACGAGACCGTCCTCCCGCGCAACGTCGCCACCCGCAGCGCCTTCGAGAACGCCATGGCCCTCGACATCGCCATGGGCGGCTCGACGAACACGATCCTGCACCTGCTGGCCGCCGCCCAGGAGGCCGGCCTCGACTACGGCCTGGCGGACATCGACGCCGTCTCCCGCCGGGTGCCGTGCCTGGCCAAGGTCGCGCCGAACGTCACCTCCACCGGCACGTACTACATGGAGGATGTGCACCGCGCGGGCGGCATCCCCGCCATCCTCGGCGAGCTGTACCGCGCCGGCCTGCTGAACGAGGACGTGCACGCGGTGCACTCCGACTCGCTCGCGGACTGGCTCAAGCGGTGGGACGTCCGCGGCGGCTCCCCGTCGCCGGAGGCCGTCGAGCTGTGGCACGCGGCGCCCGGCTGCGTGCGGTCGGCGGCGGCGTTCTCGCAGTCCGAGCGGTGGGAGTCCCTGGACACCGACGCCGAGAGCGGCTGCATCCGCTCGCTGGAGCACGCGTACTCCAAGGACGGCGGTCTCGCGGTGCTCAAGGGCAACATCGCGGTGGACGGCGCCGTGGTGAAGACCGCGGGCGTGGACGCCTCCATCCTCACGTTCGAGGGCCCGGCCGTCGTCTGCGAGTCGCAGGAGGAGGCGTGCGACAAGATCCTCGGCAAGCAGGTCAAGGAGGGTGACGTCGTCGTCATCCGCTACGAGGGCCCCAAGGGCGGCCCCGGTATGCAGGAGATGCTGTATCCGACGTCGTTCCTGAAGGGCCGCGGCCTGGGCAAGGCGTGCGCGCTGGTCACCGACGGCCGCTTCTCCGGCGGCACGTCGGGGCTGTCCATCGGCCACGCCTCCCCGGAGGCGGCGGCGGGCGGCACGATCGCGCTGGTCGAGGACGGCGACCTGATCCGTATCGACATCCCGAACCGCACCATCGAGCTGCGGGTCGACGAGCAGACGCTCGCCGAGCGCCGCGCGGCCCTCGGCGGGCGGTACGCGCCGAAGAACCGCGAGCGCAAGGTGTCCATGGCCCTGCGGGCGTACGCGGCGATGGCGACCAGCGCCGACAAGGGCGCCGTGCGGGACGTCACGAAGCTGGAGGGCTGACCGCGGCGGCTGGGCTGCGGGCGGCCCGCCCGCAGCCGCGCCGATGCGAGCCCGCAGGGGGGCGGGACGCGCCGCGGAGGGCTCCGCGATAATCGGGTGCGTGAGCGACAAGCAGCAGTCCGAGACCCCCGGCGACGCGCCGCTGCCCGAGCCCCTGCGGTTCTTCGGCACCACCTGGGTCGACCGCTCGGGCGGCTACTGGGCCCGCCGCGTCGGCGTCGCCGTCGTGGCCCTGGTGCTGGCCGCCGGCGGCGCGTTCGTACTGGCGCTGTCGTACAACGGCCTGCAACTGGCCGACAGCGGCGGCCTCATCCAACTGCTGATGATCGGCGCGTTCGCGGTCTGCAGCTCGCTGGCCTTCACCCGCACCCTCGGCGGCTTCAACCGCCCGCACGAGGCCGGCCCGGCGGACGGCTCGTGGCGGCCGATCCGGGTCATCGGCTTCGTCGGCGTGATGGCGGCGTACACGGTGCGGAGCTTCGTCGAGGCCCCGGGCGAGGGGATGCTGCGTCGGGACTACGAGCACCGGCTGGAGCAGCACGCGCGCCGCCGCTCGTCCCGTACGGGCAACCCGTCGAAGCGCAAGCGCAAGAAGCGCCGCTGACCCGCGCCCCGTCTCCGCGGGCTACGCCTCCGTCCGCCCCCCGCGCGCTACGCCCTCGCCCCCCGCGTACGCGGCCACCCACCCGTCCGCCAGATCCGCCAGCCGGTGCACCGCCGCCGTGGTGCGCTCCCGGTCGCCCGTGTTGAGCACGTCGATCCGCAGCCCGGCGAACGCCGCGTTGAGCAGCGTCGCGCAGCCCGTCGCCGCCTCCGCCGGCACGCCCCGGTCGCGGAACCAGCCCGCGACGAACTCCACCCGGTCCGCCAGCAGCCGCGACGTGGCCAGCGGCACCACGAGCACCAGCGGGGCAGCGCGAGTGGCTGGCCGGCCTGCCCGGCGCGGACGTCGCCGCGGGCGGCGCGGTCGGCGGCGCCCTGCTCGACGCCTTCGGCAGCGGCGCGCTGCCGGCCGGTGCCGCGGCGGCGCAGGGCGTGGCGCTCGCCCTCTTCGCCCTGGCCTCCCGCCAGGCTTCTCCGGGGAAACCCTGAGGCCCGCCCGGGGGCACCCCCCAGTCGTCCCGGACATGTGTCAGTAATCTTTGACAGGTGTACGAGGCACCTGTCAGCTTTGTCTTACACACCGACGCACGAAGGGGCCGCAGATGGCACGGACGCCCGCTCCGGCCCCGACCGGAGACGAACTGCTCAAGGTCTTCGCGGCGCTCGGCAATCCGCATCGCCTGCGGATCGTCGCCGCGCTGCACGAGGGCCGGAACTACGTCAGCCGGCTGGCCCGTGAGATCGGCATGAGCCGCCCGCTGCTGCACATGCACCTGCAGCGGCTGGAGGCCGCCGGCCTGATCACCGGCTCGCTGGAGCTGTCCGAGGACGGCAAGGCGATGAGGTTCTACGAGGTGGTCTCGTTCCGGTACGAGCTGACCCCCGCACTCGTCGCGGAGGCCGCTCGCACCATCGGCGACGGTGACGGCGAGCCCGAAGGCCCGCCCACCCGGGACGGACCAGACCTGCACCGGGAAACCCGAGAAACGACGACGACGATGAAAGAGGAAGCCACTTGACCTCTTCCCCCGTTGCGAACAAGGGGGATTCCTACGGCTCGCGCCGTGGGGGTTCCTGCTTCATCGCCGACTGCCCCGTCCGGGAGGACTCCCGTTGAGGTCTTACACCAGCTCCACAGGCAGCTGCGGCCAGCCCGGCCGCCTTGATGTTGCGTGCCGCGTTCACATCGCGGTCGTGCACCGTGCCGCAGGTGCACGTCCACTCACGGACGTTCAGCGGCAGCTTCTCGCGGACCGTGCCGCAGTTCCCGCACAGCTTGCTGGAGGGGAACCAGCGGTCGACCGTCACGAGTTCGCGCCCGTACCAGGAGCACTTGTACTCCAGCATGGAGCGCAGTTCCGTCCAGGATGCATCCGAGATGGCGCGCGCGAGCTTGCCGTTCTTCAGCAGGTTGCGGACGGTCAGGTCCTCCATCACGACCGTTTGGTTCTCACGGACGAGACGAGTCGACAGTTTGTGGAGGAAGTCCCGGCGCCGGTCGGCGATCCGCGCATGCACGCGCGCCACCTTCCGACCGGCCTTGTCCCGGTTCGCCGATCCTTTCACCTTGCGCGACAGCCCGCGCTGCGCGCGGGCCATGCGGGCACGGTCGCGGCGTTCGTGCCGGGGGTTGGCGATCTTCTCCCCGGTGGACAGGGTCACCAGGGACGTGAGCCCGGCGTCGATACCGACCGCCGCGTCCGTGGCAGGAGCCGGAGCGATCGCGTCCTGGCACAGCAGAGCGACGAACCAGCGCCCGGCGCTGTCCCGGGACACCGTCACCGTGGTGGGCTCCGCACCGTCGGGCAGCGGACGCGACCAGCGGATATCCAGAGGTTCCGCCATCTTCGCCAGCGTCAGCTCTCCCTTCCGCCACATGAAGGCGCTGCGAGTGTACTCGGCCGACGCGCGGGAATTCTTCAGGCTCTTGTAGCGCGGGTACCTCGCACGCCGGGCGAAGAAGTTCGCGAACGCGGTCTGAAGATGGCGCAGCGCCTGCTGCAGCGGGACGGAGGAAACGTCGGCAAGGAATGCCAGCTCCCCGGTCTTCTTCCATTCCGTGAGGGCGGCGGACGTCTGCGCGTAGGAGACCCGGCGCTGCTCGCTGTACCAGGCCCGGGTGCGCTCCTCCAGCGCCTTGTTGTACACGAGCCGGACGCAGCCGAACGTGCGCGACAGCTCCGCCGCCTGCGCCTCCGTGGGGTAGAAGCGGTACCTGAACGCCCGCTTTACCTGCCGCGCCATGCTTCACATTCTACCAAGTCCCGTGTGAGTCGAGGACGTTCGCAGACGGCCAGTAGACGCCGGACCGCCCCGGCGACGCTCCGGCTCTCCCTGCCCTACTCCGCAGGAGTCCGTTTCCTCCCCGGCCTGAAAGCCGGGGTAACCAGGGAGGCATCCCGATGAACGAGCAGACGGTGCACCTCGCCGACAGCGAAGGCGCGATCGGTGCGATGGTCGGCGCGGTCGGTGCGGCCGGGTTCTTCGCGCTGCTGATCGTGGTGGTCTGGCAGATCGCCGCCACGTGGCGGGCCAAGATGATCGCGGCCCGCGAGGAGCAGTACCGGGAACTGGTCGTCAAGTACCAGCAGTTGCTGGAGGACAACCTCGAACTGCACCGCCGCAGCATCGACGAGCTGACCGACGCGCGGCGCTCCCTCACCTCGATGGAGAAGATGATGCGCGAGGTCGAGTAGCCCGGCCGGACAGCACCGGACAGCACCGGACGGCAACAGACGTGCGTACGGGCCGGAAGCGGCAACTTCCAGCCCGTACGAGGACGAAGCAAGCCCCGGCACACATCCCCGCCACGGCCAGGTCGGCAAACCACAACGGCCGCGGTGCGGGTCAGTCATGCGCCCGATTCACTTCCCTTGAAGGAGACCATCCCATGTCCGCTCGGATCAAGCAGCTCGTGGCTGCCCCCGGAGGACGCCGGACGAAATGGCTCGTACTGGCCGCCTGGATACTCCTCCTCGCCGCGCTCGGCCCCCTCGCGGGCAAGCTCGGCGACGTCGAGGACACCAGCCCCAACGCCTTTCTGCCGCGCAGCGCGGAGTCCGCCGAACTGAACACGGAGCTGGAGAAGTTCCGCGGCGACCCCGAAGACGAGATCATGCCCGCCGTCGCCGTCTACAGCGTCCCCGACGGCGCGATGACCGAGGCCGGCCGGCAGAAGGCGGCGGCCGACGTGCGGGCGTTCGCCCCGTACGTCGCCGAGGGCGAGCGGGTGACGCCGCCCGTGCCCTCCGATGACGGCAGCGCGCTGATGACCGTCGTCCCGATCACCGACGAGGAGGACGTCGGCGACGTCATCGACGACGTACGCGAGGTCGCCGCCGACGGCGCCCCGCCCGGCGTGGACGTACAGGTGGGCGGCCCGGCCGCCTCCCTCGCCGACTCCGTCGCCGTCTTCGACTCCCTCGACGCGACGCTGATGCTCGCCACCCTGGCCGTCGTCACCGTCCTGTTGCTGATCACGTACCGCAGCCCGCTGCTGTGGCTCTTCCCCGTGCTGGCCGTCGGCTTCGCCGCCGTCCTCACCCAGGCCGGCACGTACCTCCTGGCCAAGCACGCCTCCCTGCCCGTCGACCCGCAGTCGGCCGGGATCCTCATGGTCCTCGTCTTCGGCGTCGGTACGGACTACGCGCTGCTGCTCATCGCCCGCTACCGCGAGGAACTGCACCGCCACGAGGACCGCCACGAGGCGATGCAACTGGCGCTGCGCCGCTGCTTCCCCGCGATCCTCGCCTCCGCGGCCACCATCGCGGTCGGCCTGTCCTGCCTGTACTTCGCCGACATCAGCTCCTCCCGCTCCCTCGGCCTGGTCGGCGCGACCGGCGCGGTCTGCGCGTTCCTCGCGCTGGTCACCGTGCTGCCGGCGCTGCTCGTGATCGTCGGGCGCTGGGTCTTCTGGCCGTTCATCCCGCGCCACGGGACCCCCGTGCACGGGCACCGCACGGTGTGGTCCCGGATCGGCGCCGCGGTCGCGCGCCGGCCGCGCTGGTCGTGGCTGACGTCGCTGGGCGTGACCGCCGTGCTCGCCTTCGGCGTCGTCGGCATGGACTTCGGCCTCAAGCAGTCGGAACTCTTCCAGGACAAGCCCGAGTCGGTCGTCGCCCAGGAACGCATCTCCGCGCACTACCCCTCCGGCGCCTCCGACCCGGCCGACATCGTCACCCGCGCGGGCGCGAAGGACGCCGTACGCGGCGCGGCCGAGCAGGTCGACGGCGTGGCGGTGGTGGCGGATGACGGCACCACCCGCGACGGCGAACTGGCCGCCCTGCGCGTCACCCTCGACGACGAGCCCGACTCCGACGCGGCCAAGGACACGATCGACGCCCTGCGCACCGCCGTGGGCGCCGTCGACGGCGCGGACGCCCTGGTCGGCGGCACGACGGCGGAGGCGCTCGACACCCAGCGGGCCGCGGACCGCGACCTGCGGGTGGTGGTGCCGATCGTGCTGCTGGTGGTGTTCCTGGTGCTGATCGGGCTGCTGCGCGCGCTGGTGGCGCCGCTGGTGCTGCTCGCCACCACCGTGCTGTCGTACGTGGCCGCCCTGGGCGCCTCGTACCTGCTCTTCGACCACGTCTTCGACTTCGCCGCGGTCGACTGGTCCATCCCCCTGATGGGCTTCGTGTTCCTGACCGCGCTCGGCATCGACTACAACATCTTCCTCATGACCCGGGTCAGGGAGGAGGTCGCGCGCCACGGCCACGCGAAGGGCGTGATCAGCGGCTTGACGTCGACCGGCGGCGTGATCACGTCGGCGGGCATCGTGCTCGCCGCCACGTTCTCGATCTTCGCGGGGCTGCCGCTGGTGACGATGGCGCAGATGGGCGTGCTGGTCGGGCTGGGCGTGCTGCTGGACACGTTCCTGGTCCGCACGGTCATGGTGCCGGCGCTCGCGCTGGACCTGGGCCGGTGGACGTGGTGGCCGGGCGTGCTGTTCCGGCTGGAGACCCGGCGGGCGGCGGCGGGCGGGGACGCGGAGCCCGCGCTGCCGGAGGCGGATCCCGTACGGGCCTGACGGCTGAGGATCCGGTACGGGCCTGAAGGCTGGGGCCGTACGCCGAGCAGGGGCACCCGGCCGCCGGGCGCCCCTGCTCGCGGGCACCCCCGCACCCCGCGTCGTACGGCGTGACCTGCGGCCCCGTCCCGCCCTGTGGATAACTTCGCGGGGCGTCGGGGCGCGGTGGGAGGATGGGCGGCATGACCCAGAAAGTCGCCGTACTCGGCGCCGGAAAGATCGGCGAGGCGCTGCTCTCCGGCATGATCCGCGCCGGCTGGTCGCCCGACGACCTGCTCGTGACCGCACGCCGCCCGGACCGCGCGGAAGAGCTGCGCCATCGCTACGGCGTCGAGCCCGTCTCGAACGGCGACGCCGCCAAGCGCGCCGACACCCTCATCCTCACCGTCAAACCGCAGGACATGGGCACGCTCCTGGAGGACCTGGCGCCGCACCTGCCGGCGGACCGGCTCGTCGTCTCCGCCGCGGCCGGCATCCCCACGGCCTTCTTCGAGGAGCGGCTGCCGGAGGGCGCGCCGGTGGTGCGCGTCATGCCGAACACACCGGTGCTCGTGGACGAGGGGATGTGCGTCATCTCCGCGGGAAAGCACGCCGTGGAGCAGCACCTGGTGCGGACCGAGGAGATCTTCAAGCCCGTCGGCAAGACGCTGCGCGTCCCCGAGGCACAGCAGGACGCCGCCACGGCGCTGTCCGGCTCCGGCCCGGCGTATTTCTACTACCTCGTCGAGGCCATGACCGACGCCGGGATCCTCCTGGGCCTGCCCCGCGAGAAGGCCCACGACCTCATCGTGCAGGCCGCCATCGGCGCGGCGGTCATGCTGCGCGACAGCGGCGAGCACCCGGTCAAGCTCCGCGAGGCGGTCACGTCCCCTGCGGGTACGACGATCAGTGCGATCCGCGAGCTGGAGAACCACGGCGTACGGGCAGCCCTGATCGCGGCGATCGAAGCGGCCCGCGACCGCAGCAGAGAACTGGGCACGGGCCCCGCCCCCGGCGCCAGGCGCGGGTAGGACCCACGATGACGCAGCCCCACGACCCACCCCCGCCCGGAGGCCGGCCGATCCGGGTCCTGCTCGCCGACGACGAGGCCATGGTCCGCGGCGGGGTGCGGGCCATCCTCGCCGCCGCGGACGACATCGAGGTCGTCGCCGAGGCCGGCGACGGCCGCGAGGCCGTCGAGCTGACCCGGCGGCACCGCCCCGATGTCGCCCTGCTCGACATCCGCATGCCGGTGCTCGACGGCCTGGGCGCCGCCGCGGAACTGCGCCGGGCCGCGCCGGGGACGGCGGTGGTGATGCTCACGACGTTCTCCGAGGACGAGTACATCGCCGGCGCCCTCGACAGCGGCGCGGCCGGCTTCCTGCTCAAGTCCGGCGATCCGTACGAGCTGATGGCCGCCGTCCGCGCCGCCGCCGGCGGCGCGTCGTACCTCTCGCCCCACGTCGCCCGCCGCGTCATCCAGCGCGTCAGCGGCGGCCGGCTGACCCGCGAGAAGGAGGCCCGCGAGCGCGCCGCCGCACTCACCCCGCGGGAGCGCGAGGTGCTGGCGCTGGTCGGCGCCGGACTGTCGAACGCGGAGATAGCCGGACGCCTGCACCTGGTGGAGGGCACGGTGAAGGCGTACGTCAGCCAGGTGCTGGCGCGGCTGGAACTGAAAAACCGCGTCCAGGCAGCGATCCTCGCCTACGAGGCGGGCCTGGTCGGCGCGGAAGGGGAGGAAGGGGCGGACCGGACACAGGGCTCGCGGTGACCCGGCAGCCCCGGTCCGACCACCACCACGACGTCACCGCCCCCACCTCCGCCTTCGTCGCCGGCGTGAAGACCGGCGCGGGCAGCGCGGAGGCGTCGGTCAGCCCCGGCGGCAGGTCGACGCCGCAGACCGCGCCGGACGCGTGGTAGTCCGCGAGCCCTGAGCCCGTCAGGTAGCCGCGGGCCACGCACTCCACCGGGACCATCCGCAGGGGCCGGTACACCAGGGTGCGCCCCGCCCAGCTCAGGCCGCGCGGCCCGCGTCCGTCACCCCGCCCGGCTGGCCGTTGACCGGCTCCCCGCCCCCGCCCCCGCCCTTCGACCCGCCGCCGCCCGTCCCGCCACCCGCCGGGCGCGCCGCGCCGCCGCCCGCAGGGCGCCCCGCGTGGCGCAGCCGGAGGGCCCGGACCCCCTCGTGCAGCAGCGTGATGCCGAACGCGAGGCCCAGCCCCAGCGCCACCCCCCGCAGCGGCTCCTCCTCGAAGGCCGCGCCGCCGGCGTAGCCGAGCGTCGTCCCGTACGCCGCCCAGGTCACGGCCGCGACGACCGCGTACCGCGTGAACGTCCGGCGCGGAAAGCCCGTCGCCCCCGTCGTGAGCGTGGCCGCCGTCCGGCCGCCCGGAATGTAGCGCGCCACGACCAGCACCAGCCCGCCCCGCTCCGCCAGCATCCGGCCCACCCGCTCGTACGCCCGCTGCGCCCGGCTCCCCGGCCGCAGCTTGTCGAAGATCCGCGGCCCGGCCCGCCGGCCGAGGGCGTACGAGACATGGTCGCCGGTCAGCGCCCCCAGGGCCGCCACCGCGGCCACGAGCACCGCGTCCGGCTGCCCGTCGGCCGCGGCGAACACCCCCAGCGTGATCACCAGAGTCTCGCTCGGCACCACGGGGAAGAAGCCGTCCAGCGCGGCGATGCCGAAGAGCGCCAGGTACACCCACGGGGTGCTGACCACGTCCTCGACGGCATGGATGATCGCGTCATTCATGCCGTAGACGCTAGGAACGCCGCCCGCGCGCCGCCGTGCACGGAAGCCAGGGCCTTCCCCTGACTTTCGTCAGGTGCCCGCCGCCCCCCGCCCGCCGTACCGTGGCCGCATGACCGGCACCGACCGGCTGCCCGGCACCCTGCGTCGCACGCTGCCCGACCGCCTCAGCCCGAGCCGCCCCGCAGAAGACCGCTCCCCAGACGAAAACCCCCGCGGCGACCACCCCGCCGACGACCACCCCGGCCCCCGGCGCCCCACCCGGCTCCCCGCGCTCCGCCGCGTCCTGCGCAGCGAACGCGCCGCCGACCTGCTCCTCTGGCTGGTCCTGACCCTCCCCGCCGTCACCGCCGGCGGCCTCCCCGGCGTCGAGCAGGCCGCCGGCATCGACCTGCACTGGATACGTGCCGCCGCCGTCCCCCTCCTCGCCCTGGCAGTCGCCGTCAGCCGCACCCGCCCCGCGCTCGCCGCCACGATCCCCGCCGGGCTGGCGCTGACCGCGACGCCCGAGCTGTTCACCAACCACTTCGTCCTCGCCCAGGTCACCCTCTCCTTCCTCCTCGGCCGTCGCACGGACCGCCCGCGGCGCGCGCTTCTGCTCTTCGGCGCGATCGCCGCCGCCGGCCTCGTGCTCACCCGCGCGGTCCCCGACGCGACGTTCGCCGGCTGGGGGACGCTCGTGCTCACGGTGCTCTTCGCGATGGTGCTGCCGTGGCTGCTCGGCCGGTACGCGCGCCAGCACTCCGCGCTCGTGAGCACCGGCTGGGAGCTGGCCGAGCGGCTGGAGCGCGAGCAGGAGCTGACCGCCGACCGCACCCGGCTGCGCGAGCGCTCCCGTATCGCCGGCGACATGCACGACTCCCTCGGCCACGAACTGACCCTGATCGCCGTACGCGCCGCGGCCCTCCAGGTCTCCCCGGGCCTCGACGCCGCCGCCCGCAAGGAGGCCGCCGAGCTGCGCGAGGCCGCGGCGACGGCCACCGAGCGGCTGCGCGAGGTCATCGGCGTGCTGCGCGAGGACGACGAGGGCGCGCCGGTGCACCCGGCGGACGACAGGGTGGAGGAGCTGGTCAGGCGGGCGGCGGCGTCGGGGATGCAGGTGGAGCTGGTACGCGACGCGGAACCGGCCACCCCCCTCCCCCCGGTGGCCGACCGGGCGATCCACCGCGTCGTCCAGGAAGCCCTGACCAACGCCGCCAAGCACGCCCCGGGCGCCCCCGTGACCATTCGCCTCAGCCACGACCCCGCAGCGGAGAACATCGAGGTCACCGTCGTCAACGGCCCGCCACCACCGGGCGCCGCGCACGCCCCGAACGTGTCACCGACCCCGGGCGGCTACGGCCTCGTCGGCCTCGACGAGCGCGTCCGCCTGGCCGGCGGCACCCTCCGTGCACAGCCTGTGGACGACGGCTTCGCCGTCACCGCCCGCCTCCCCCTCACCCCGGGCGCCGCCCCCGCCCCACCGCGCGAGTACGCCGCCCGCCGCGAGCTGGCCGCCGCCCGCCGCCGGGTACGGCGCGGCATCCTCGACGCGATCTGGATCCCCGTCGTCGGCACCGTCGTCCTCGGCGTGCTCCTCTTCGGCGTCAACCTCTACACCTCCCACCGCGCCGTCCTCGACGCCGACACGTACGACACGTTCCGCATCGGCCAGCCCCGCGAGGACGTCGAGCGCCGGCTCCCCGCCTACGAGGCCGACGTCAACACCCGTCCCGACGCCGCCCCCGCCGACCCACCCGGCACCGACGACTGCGTCCTCTACCGCACCACCCCCTTCACCCTCGACCCGTCCTACCGCCTCTGCTTCACCGACGGCCGCCTCTCCCACAAGGACAAGGTCAACGCCGACCCGTAGCCGTCCCGCCCCACGCCGGCAGCGTCACGATCCGAAGGCGGGCAGCAACCCGGCCGCGTCATACGCCGCGTCCACCCGCGGACGCGCCATCCCCCGCGCCCGCTCCGCCCCGCGCCGCAGCACGCCCTCGACGTACGCGGGATCGGCACTCAGCTCCGCATGCCGCTCCCGCACCGGCCGCAGCACCTCCACCACGGCCTCGGCGGTATCCCGCTTGAGCTGCCCGTACGACGCGTACTCGCCCGCCAGCTCCGCGGGCTTCCCCCCGGTGCACGCGGCCAGGATCTCCAGCAGATTCGTCACCCCGGGCTGCGCCTCCCGGTCGTACGCCACCTCACTCCCGCTGTCCGTCACGGCCCGCATCACCTTCCGCCGCACGGTGTCGGGCTCGTCGAGGAGGTGCACGATGCCCGCCTGCGCGGCGACCCCGTCGTCGGACTTGCCCATCTTCGACGCCGGATCCTGCAGGTTCATCACCCGCGCGGCAACGGACGGCCGGGTGACCCGCGGCACGGTGAACACCCGCCCGTAGCGCTGGTTGAACCGCTGCGCCAGATCCCGCGCCAGCTCAACGTGCTGGGCCTGGTCGTCGCCGACGGGGACCTGGTCGGTGTCGAAAGCGAGGATGTCGGCGGCCATGAGCACGGGATACGTCAGCAGCGACAGCCGCACGCTCCCGCCCTTGGCCCGCTCACGCGCGGAGCGCTCCCTGTACTGGATCATCCGCCGCATCTCCCCGTCCACGGCCGTGCACTCCAGCAGGTACGACAGCCGCGCATGCTCGTCCACGTGACTTTGCAGGTAGACCGTGCACACCTCGGGATCGAGCCCGGCGGCCAGCAGCAACTGCGCGGCCTGCCGACTGAGCCGCCGCAGCCGCGCGGGGTCGTACGACACGGTCATGGCATGCAGGTCGACGACGCAGAACAGCGCCTCGGCCTGATGCTGATCCACCTCGACCCAGCGCCGCACGGCACCCAGGTAGTTCCCGAGCGTCAGATGCCCGGTCGGCTTGACCCCGCTGAAGATCCGCACCCGCGAGCCCCGCGAGCCCCGCGATCCGTACGCCGTCATCGTCGTCGTCCCTCTCGTCCGCTGCCGGTGACCGCCGTATCGCCGGCCGGCGAGCGAGAGAGCTACGCGAAACGGCCGCCGAACCGGCGACCGTTGAAGTCGTGCGCACACACGCACCCGAGGTTCGGCCGCCCTCAGGCGGCCCACCACTGCTGGGTACATGTACGTGCTGTCACGCCCCCCACCGTATCGCGGAGGTACGCTGGAGGGGCAGGTGGACCTGACCATGGCCGGGACCAGCGCGACGCTGCTTGACAAGGACGCCATGGATCCGTAAAGTTCTTCGGGTTGCCACGGAGCCGGTTCGGTTCTGGAGTGCGACGGTGGCCGTCCCTGAGGGGCGGCTCGTCCCATCTACTCGTAGTGTGATCGACTCCCTTTCGTCGGGGTTGAATCGGCATGCCCGGTTCTTTTCGGCGGGTGGCCGGATTTTGCGCCGCCGGGACAATCCGCTACGGTTATGGAACACCGAAGGGAAACGCCCGGAGAAGCCCGGTGAGGGTTTTGAAGGTAGTGTCCGTTCTTTGAGAACTCAACAGTGTGCCAAGTAATTGATGCCAAGTGTTTGATGTAGTGACACAGCAGTAGCGAGGCAGACTCGTTCTGTAGTGCTGCATTCTTTTGTATGCATTTACGGAGAGTTTGATCCTGGCTCAGGACGAACGCTGGCGGCGTGCTTAACACATGCAAGTCGAACGATGATCCGGTTTCGGCCGGGGATTAGTGGCGAACGGGTGAGTA
>NZ_JCANSZ010000051.1:0-51789 GCF_059570535.1 Streptomyces sp. CNP082
AAACAGATCACCGTGGCCACGGGAGTACCGGTCTACTTCTGCGACCCGCACTCACCCTGGCAACGCGGATCGAACGAGAACACCAACGGCCTGCTGCGGCAGTACTTCCCCAAAGGCACCGACCTGTCCGTCCACAGCCCAGAAGACCTCGAACACGTCGCCCAGCAACTCAACCGCCGACCACGCAAAACGCTCGACTGGAGAACACCAGCCGAGCGCCTGCGTGATCTACTGACGACCACGTAAGCCATCAGGTGTTGCGAGGACCCCGAGAATCTGCCTGCGGGACGGGCCCTTCGTTGTGCCGGGGCGGGTGTCAGAGAGGCCGCAGCACCGGATCCTTGCGGGCGGCACCGAGAAGCTTGTCGAGCGCCAGCTCCACGTCTTCCTTCCAGGAGATCGCGGAGCGCAGCTCCAGCCGCATCCGGGGGTAGCGGTGGTGGGGCCGTACGGTCTTGAAGCCGACCGACACCAGATGGTCCGCCGGCAGCACGCACGCCGGCTCCTTCCAGGCCGCGTCTCCGAACGCCTCGACGGCTTTCACACCCCGGCGGAGAAGATCCTTCGCGACCGCCTGGACGATGGTCCGGCCCAGCCCCTGGCCCTGATACCCCGGGTTGAGCCACGCGGTCATCAGTTGGACGGCGTCCGCCGACACCGGGCTCGTCGGGAAGGCGAGAGAGCGGGGCACGTAGGCGGGCGGGGCGTACATGACGAACCCGGCCGGCACGTCGTCGACGTAGACGACCCGGCCGCAGGATCCCCACTCCAGCAGGACGGAGGAGATCCAGGCTTCCTTCTCCCGCTCGGGGTGCCCGGACTTGGCGGCGGCTTCACCGCTGACGTGATCCAGCTCCCAGAAGACGCACGAGCGGCAGCGCTTGGGGACGTCCGGGAGGTTGTCCAGGGTGAGCGGTACGAGCCTTCGCCCCATGGAGCCCGATCCCCTCCTTCACCGGCATCCCCCTCGATACCCGTATGCATCGTATCCGGAGACGACAAAACAGGCCGCGGATTCCGTCCGCGGCCTGTCTCGTGGAACGAGGAGGGGAGTGGGTCACTCGTCCTCGTCGGCGTCCTCACCGCTCAGCTTCTTCTCCAGCACCTTGCCCTCGCCGGGTGCCATCGAGCCGAGGATGCGCTCCAGATCCTCTATCGAGGCGAACTCGACGACGATCTTCCCCTTCTTCTGCCCGAGGTCGACCTTCACCCGGGTCTCGAAGCGGTCGGAGAGCCGGGACGCCAGATCAGTCAGCGCCGGCGACATCCGGTTGCCGGCCCGCGGCGCCTTCGGGCGGCGCCCGCTCTTGGGCTCCGACGCCATGAGGGTCACGATCTCCTCGACGGCACGCACCGACAGCCCCTCGGCCACGATGCGGTGTGCCAGCCGGTCCTGCTCGCCCGCGTCCTCCACGGACAGCAGCGCCCGCGCATGGCCCGCGGAGATCACCCCGGCCGCCACCCGCCGCTGCACGGGCGGCGAGAGCCGCAGCAGCCGCAGCGTGTTGGAGACCTGCGGACGGGAGCGGCCGATCCGGTCGGCGAGCTGGTCGTGCGTGCACTCAAAGTCCCGCAGCAACTGGTCGTAGGCGGCGGCCTCTTCCAGCGGGTTGAGCTGCGCCCGATGCAGGTTCTCCAGCAGCGCGTCCAGGAGGAGCTTCTCGTCGTCCGTGGCGCGGACGATCGCGGGGATCCGCTCCATGCCGGCCTCGCGGCAGGCACGCCAGCGGCGCTCACCCATGACCAGCTCATAGCGGTCCGGGTCCAGCCGGCGGACGACGACCGGCTGGAGGAGCCCGACCTCCTGGATGGAGGTGACCAGTTCGGCGAGGGAGTCCTCGTCGAACACCTCCCGCGGCTGCCGCGGGTTCGGCGTGATGGCGTCCAGCGGAACCTCGGCGAAGTGCGCACCGGCCACTTCGCCGCTGTCCGCGGCACCCTCGACGGCCTGCGGCGCCTCGTAGACGTGCTCCGGCGCCTGCTCCTCGTACCCCTGCGCCAGGGCCTCCGGCGCCCGCTCCGACACTATGACCGGCACCGCTGCCGGCGACATGGTGGCGCCGCCGACCAGCGGTCCCGAGTCATCGGCGGGAGTGGGAGCGGCGGGGATCAGCGCCCCCAGCCCACGGCCCAGTCCTCTGCGTCGTTCCGTCACTGAGCCCCTCCGTCGTGCCGCTCATGATGAGCCTCGCCCTGTCTGGGCATACCGCGCAGGGCCATCTCACGTGCCGCCTCCAGATAGGAGAGCGAGCCGCTTGACCCCGGATCGTAAGTGAGGACGGTCTGGCCGTAGCTCGGCGCCTCGGAGATCCGCACCGAGCGCGGGATGCTGGTCCTCAGCACCTCGGCGCCGAAGTGGCCCCGGACCTCGTCCGCCACCTGGGAGGCCAGGCGCGTCCTCCCGTCGTACATCGTGAGGAGGATCGTCGACACATGGAGCCTGGGGTTGAGATGCCCACGCACCAGGTCGACGTTGTGCAGCAACTGCCCCAGTCCCTCCAGCGCGTAGTACTCGCACTGGATGGGGATGAGGACCTCGTTGCCCGCCACCATGGCGTTGACGGTCAACAGGCCGAGGGACGGCGGACAGTCGATGAAGATGTAGTCCAACGGCTGTTCGTAGGCGTCGATCGCCCGCTTCAGCCGGCTCTCCCGCGCCACCAGCGAGACCAACTCGATCTCCGCGCCCGCGAGATCGATGGTCGCCGGCGCACAGAACAGCCCTTCGACATCGGGGACCGGCTGCACCACCTCGGCCAGCGGCTTGGCTTCCACCAGCACGTCGTAGACCGACGGCACCTCGGCGTGGTGGTCCACGCCCAGTGCGGTCGAGGCATTGCCCTGCGGGTCGAGGTCGATGACCAGCACCCGATTCCCGTGCAGGGCCAGGGATGCCGCCAGGTTGACCGTGGTGGTGGTCTTACCGACCCCGCCCTTCTGGTTGGCGACGACCATCACACGGGTCTGCTCAGGGCGCGGCAGACCCTGACCGGCCCGCCCGAGCGCCTCTACGGCGAGTTGAGCGGCACGGCCGATCGGGGTGTCGTCCATCGGGGGCGGTGTTTCACGTGAAACATCCGCCGATTCGGAGCGGGGACCGGGGACCGGATCGGCCATCGGCCCCGCGACATTGGCGTCGGACCGCAAGGATTCACTCTCCTCGACTTCAGACTCGCACTGCACAGAGCCTGCCATGCTTTCGGGGTCGCGAACCAGCGAGGCCCGTCCTCCTGTGGATGATTCCTTGTCCACAGCCGATTTGCGGGCCTCTGCGGCACCGCGTCCTCGACTGAGGATCCCGGGGAGCAACGAACGATGTTTCACGTGAAACACGATGCACAGCCCCGAGGGCACCACCGCGGCGACACTCCGGTACATGTAAGGTAGACGGCTTTAATGGACCGATCGGCCGTCTTTCGGATACGAGCAGACTAACGGCGTCGGCCGTGCCCGCCGCGACCGCCCTTCCGTGCGGCCCGGGCCCGCTTGGCAGCGAACCGCACGCCCCCCGGGCTCTCGCCCACCACGGCCCGCACCACGGTCGCCGGCGGGTCCACCACGTCGGCTCCGACATGCACGATCTCGGTCTCCGTGACGCCGAGCTTGTGCAGCGCGGCCTTCGAGGCGCGCAGCTCCTCCTCGGCGCTCTCGCCCTTGAGAGCCAGCATCTCTCCGTACGGGCGCAGCAGCGGCACTCCCCAGCCGGCCAGCCGGTCCAGCGGGGCCACCGCCCGCGCGGTGACCACATGGACGGGCTCCAGCGTGCCGAGGACCTCCTCGGCCCGGCCGCGGACGACGGTCACCTGCTGCTCAAGCCCCAGCAGCTCGGTGACCTCCTGGAGGAACCGGGTCCGCCGCAGCAGTGGCTCCAGCAGCGTGATCCGCAGGTCGGGGCGGACCAGCGCCAGCGGAATGCCCGGCAGCCCGGCACCCGAGCCGACGTCGCAGACCGCGACGCCCTCGGGCACCACCTCGGCGAGCACCGCGCAGTTCAGCAGGTGTCGCTCCCACAGCCGGGGGACCTCCCGCGGGCCGATCAGCCCGCGCGTCACCGCCGTGTCGGCCAGCAGCTCGGCGTAGCGCACCGCGTCCGGAAGGGCACCGCCGAAGACCTTGCCGGCGGCTTCCGGCACCGGCGGAAGATCCGCAACATCGGACACGGGGGACGTCCTCTCGCTGGAGCAGGGGCGGGGCGGGGGCGGGCTGGCGACGGCAGGTATCAGAAGAGCACTCTGGGCCGGTCGGATCAACCGGCCCAGAGGTGGAGCAGTGACGTTCGGGTCAAGCCGGGAGCACGACCACGCGGCGCTCGGGCTCCTCGCCCTCCGACTCGCTGCGGAGCCCCGCGGCCTTCACCGCGTCGTGCACCACCTTGCGCTCGAACGGCGACATCGGGCGCAGCTTCTCCGGCTCGCCGCTCTCCTTCACCCGTTCCACGGCCTCGGTGCCCAGCTCGGTCAGCTCCGCCCGCTTGCGCGCCCGGAACCCCGCGATGTCCAGCATCAGCCGGCTGCGGTCCCCCGTCTCCCGGTGCACGGCCAGCCGGGTCAGCTCCTGCAGCGCTTCCAGCACCTCGCCGTCGCGCCCCACCAGCTTCTGCAACTGGCGGTCCGACGCCCCTTCACTGATGATCGACACCGAGGCCCGGCCACCCTCGACGTCCATGTCGATGTCGCCGTCGAGGTCCGCGATGTCGAGCAGCTCCTCCAGATAGTCGGCGGCGATCTCGCCTTCCTGCTCAAGGCGCGTCAGGACGTCCTCGGCCGTGGCGTCGGTCTCCTCGGGCTGCCCGGGCTTGGCCTCGGTCTCCGAACCGGCTTCGCCGGTAGCGGAAGCGGTGTCCGTCACGTGGGGACTCCTTCTTACTTCTTCGACGGGTGCTTGGGCCGCTGCGGCCCCTTGCGCTGACCGGACTTCGCGTTACGGGCGCTGCCGCCTGCACCGCCGCTGCCGGATGAGCCGCCCGCCTTCTTCTTCTCGGCGTTCGACGCGGGCTTCTTGTCCTCGGGCTCCGCGGCGCCGGCCCCGCTCTCCTGCCGCTGGCCGGTGCCGCCGGACTGGGCGTGGCTGCGGCGCTGGGACTTCGACTGCCGCTTCGGCTGCTGCCGCCGGCCGGGGTCGCCGCCGCCGGGCTTGGCGTCGGCCAGCGGGGTCTCGCTCTTGATCACGGTGCCGTCCGCCTGAGGCTTCAGGTCGTGCTTGGCCAGCGCCGAGACGAACTTCTTCTCGTCCTCGTTGCGGTCCTTGCCCTTGGCGACCATCTGCTTGACGACGTAGCGGTCGCGGCGGCCGCGCACGCCCTCGTGGGCGATGACGTGCTTCTGCATACGCTCCAGCAGGTGCGCGTAGGACTTGCTGCCCGGGGTGGGGTTCCGCTTGATCACGTACATCTGCTGGCCCATGGACCACACGTTGGTCGTCAGCCAGTAGATCAGGACGCCGACGGGGAAGTTGATGCCGAAGACGGCGAACATGAGCGGGAAGATGTACATCAGCATCTTCTGCTGCTGCATGAACGGCGTCTTGACCGTCAGGTCGACGTTCTTCGTCATGAGCTGACGCTGCGTGTAGAACTGCGAACCCGACATCAGCACGATCATGATGATGGTGACGACCCGCACGTCCGCGAGCGTGGAGCCGAGGCTCTCTACCTTGCTCGCGCTGTCCATGAACTTCGCCGCGATCGGAGCCCCGAAGACGTGGGCCTCACGGGCCTGCTCGACCTGCGTGGCGTTGAGGACGCCGACCTCGTGGTTGCCGGCGATCTTGTTCAGCACCTGGAAGAGCGCCAGGAAGAAGGGGGACTGGGCGAGGATGGGAAGACAGCTCGAGAGCGGGTTGGTACCCGTCTCCCGGTACAGCTTCATCATCTCCTCGGACTGGCGCTGCTTGTCGTTCTTGTAGCGCTCCTGGATCGCCTTCATCTTCGGCTGCAGCACCTGCATGTTCCGCGTCGCCTTGATCTGCTTCACGAAGAGCGGG
The DNA here is from genome assembly GCF_059570535.1 of Streptomyces sp. CNP082. Lineage (NCBI taxonomy): Bacteria > Bacillati > Actinomycetota > Actinomycetes > Kitasatosporales > Streptomycetaceae > Streptomyces > Streptomyces sp. CNP082. The sequence continues at coordinate 5,983 of NZ_JCANSZ010000051.1, forward strand.
ATCAGGGCGACGCGGATCACGACCACCAGCGCCACGATGGACAACCCCCAGGCCCAGCCGCTGTCCTCGGGGAAAACGAGGCTGAACAGCGAGTGGAACTGGACGATGATCCAGGAAACTGCCGTATAGAGAGGACCGAGGATCGTGTCCACGAATCAGGCTCCTTGGGCCTTGGGCTGCGTCTTGCCCAGGCGGCTGCGCAGCCGCTGGTGCCAGACCGGATGCTTGCGGGGCGGAACATGGTCGACCCCGCCGAGCGACCACGGATTGCAGCGCAGGATGCGCCAGGCGGTCAGGCCCGTGCCTTTGACCGCGCCGTGCAGCCGGATCGCCTCATAGCCGTAGTGCGAGCACGACGGGTAGTACTTGCAGACCGGCCCGAGCAGCGGGCTGATGGTCCACTGGTACAGCTTGATCAACCAAAGCAGCGGATACTTCATCGCGGCGCCCTTCCCAGCAACCGCCCCAGCGCTGCGTCCAGGTCATCGCGCAGCCGGTCGAAGCCGGCCTCCGCGGCGCCAGGCAGCGCCCGTACGACCACCAGGCTACCTGCGGGCAGCTCATCCATCCGATCCCGTATGAGATGACGCAGGCGACGCTTGACGAGGTTGCGCGCGACCGCCGGCCCGACGGCCCGGCTGACGACGAAACCCGCACGCGGCGGGGAGGCGTTCTCCCCGGCGGCATGCGGGTCACCGCCGCTGTTCAGATGGACGACGAGCAGCGGGCGGCCAGCCCGTCGTCCGCGGCGTACCGCTCGGGCGAAGTCCTCGCGCCGCCGCAGCCGGTGCTCAGCGGGCAGCACGGGCAGACCAACGGGGTCAGGCGGACAGGCGTGCGCGACCCTTGTTGCGACGGGCCGTGATGACGGCACGGCCGGCGCGGGTACGCATACGCAGCCGGAAGCCGTGCGTCTTGGCACGCTTGCGGTTGTTCGGCTGGAAAGTGCGCTTGCTCACTCGGGGGCTCCAGGAGAATCGTCACGGGTGGTTAGGCGCCGAACGGCTGCCACCGTGCGCCCTCGAGCCGGCTCGTCATCGCCCGACACGTGACATGATCACTGTCGCGGCCTGAGACTGATCGGAGGCAGGCGGCAGCAGCCGTCGACATCTCGACCTCGACACGGTACGCGGGCGGCTGCCGTCCGGTCAAACCCGCCCGGTGCGGCCGACACACCATAGGACACTGTGCACAGCCTGTGGACAACGACTTGAATGGGGCAGGTCGGCGTGACTACCGTGGCTGGACTTCCGACCCTTGCGCGGATCCATCCCACCCGTCCCGAGATCACACCTTCGTGACCTGCCGTGACCTGAAAGAGCGTGCCCCGTGGCCGACCTGCCTGCCGATCTCGCTGCAGTCTGGCCACGCGTGCTCGAACGGCTGCTCGCGGACGACCAGGGCATCGAGGCCAAGGACCACCGGTGGCTGCGCGACTGCCAGCCCCTCGTCCTCGTCGCCGGCACCGCCGTGCTGGCCGTGCCCAACGAGTACGCGAAAGGCGTCTTCGAGGGCCGTCTCGCCTCCAAGATCACCGAGGCGCTGAGCCACGCCTGCCACCAGCCCATCGGCCTGGCCGTCACCGTCAGCCCCGGCGAGCCGGAGTCGAAGCCGCAGCAGCCCCCGCCCCCGCCCGCGCAGCCGGGGCCCGAGCCGAGCGGGCACGGCCTGCACGTACCCCACACCCCGCAGGGCCCGCAGCCGCCGGCGCACGAGCAGGCCGCATACCCCGCCGCTCCGCACCTCCCGCTGCCCCACACCGCCGCGGGGCCCCCGCACCAGGGCCACCAGAGCCACCAGAACAGCGGCGGCCTGCTGCCCGAGCCGCCGTACGACGCCTACAGCCGCCCGGCCCCCGGGGACGACCGCCTGCCCACCGCCGCCCCGACGTACCCCGAGTACGCCCAGCCGCGCCCGGCGCCGGCCGCCTGGCCCCGCGCCGACCACCACCCGGGCCCGCCCGGCGCCCAGCCCGACGGGGCGGGAGGCACCGACGCCGCCGACTACTACGCGGCCCACGACCACCTCGCGCAGCGCCCCGCCCACGACAGGTACGCCCACCCCGGCGGCCCCGGCCCCTCCGGCGCCCAGGTCCCGCCGCTCGTCCAGGCCATGGGCAACGTCGAGCTGCCCGCGCCCAGCGGCGCGCCCGGCCCGCTCGCCGCCCAGCCCGCCCCGGCCACGGGGCCCGGCGAGCCGACCGCGCGGCTGAACCCGAAGTACCTCTTCGACACCTTCGTCATCGGCGCCTCCAACCGCTTCGCGCACGCCGCGGCGGTCGCCGTCGCCGAGGCCCCGGCCAAGGCGTACAACCCGCTGTTCATCTACGGCGAGTCCGGTCTGGGCAAGACGCACCTGCTGCACGCCATCGGCCACTACGCCCGCAGCCTCTACCCCGGCACCCGCGTGCGCTACGTGAGCTCAGAGGAGTTCACCAACGAGTTCATCAACTCCATCCGCGACGGCAAGGCGGACACGTTCCGCAAGCGCTACCGCGACATGGACATCCTCCTGGTCGACGACGTCCAGTTCCTGGCGAGCAAGGAGTCGACGCAGGAGGAGTTCTTCCACACCTTCAACACGCTGCACAACGCCAACAAGCAGATCGTGCTCTCCAGCGACCGGCCGCCCAAGCAGCTGATCACCCTGGAGGACCGGCTCCGCAACCGCTTCGAGTGGGGCCTGATCACCGACGTGCAGCCGCCGGAGCTGGAGACCCGGATCGCGATCCTGCGCAAGAAGGCGGTCCAGGAGCAGTTGAACGCGCCGCCGGAGGTGCTGGAGTTCATCGCCTCCCGGATCTCCCGCAACATCCGCGAGCTGGAGGGCGCCCTGATCCGGGTCACGGCCTTCGCCTCGCTCAACCGGCAGCCGGTGGACCTCGGGCTCACCGAGATCGTGCTGAAGGACCTCATCCCCGGCGGCGAGGACGCGGCCCCGGAGATCACCGCCGCGGCGATCATGGCTGCCACCGCCGACTACTTCGGGTTGACGGTGGAGGACCTGTGCGGCTCCTCCCGCAGCCGCGTGCTGGTCACCGCGCGCCAGATCGCCATGTACCTGTGCCGGGAGCTGACAGACCTCTCGCTGCCGAAGATCGGCGCCCAGTTCGGCAACCGGGACCACACCACCGTCATGCACGCGGACCGCAAAATCCGGGCGCTGATGGCCGAGCGGCGCTCGATCTACAACCAGGTCACCGAGCTGACCAACCGCATCAAGAACAGCTAGCGGGCGCCGCGCCCCGCCCTTGCGCCCCACCCCTGCGCCCGCCCCGTGCGCGTACCCGAACAGCCGAGCCCCCGCGCCCTGTTCGATTCCCGGCCCTGAACTGGCACTTCTCCACACCTCGGCGCGCTCCCGGCCGTCCACACCCTGGGGATCGGCGAGTTACCCACCGGAGGGTGTGGACGCGATCTGGACAACTCGCGTCCATGCAGCTCACCGGGGTGTGAATTTGTGGGCGGCCGTTGCCCACACCCTGTGGACGCCCGGGAGTGCGCCGACCGGCCGCGAGCGCTGTCCACCGCGGAAGACCACTCACCCACAGAAAACCCCGCTCTGTACACAGCCTGTCCACAAGGTTGTCCACTGTTCGGCAACGCAACGCGCGCCTTCACCGGGTCGAGTGAAAGCCGTCACACCGAGAGGCCGGATTGGCTGTGCAGAAACCCGGGTAACTCTGGGGATGGAGCTGTGGCTAAGTGGCCCCTGCCTGTGAACGGCCTGTGCACAGCCGGGCCCCGTCCACAGGAACCGCGGGTTATCCACCCTCCGTCCCCAACCCGCCTGTGGGCAAAATTCGCGGGCTGACCTGCGCAGACAGGGTTTTCCACGGTTTCCACAAGCCCTACTACTACCTCTACACGTATCTAGCTCGGAATCCGCTTCGAAGCAGGGCCTGTGCACAAGTGCGGTCGACGGCCTTCGAGGGCGACGGCGACGAGTTGACCCCGACCCACCCCCTGTGTCGGTGGCGTGCGTCAGACTGGTCTCCCACACCAACCGAGCCGGCAAGGGCCGAGAGCACCAGGAGGCGGTCTCCGTGAAGATCCGGGTGGAGCGCGACGTACTCGCGGAGGCAGTGGCCTGGGCGGCGCGCAGCCTCCCGGCCCGGCCGCCTGCGCCGGTGCTCGCCGGGCTGCTGCTGAAAGCCGACGGCGCGGACGGCGGGACCCTCAGCCTCTCCGGCTTCGACTACGAGGTCTCCGCCCGCGTCTCGGTGGAGGCGGACGTGGAGGAGGACGGCACGGTCCTCGTCTCCGGGCGGCTGCTCGCCGACATCTCCCGCGCGCTTCCCAACAGGCCTGTGGAGATCTCCACGGACGGCGTCCGAGTCACCGTGGTCTGCGGCTCCTCGCGGTTCACACTCCACACCCTGCCTGTGGAGGAGTATCCGGCGCTGCCGGAGATGCCGACCGCGACCGGCACGGTCTCCGGCGAGGTCTTCGCCGCCGCCGTCGCGCAGGTCGCCATCGCCGCCGGCCGGGACGACACGCTGCCGGTGCTCACGGGCGTGCGGATCGAGATCGAGGGCGACACGGTCACGCTGGCCTCCACGGACCGGTACCGCTTCGCGGTCCGCGAGTTCCTGTGGAAGCCGGAGACCGCGGACGCCTCTTCGGTGGCTCTCGTCCCCGCCAAGACGCTCCTGGACACGGCCAAGTCGCTGACCAGCGGTGACATCGTGACGCTCGCGCTGTCGGGCGCCGGTGCCGGCGAGGGCCTGATCGGGTTCGAGGGCGCCGGCCGGCGGACGACGACGCGGCTGATCGAGGGCGACCTGCCGAAGTACCGCACGCTGTTCCCCACGGAGTTCAACTCGGTGGCGGTCATCGAGACCCCGCCGTTCGTCGAGGCCGTGAAGCGCGTGGCGCTCGTGGCCGAGCGGAACACCCCGGTGCGGCTGAGCTTCGAGCAGGGGGTGCTGACGCTGGAGGCCGGTTCAAGCGACGACGCACAGGCTGTGGAAAGGGTGGACGCGCATCTTGAGGGCGACGACATCTCGATCGCCTTCAACCCCACGTTCCTGCTCGACGGGCTGAGCGCGATCGACTCGCCCGCGGCGCAGCTCTCGTTCACGACGTCGACGAAGCCGGCGCTGCTCAGCGGCAAGCCCGCGCTCGACGCCGAGGCGGACGAGGCGTACAAGTACCTGATCATGCCCGTGCGGCTGAGCGGCTGAGGGTCCGGCGTAGGCTCGGACCCGATAAGACGCACAGATGGACGAAGGGGCAGTGATGGAGCTCGGTCTCGTGGGTCTCGGCCGGATGGGCGGGAACATGCGTGAGCGCATCCGGCGTGCGGGTCACACCGTCGTGGGGTACGACCGCAATCCGGATGTCGCCGATGTCCACAGCCTGAAGGCTCTTGTGGACGCACTGCCCGCCCCGCGCGTGGTGTGGGTGATGGTGCCCGCGGGCGCGGCCACGCAGTCGACCGTCGACGAGCTGGCGGAGCTGCTCGAACCCGGCGACGTGCTCGTGGACGGCGGCAACTCGCGCTGGACGGATGACGAGAAGCACGCCGAGGAGCTGGGTGCGAAAGGCATCGGCTTTGTGGACTGCGGCGTCTCCGGAGGCGTGTGGGGGCTGGAGAACGGCTATGCGCTGATGTACGGCGGCGACGCCGAGCACGTGGCGCGGGTGCAGCCGGTCTTCGACGCGCTGAAGCCGGAGGGCGAGTACGGCTCCGTCCACGCCGGCAAGGTCGGCGCGGGGCACTTCGCGAAGATGGTCCACAATGGCATCGAGTACGCGATGATGCAGGCCTTCGCCGAGGGCTGGGAGCTGCTGGAGGCCGCGGACTCCGTCACCGACGTGCGCGAGGTGTTCCGTTCCTGGCAGGAGGGTACGGTCATCCGCTCCTGGCTGCTGGACCTGGCGGTCCGGGCGATGGACGATGACGAGCACCTGGACAAGCTCCGCGGGTACGCGGAGGACTCCGGCGAGGGCCGGTGGACGGTGGAGGCGGGCATCGACCACGCGGTGCCGCTGCCGGCGATCACGGCGTCGCTCTTCGCCCGCTTCGCCTCGCGCCAGGACGACTCGCCGCAGATGAAGATGATCGCTGCGCTGCGGAACCAGTTCGGTGGCCACGCGGTCAAGGAGGAGAAGTAACCTGCCGGGTGGCCGGCGGCAGCGCCGGCCCGCTGTTCGGTGAATCGGCCGTCTGCCTGGGGAGGTCGGCGTCGGGCCATGCACGTGTCTCATCTCTCGCTGGCCGACTTCCGTTCGTATGAGCGGGCGGAGGTGCCCCTCGACCCGGGGGTGACGGCGTTCGTCGGGCCGAACGGCCAGGGCAAGACGAATCTGGTCGAGGCGGTCGGCTATCTCGCGACGCTCGGCAGCCACCGGGTGTCCGCGGACGCGCCGCTGGTGCGGATGGGCGCGGCGCGTGCGGTGGTACGGGCCGCGGTGACTCAGGACGGCCGGCAGCAGCTCGTGGAGCTGGAGCTGAACCCGGGCAAGGCGAACAGGGCGCGGCTGAACCGTTCGTCCCAGGTGCGTCCGCGCGACCTGCTGGGCGTGCTGCGCTCGGTGCTGTTCGCGCCGGAGGACCTGGCGCTGGTCAAGGGCGATCCGGATCAGCGGCGCCGGTTTCTCGACGAGCTGATCACGGCGCGTGCGCCACGGCTGGCGGGCGTGCGCAGCGACTACGACCGGGTGCTCAAGCAGCGCAACACGCTGCTGAAGACGGCCGCGATGGCGCGGCGGCACGGCGGGCGGCAGTTGGATCTGTCGACGCTGGACGTGTGGGACCAGCATCTGGCGCGGGCCGGCGCGGAGCTGCTGGCGCAGCGCCTGGACCTGATCTCGCTGCTGCAGCCGCTGGTGGACAAGGCGTACGAGCAGGTGGCGCCGGGCGGCGGTCCGGTGGCGTGTGAGTACCGGTCGCCGGCGGGCGGGCGGTTTGCGGAGGCGCGTACCCGCGAGGAGTTCGCGGGGCTGCTGCTGGAGGCGATGGCCCAGGCGCGGAAGCAGGAGATCGAGCGGGGCGTGACGCTGGTGGGTCCGCACCGCGACGACTTGGTGCTGAAGCTGGGCGAGCTGCCGGCGAAGGGGTACGCGTCGCACGGGGAGTCGTGGTCCTACGCGCTGGCGCTGCGGCTCGCGTCGTACGAGCTGCTGCGCGGCGAGGGCGGCGGGGAGCCGGTGCTGGTGCTGGACGACGTGTTCGCGGAGCTGGACGCGCGGCGGCGGGAGCGGCTGGCGGAGCTGGTGGCGCCCGGCGAGCAGGTGCTGGTGACGGCGGCGGTGGCCGAGGACGTGCCGGGGGCGCTGGCTGGGGCGCGGTTCACGGTGGCCGACGGGCGGGTGGAGCGCGGATGAGCGAGGAGCCCGTACGTCCCGAAGGTGCCGGACGCCCCGGCCCGTCCGCGGACTCCGGCGCTCCCGGGTCTCCGGCGGGGTCGACGGCGGGGTCTCCGGCCGCTCCCGAGCCCTCCGGTGTCGACTTGGCGCGTGTGGCCCTGCGGGCGGCGCGCGCGGAGGCCCGTGCGCGGGGTGCGGCGGCGCAGCAGCGCCGGCAGGCCCGCCGCGACGGCGGGCTGCGCTCGGGCGCCCGCGCCGACGGCCGCGATCCGCTGCCGCTGGGTGCCGCGGTGAGCCGGCTGATCACCGAGCGGGGCTGGGAGGCGCCGGCGGCCGTGGGCGGTGTGATGGGCCGCTGGCCGCAGCTCGTCGGGCCGGAAGTGGCGCAGCACTGCGCGCCCGAGCGGTACGACGAGCAGGAGCGGGTGCTCGTGGTGGTGTGCGACTCCACGGCGTGGGCGACGCAGTTGCGGCTGCTGGCGCCGCAGTTGGTGGCGCGGCTGAACGAGGAGCTGGGCCAGGGCACCGTGAAGCTGATCAAAGTGGTGGGCCCGGGGGGCGGCGGGCGGCGCTTCGGGCCGCTGCGGGCACCGGGGAGCCGGGGTCCCGGGGACACGTACGGGTAGGCCCGTACCTTCTGCTGAACCCGGTCGGTAAACCTGTGATGGAGTGAGGTCGGTCACAGTAGCTCATGGTTGACGCCCCGAAGCGCTGAGTGGCGCTCAGAGGCTCTGCAGGCCCCGGTGTGTGCAGCCCCCCTCGGCGGGCAGATGTTCAGGGCGCCACATGCGGGTTCAGGCACCTGCAAACCGCCATTCTGTCGTGGGCTACCGGTAGACTGGGGAGCAACCCGCCCACTTGCGGAACACGCTGACCAACAACGACGCGGCCGCTCCCGCTCAGCCAGGAGAGTGGCCCGTGCTGTGCCAGAAAGGGCGCTTCGTGGCCGATTCCGGCAACTCCAACGAGAACATCCCTGCCAGCGAGAACGTCTCTCCGGGCGCCGACGGCGCCACGGAGGCGGCGGTCGCGGCTGCCGAGCGGGCACTCGCCCACGCGGAGGCGGAGGCCGTCGAGGACGCGGCGTACGACGCGAGCGCGATCACGGTCCTGGAGGGCCTGGACGCCGTACGCAAGCGCCCCGGCATGTACATCGGCTCGACCGGTGAGCGCGGTCTGCACCACCTGGTGCAGGAGGTCGTGGACAACTCGGTGGACGAGGCGATGGCCGGCCACGCGGACGCGATCGAGGTGACGCTGCTCGCCGACGGCGGCGTGCGCGTCGTCGACAACGGCCGCGGTATCCCGGTGGGCATCGTGCCGTCGGAGAACAAGCCGGCGGTGGAGGTCGTGCTGACGGTGCTGCACGCGGGCGGCAAGTTCGGCGGCGGCGGGTACGCGGTCTCCGGCGGTCTGCACGGCGTCGGCGTGTCCGTCGTGAACGCGCTTTCTACCCGGCTGTCGGTGGAGGTCAAGACCGACGGCTACCGCTGGACACAGGACTACAAGCTGGGCATCCCGACCGAGCCGCTGGCGCGGAACGAGGCGACGGACGAGACCGGCACCACGGTCACGTTCTGGGCGGACAGCGACGTCTTTGAGACGACGGACTACTCGTTCGAGACGCTGTCGCGCCGCTTCCAGGAGATGGCGTTCCTGAACAAGGGGCTGTCGATCACGCTGACGGACGAGCGGGCGGCGGCGAAGCAGACCTCGGGCGCGGACACCGCGGGCGCCGAGAACGAGGACAAGGCGCGCAGCGTCACGTACCACTACGAGGGCGGCATCTCCGACTTCGTACGCCACCTGAACTCGCGCAAGGGCGAGCCGGTGCACCCGTCGGTGATCGACTTCGAGGCCGAGGACACCGAGCGCAAGATCTCCGTCGAGATCGCGATGCAGTGGAACACCCAGTACAGCGAGGGCGTGTACTCGTTCGCGAACACGATCCACACCCACGAGGGCGGCACCCACGAGGAGGGCTTCCGGGCGGCGCTCACGGGCCTGGTGAACCGGTACGCGCGCGACCGTAAGCTGCTGCGCGAGAAGGACGACAACCTCACCGGCGAGGACATCCGCGAGGGCCTGACCTCGATCATCTCGGTCAAGCTGAGCGAGCCGCAGTTCGAGGGCCAGACGAAGACCAAGCTGGGCAACACGGAGGCGAAGACCTTCGTGCAGAAGGTCACGCACGAGCATCTGACGGACTGGCTGGACCGGAACCCGAACGAGGCCGCGGACATCGTCCGCAAGTCCATCCAGGCGGCGACGGCCCGCGTGGCGGCCCGCAAGGCGCGCGACCTGACGCGGCGCAAGGGGCTGCTGGAGACGGCGTCGCTGCCGGGCAAGCTGAGCGACTGCCAGTCGAACGACCCGTCCAAGTGCGAGATCTTCATCGTGGAGGGCGACTCCGCGGGCGGCTCGGCGAAGTCCGGCCGCAACCCCCGGTACCAGGCGATCCTCCCGATCCGCGGCAAGATCCTCAACGTGGAGAAGGCCCGGATCGACCGGGTGCTGCAGAACACGGAGGTGCAGGCGCTGATCTCGGCGTTCGGCACCGGCATCCACGAGGACTTCGACCTCGACAAGCTGCGGTATCACAAGATCGTGCTGATGGCCGACGCGGACGTCGACGGCCAGCACATCCAGACGCTGCTGCTGACGCTCCTGTTCCGCTTCATGCGCCCGCTGATCGAGGGCGGCCACGTGTTCCTGGCCCAGCCCCCGCTGTACAAGATCAAGTGGACCAGGGACGAGTTCGAGTACGCCTACTCCGACCGCGAGCGGGACCAGCTCATCGAGCTGGGCCGCGCGGCGGGCAAGCGGATCAGGGACGACTCGATCCAGCGTTTCAAGGGCCTGGGCGAGATGAACGCGGAGGAGCTGCGGGTCACCACCATGGACCCGGCCCACCGCGTGCTGCGCCAGGTCACGCTCGACGACGCCGCCGCGGCGGACGACCTGTTCTCGGTGCTCATGGGCGAGGACGTCGAGGCACGCCGCTCGTTCATCCAGCGCAACGCCAAGGACGTCCGCTTCCTCGACATCTGAGTCGGCCCCGCCCGGGCGCCCGGGGCTCCCCGCCCGGGAGCGCGACCGACCGCCTTCGAGACCTCTACGAAAAGGTAGAAAAGACCCGCAATGGCCGACGAGCTCACTCCCCAGAACCCCGACCCGCAGCCGGACGGCGAGGGCGAAGACGGCGGCATCGTGCTGCGCGTGGACGCCGTCTCGCTCGAGACCGAGATGCAGCGCAGCTATCTCGACTACGCGATGAGCGTGATCGTCTCGCGTGCGCTGCCGGACATCCGCGACGGGCTGAAGCCGGTGCACCGCCGCGTGCTGTACTCGATGTACGAGGGCGGCTACCGCCCGGAGCGCGGGTACTTCAAGTGCGCGCGCGTCGTCGGCGACGTGATGGGCAACTACCACCCGCACGGCGACTCGGCGATCTACGACGCCCTGGTGCGGCTGGCACAGCCGTGGTCGATGCGGATGCCGCTCGTCGACGGCAACGGCAACTTCGGCTCCCCGGGCAACGACCCGGCCGCCGCCATGCGCTACACCGAGTGCCGGATGGCGCCGCTGGCGATGGAGATGCTCCGCGACATCGACGAGGAGACCGTCGACTTCGGGGACAACTACGACGGCCGCTCCCAGGAGCCCACTGTCCTGCCCGCCCGCTTCCCGAACCTGCTGATCAACGGCTCGGCGGGGATCGCGGTCGGCATGGCGACGAACATCCCGCCGCACAACCTGCGGGAGGTCGCCGAGGGGGTGCAGTGGTACCTGGAGCACCCCGAGGCGTCCAGCGACGAGCTGCTCGAAGCCCTCCTCGCGCGCATCAAGGGCCCGGACTTCCCCAGCGGCGCGCTGGTCGTCGGCCGCAAGGGCATCGAGGAGGCGTACCGCACCGGCCGCGGCTCGATCCCGATGCGCGCGGTGGTCGAGGTGGAGGAGATCCAGGACCGGCAGTGCCTGGTGGTTACCGAGCTGCCGTACCAGGTCAACCCCGACAACCTGGCGCAGAAGATCGCCGACGGGGTGAAGGACGGCCGGCTGACGGGCATCGCCGACGTCCGGGACGAGACCTCGTCGCGTACGGGCCAGCGGCTGGTCATCGTGCTGCGCCGGGACGCCGTCGCGAAGGTCGTGCTGAACAACCTCTACAAGCACACCGACCTGCAGACGAACTTCGGTGCCAACATGCTGGCGCTGGTCGACGGCGTGCCGCGCACGCTGTCGCTGGACGCGTTCATCCGCCACTGGGTGGACCACCAGATCGACGTCATCGTCCGCCGCACCACCTTCCGGCTGCGCAAGGCCGAGGAGCGGGCGCACATCCTGCGCGGCCTGCTGAAGGCGCTGGACGCGATCGACGAGGTCATCGCGCTGATCCGGGCCTCGCAGACGGTGGACGTGGCGCGCCGGGGCCTGATGGACCTGCTGGAGATCGACGAGATCCAGGCGAACGCGATCCTGGAGATGCAGCTCCGCCGGCTGGCCGCCCTGGAGCGCCAGAAGATCACCGCGGAGCACGACGAGCTCCAGGCGAAGATCGACGACTACAACGCGATCCTCGCCTCCCCCGAGCGGCAGCGGCAGATCATCAGCGAGGAGCTGGCGGCGATCGTCGCGAAGTTCGGCGACGACCGGCGTACGCAGCTCGTGCCCTTCGAGGGCGACGTGTCCATCGAGGACCTGATCGCCGAGGAGGACATCGTCGTCACGATCACCCGCGGCGGCTATGTGAAGCGGACGAAGAGCACCGACTACCGCGCGCAGAAGCGCGGCGGCAAGGGCGTACGCGGGACGCGGCTGCGCGAGGACGACATCGTCGACCACTTCTTCGTCTCCACCACCCACCACTGGCTGCTGTTCTTCACGAACAAGGGCCGGGTGTACCGCGCCAAGGCGTACGAGCTGCCGGACGCCGGCCGCGACGCCAAGGGCCAGCACGTCGCGAACCTGCTGGCGTTCCAGCCGGACGAGCACATCGCGGAGATCCTGGCGATCCGGGACTACGCCGCCGCGCCGTACCTGGTGCTCGCCACCAAGGCCGGGCTGGTGAAGAAGACGGTGCTCAAGGACTACGACTCGCCCCGCCAGGGCGGCGTGATCGCGATCAACCTGCGGGAGATGCCGGACGGCTCGCCGGACGAGGTGATCGGTGCCGAGCTGGTCTCGGCCGAGGACGATGTGCTGCTCGTCAGCAGGAAGGCCCAATCGATCCGTTTCACTGCAACGGACGAGGCGCTGCGCCCGATGGGCCGCGCCACCTCCGGTGTGAAGGGCATGAGCTTCCGCGAGGGTGACGAACTCCTCTCGATGAATGTCGTGCGGCCCGGTACGTTCGTGTTCACCGCCACCGACGGCGGGTACGCGAAGCGTACGAACGTGGACGACTACCGCGTTCAGGGGCGAGGCGGACTCGGCATCAAGGCGGCGAAGCTGGTGGAGGACCGGGGTTCGCTGGTCGGCGCGCTGGTGGTGGAGGAGACGGACGAGATCCTCGCCATCACGCTCGGCGGCGGCGTGATCCGTACGCGGGTCGATGAGGTCAGGGAGACGGGCCGTGACACCATGGGCGTCCAACTGATCAACCTGGGGAAGCGGGACGCCGTGGTCGGCATCGCGCGGAACGCCGAAGCCGGCCGGGAGGCGGAGGAGGTCGAGGAGGCCGCCGACGCCGACGGCGCTGCCGAGGGGGCAGCCGTCGCAGACGGAGCCGGGAGCACGGACGCCGGGGCCAAGGGCGCCGCGGACGGTGAAGGCGAGGAGTAGGTCGTGAGTGGAGCCACGGGCGCCGGTGCCGGTCCGGCGCGGGCCGAGGGGTACGCGCAGCCGAACCCCCCGGCCGGTCCGGACGCCGCCGGCGCCGGGCACGGCGGCCGGGGCAGGCGCAGACGCGGCGCCTCCGGTTCCCCGGGAGCCGGGGGTGCGGAAGCGGACCCGCAAGCGCACACGTACACGTACGACAGCGCCCCCGAGGGCCCGATGCCGCCGCCGACGGCCGCCCCCGCCGCCCCGCCGGCTCCGCACCACCCGCCGCAGGCGTACACCCCGCCGGCCGGCGGGGCCGCCGCCGGCCACGCCGGGGGCCGTACGCCGGGGCGCGGTCAGGCGTACGAGCAGGCGCAGCAGACGGCCGCAGGCGTACGCAGGTCGCGCACCGGCGCCCGTACGGTGCCGCGCACCCGCAAGGCGCGGCTGCGGGTCGCCAAGGCCGACCCGTGGTCGGTGATGAAGGTCAGCTTCCTGCTCTCCATCGCGCTGGGCATCTGCACGATCGTGGCCGTGACGGTGCTGTGGATGGTGCTGGACGCGATGGGCGTCTTCAGCACGGTCGGCGGCACGATCAGCGAGGCCACCGGCTCGGACGACTCGGCCGGCTTCGACCTGGAGTCGTTCCTGTCGCTGCCCCGGGTGGTCGGGTTCACGGCAGTGGTGGCGCTGATCGACGTGGTCCTCGCCACGGCGCTGGCGACGCTGGGCGCGTTCATCTACAACCTCTCCGCGGGCTTCGTCGGCGGCATCGAGGTCACGCTCGCGGAGGACGAGTAGCAGCCGCCGGGTGGGCCCGCTATCGATTTGGGCCGCGGCTCTGCGGTGGGGTAATCTCTGTGCAGCGCGCGGCTATAGCTCAGTCGGTTAGAGCGCATCCCTGATAAGGATGAGGCCCCAGGTTCAAGTCCTGGTAGCCGCACCGGAAACCCGAAAGGCGCCTCCTCGTCACGAGGAGGCGCCCTTCTGCTGTGTCAGGCGCGTACGGGCCTGCCGGCGGGCCGGGGGAGGAAGGGGACCAGGAGCATCGAGGCGCCGGTGATCAGGCCGGCGGCCAGGAAGGCGCGGGCGTAGCCGGTCACGGGGCCGCCGCCTTCCGCGGAGGCGGAGACGGCGCCGAGGATCGACAGGCCCAGCACCGCGCCGATCTGGCGGGAGGTGTTGACCAGGCCGGAGACGCCGCCGGCGTCGCGCTCCTCGACGCCCGAGGTGGACACGTCGGTCAGCAGCGCCATCAGCACCGCCATGCCCGCGGCCATGGGCAGCGCCGGGCCGAGGATCGCGGTGGCGAACGTGCCGTCCGCGGCCAGCGCCGCCGACTGCCACAGGAAGCCCCCGGCCAGGAGCAGCCCGCCCGCCACCGTCATCGTGCGGCTGCCGAAGCGGGCCGTGAGGCGGGGCGCGAACTGCGAGGCGAGGATGAGCGCGGCGGTGTGCGGGAGGAAGGCCAGGCCGGTGCGGACGGCGCTGTAGCCGAGGACGGTCTGCATGTAGAGGGTGAGGAAGTACCACATCGCGAACGCGCCGATCATGCTGACGAGGGTCACGACGTTGCCGACGGCCACCGCGCGGATACGGAACAGCCGCAGCGGCATCAGCGGCTGCGCGGCCCGCGCCTCCACGGCGACGAAGCCCGCCAGCGCCGCGAGCCCGGCCAGCAGCGGCAGCAGGGCGGCCCCGGAGGTCCACCCCGAGGACTCGGTCTCGGTGATGCCGTACGCCACGGCGCCGACGCCGCTGGTGACGAGCGCGGCGCCGGGGAGGTCCAGGGCGGGGTGGTCGGCGCCGCGGTGGTGCTCGCGCAGCCAGAGCAGCACGACGGCGCCGACGGCGACGCCGATCGGCACGTTGATCAGCAGCACCCAGCGCCACGACGCGTAGTCGGTGAGCACGCCGCCGATGAGCCCGCCGGTGGCACCGCCGGCGGCGCCGACCGCCGTCCAGGCGGCGATGGCCCGGCTGCGGGCGGCGCCCTCGGGCAGGGCCCGGGTCAGCAGGGAGAGGGTGACGGGGGCCAGGAGCGCGGCGCCGACGCCCTGGGCGGCGCGGGCGGTGATGAGCACGGCGTCGCTCTGCGCCAGGCCGCCGGCGAGGCTGGCGGCGGCGAAGAGGCCGAGGCCGGCGAGGTAGACGTGCTTGGGGCCGAAGAGGTCGGCGAGCCGGCCGCCGAGCAGCAGGAAGCCGGCGAAGGTGAGGGCGTAGCCGTTGACGACCCACTGCAGCGCGCTGCCGCTGAGGGCGAGGTCGTCGCGCATGCTGGGCAGGGCGACGTTGACGACGGAGACGTCGAGGACGACGAGGAACTGGCCGATGTACGAGGCGAGCAGCACCGGCCAGAGCCGGGACGGGGGAGGTGCCGCGCCGGGGGCGGGGGTTCGCGGACTGCCGGCCGGACCGGTCGCCTTCGTGGTGGCTGCCCTCTCGGCGGTGTCGGTGACGTCGGTCGTGTGGGTCGCATCGGTCGTGTCGGGCGTGGTCATGGGTGCCATCGTGCGCGGCCGAGGGGCGCGTACGGATCGGGCGCCGGATGGAACCGGGACGGGGGTCTCAGGTCCTAGTGCCGTCCTAGTGCCGTGCTACTGAGCCCCCTCCGGTGTCGTTTGCGCTGTGTATCATCGGGCTTCGTAGTCCAATGTCTCTGGAAGGACGAGGTAGCGCGGTGAAGAAGCTGTTCCTGATCGCATTGGCCGCTCTGGGCGGGCTTCTCGTGTACCGCCAGATCCAGGCGGATCGCGCCGAGCAAGACCTGTGGACGGAGGCCACCGACTCGGTGCCCTCCTCTTCGGGCGTCTGAGACGCGAGAGTTCCCAGCAGAGCCGCCGGCTCGCCGGCCGGCTCCGGGCCCCGGCCCCGCCGCTTCTGCGGCGGTGCGGCTGGGGCCTCGGCATGACCCGGCTGTGTTGCACGACCGTGACGCACACCCCCTGTTGTTTGCTACTGCACACGTTTTACGGTGCATGAGCACATGGCGGAGGACGAGGGGGACATGTCATGGGACGACCACTGCGAGGCCGGGTCAGACGGCCCGCGTACGCGGGCGTGACCACGGCGCTCACCGCCGCGCTGGCCGCCGCCCCGCTGCCGGCGGCGCTCGCCGCACCCGGCGCGCCGGGGACACCCGCCGCGCCCGCAGCCCCCGCTGAGCCCGCGGCCCCCGCGCTGACCGGCAACGGACTGGCGATGGTGCTGGACTCCTCCGGCTCCATGGCCGACGACGACGGCTCCGGCGCCACCCGGATCGAGTCCGCCCGCGAGGCCGTGGGCACCGTCGTCGACGCCCTGCCCGACGGCTACCCGACCGGCCTGCGCGTCTACGGCGCCGACCGCGCCAGCGGCTGCACCGACACCCGGCTCGCCGTGCCCGTCGAGGAGCTGGACCGGGGCCGCGTCAAGGACGCCGTAGCAGATGTGAAGCCGAAGGGCGACACCCCCATCGGCTACGCGCTGCAGCAGGCCGCCCGGGACCTCCCCGAGCGCCCGCCCGGCGCGCTGGACGCCGCCTCCGCCGCCGACTTCGGCGTCACCGCCGTACCGCAGCCGGGCGTGCCCGTCGCGTACGGCGACGGCATCGAGCTGGAGCTGCAGGCCACCGACGACTACGCGACCCGGTGCGACGCCCAGGACGACCGCTTCGAGCAGGACGAGGGCGCCCAGCCGCTGACCAACGCCGTCAGCCGCATCCCTGGCGAGGGCGGCGACCGCTACCGGACGCGTGTCCGGTGTTCCGCCCTTCAGGGTGGAGGAGAAGGGCATCCGGACCGTGGCGGCCGTACGGCCGCAGCGCCGCTGCTACAGTCGCTTTGTCCGACAACGGGATTGGCGGACCTGCCGCCGGACGGGCGGAAAGTACCGCCTGTGGAGGCCCATGTAAGACCCGCTCCTTCCGGGGAGATGGCAAGGGCCAGCGAAGCAGGAACCCAAGGGAGCACCACGTAGTGGTGCAGACCGGAATCGTCTGCCCTCGGGCAGACGAGGGCGTCAATACGGTGAGCCCGTCGCCTCCGACCTCGGTACGGTGCCGGTCAGTTGGACCAACCGGTACGAGGTCGGCAGCGCGGTCCTGCCTGCGCGGCGCGGCGGGGAGTACTACCTGTCGGTCTCGCTGGGGCCCGCGGCCGCGCGGTTCGCGCGGAACACGGCCATCGGCGTCGTGCTGCGCGTGGACGTGCTGGGCGAGGAGAAGTCCGGCCCGCAGCACGGGGCGCCGGCGGTCGCGGACGGCAAGGACGGCGGAGACGGCAAGGACACCGGCAAAGGTGATGCGCGGGCCGCGGGGGACGGGGAATCATCGGACTCCGTGCTGCCGCTCGCCGGCGGGATCGCGGGGGGCGTGCTGCTCGTCGGCGCGGGGGCCGCGTTCGTGATCGTACGGAACCGGAAGCGGCCGGCGACGTCAGAGGTGGCGGCAGGCAACGGCGTAAGGGGTGGATGGTGAGAACGCGAACGATGGCGGGGCCGGCCGCCGCCGCGGCGGCGCTGGGCGCGCTGGCCGCGCTCTCGGCGGCGGCTCCCGCTTCGGCGGCTCCGGCCGGGGAGCGTGCCGGTGCACCGGCTGCGGCCCCGGTGAACTCGCCGGTCGACGCCGGCCAGTACCGGACGGCGAAGGACGCCGAGCCCATCGAGGGCGCCGCGAGCAGCACGGGTGGCGAGGAGGTGGCGGCCGGCAAGACCTACACCGACTCCATCGCCCCGGGCGACACCCTCTACTACAGCGTCACGCTCGACGCGAAGTCCAACGCCTGGATATCCGCCGTGGCCGCGCCGAAGCCGGGCACGAAGGTCGCGTACGGCGACGGCCTGGAGCTGGAGCTGGAGAGCAAGGGCGGCGACCGGTGCAGCAGCTCCGACGCCGACTTCGCCGCCGACGGCGCCTCCCGGCCCATCGCCAACTACGTCTGGCGCGTGGCCGATCCCGACGGCCCCTGCCAGGAGCCCGGCGTCTACAACCTCATCGTCACCCGCGTCAGCGACGCGACCTCCAGCCCGGCCCCCTGGCCGCTGGAGCTGCGCTTCATGGCGGAGCCGCCGCTGGCGAAGGCCACGTCCACGACGCCGCCGGACCCCGATTCCGTCCCCACGCAGCCGCCGCCCCCGCCCACGGACAAGGCCGAGCCGCGCAAGGGCGGCACCGGGTTCAACGACGCGGTCGGCATCGACCACGGGGTGTGGACGGACAAGATCCGGCCGGGTGACACGCACTTCTACCGGGTGCCGCTGGACTGGGGCCAGCAGCTCTTCCTGCAGACCGAGTTCGGCACGACGCAGGTCAGCGACGAGTCGGGGTTCGCCTCGAACGGGGTGCGCGTCGACTTCTACAACCCGGCGCGCGGGTTCATCGCCAGCCGGAACGAGACGTACTACGGCGACGACCCCGCGGCGATCCCCTCGCTGAGCCCGCCGGTGGCGTACGAGAACCGCTACGCGGTGTACGGCCGGGACTTCGGCAACATCGGCTTCGCGGGCTGGTACTACGTCGCGGTCACCGTGTCGGAGGAGGTCGGCGAGTTCGCGGACGGGCCGGTGCCGGTGGAGCTGCGCACGACCATCAAGGGCGAGCCGGAGGAGGGCCCGGCGTACGACGGGGACGCGGCGGCGGCCGGGTTCGGCGTGACAGACGACGACCGCGACACGGCGGCGGCGGGCACGGCGGCCGACGAAGACGGTGACGGCGGCGGTACCGGGAAGAAGATCCTGGCGGTCGCCGGGATCGGCGCGGGCGTGCTGCTGCTGGCGGGCCTCGGGCTGTGGACGCTGCTGGCGCGGCGCCGGGCGGTGCCGCTCGCGGCGATGAGCCCGCAGGTGGCGCGTGAGGACACGCAGACGGCGCCGGGGGCGTACGGCGGCGGGCCGGTGGGTCCGCCGTACGGCGAGCGGCCGTACGGAGACGGGCACCCGCCGCTGCCGCCGCAGCAGAACTGGCGGACGTAGCAGGGCAGCAGGCAGTAGCAGGGGAAGCCGGGCGTCAGCCCGAGACCAGGGCCCAGACGCCGGCCGCCATCAGCAGCACCGCGAGCACCACGACCGGGACCGCCGCCTTCGCCGGCGGTCCCGGTCGCCGTTCCGGCTGGCGGGCGCCCGGCGGGGGCGGCTGGGGCTGGTGCTGCTGAGGCTGCGGTGGGGGCTGTTGGGGTTGCGGGTGCTGCGGGTGGGCGGTCGTGTACGGGGCCGTGGGTGTCGGCGTCGGCGGCTGCGCCGCCGCGGGCGGCGCGATGCCGTAGCTCGTCGCTTCGTCCGGTCCTCCCGCACTCGGCGCACCCGGCGCACCCGGCGCGGGCCGCTGCGCGGAGCCGGGACCCGCCGGGCCCGCCTCGGCCGCGGCATGCGCGGCGGCGGGCGCCGGTACGTGTCCGGTGGCGCCGGGGGCGTACGCCGGGCCGGGTACACCCGCGCCCGACGGCCCCGCCGCCGCGGCGGCACCCGTACCACCGGCCGGACCAGGACCAGGACCAGAACCAGGACCAGGGCCCACACCCGGACCAGGGCCAAGACCAGGACCAGCGCCCAGACCCGAACCGGCGTCCGGCCGGTCCTCGCCCCCGCCCCGCTCCGGCCGCTCCGGGCCCCGCGGCCCGAATCCCGCCGGCAGCGGCCCGAGCTGGTCGAAGACCTCCACCGGCTCCTCCGCCGGATCCAGCTCCGGCAGCAGCTCCGCCGCCTCCGTCAGCGCCTTCCGCGTGCCCGTCGCCGTCCGGAACCGCGCGTCCGGGTCCGGCTGGAGCAGGCTCGCGAGCACCTGCCACAGCGGCTCCGGCACCTCGGCAGGAGCCGGTGGCACGCCGTGGGTCAGGAACGTCTTCACCAGCGCGTCCCCGTCCGGACGCTCCCCGGTCAGCAGGTACAGCGCCAGCAGCCCCACCGCGAACAGGTCCGCGGGGAAGTCCGGTTCGGCGCCGAGCATCTGCTCCGGCGCGAAGTAACCGGGCGTGCCGACGACGAAGTTGGTGTCCGTCAGCCGCGGCTCGCCCTTGCGCATGGAGATGCCGAAGTCGGAGAGCCGCAGGTGCGGCCGGCCGGTGCCGGTCGCCTCCAGCAGCACGTTCGCCGGCTTGATGTCGCGGTGCACGACGCCCTCGCCGTGCACCGCGGCCAGCCCCGCCAGCAGTTGGTCGAGCAGCAGGCAGACGAACCGCGGCGGGAGCGGTCCGTAGTCGCCGATCAGATGGGCCAGTGAGCCGCCGCGCACCAGGTCCATCGTGAACAGCACCTTGTCGTCGTCCGCCGCCCAACTGGCGGGTGCCAGCACATGGGGGTGGTCGATGCGTACCGCCTGCTCGCGGACGAAGCGCAGCAGCGTGTGCGCGTCGCTCTGCTGCAGCACCTTGGCCGCCACATAGCGCCGCCGCCGGTGATCCCAGGCGCGCCAGACCGCGCCGACCCCGCCCCGGCCGATCGGATCGACCAGCTCGTACCGCCCAGCGAAGACCTCACCCATGCTGCTGCGCCCGCCCTTTGTACGGTTCCTTTAGCAATTCATCCGGTTATGACTGATGTGCTTCGTAATGTGCTACGGCATCGGCGGTGCGACCCGCGCCGTACACCCGGAGGAACTCTGCCAGCTCCGGATGGGTCGGCGCGAGCCGGTCCGCCGCGTCGATGATGTCGCCGGCGGCGGCCACCGAGCGCAGCAGCGACTGGATCTCCCGGACGACGCGGCGCACCGTCGTCGATCCGGTCGACGACTGCGTCTGCGTCGTCCCCAGCACCGCCCCTCCCGCGCTCTTGCGGATGCTCTCCATCCGTTCCGCCGCCTCCGCCGCCGAAACGCTGCCGCTCGACACCTCCGCGGCCAGCTCCTGCAGCGCCTGCACCCGCTGCACCACCGACGGATTGCCGATCTTCGCCCGCTGCCCGCTCATGAGCTGCGACAGCATCGGCGCCGAAATACCGAGCACGGCGGCCAGCCGCGCCTGGTTGAGGCCGAGATCGTCGATCAGCCGCCGGAACAGCACGCCCAGCGGTTCGCCATACCAGCTTCGCTGTAGCTCTCTTGCGCGTTCGCTGGTGTCCTGCCGTGGAGCTCCCATGCCGTGCGGCCTCCCCAGATGTCCCCGAGTCCAGATTCGCGCTTGCGAACTGCATCCTACGGAGCGGGACCGCGCCCAGACAGACCTTGGGGAGGGGAGATAACCGGGACGCGTTCCTCCACGTCCGCGACGGTCTACGCGTGCCAAACCAGGGGGCGCACCGCGGTACTCAGGAGAGCTCGGGCGGCGGAGTGCGCTGCTCGTCGACGCGGTCCACGCGCTCCAGCTCGCCCCAGACGACGTAGCGGTGCCGGGAGGTGTACATCGGGGTGCACGTGGTGAGCGTGATGTACCGGCCGGGCTTGGTCTTCCCGGACTCCTCGGGGGCCTTGTCCAGCACGGAGGTGTTGTACTTCGAGGTCTCGGAGAGGACGGCGTACGTCTTGTAGACGAACCAGCGGTCCTTCGTCTCGAAGACGATCGGGTCGCCCTCCTCGATGCGGTGGATGTCGTGGAACTTGGCGCCGTGCCCGTCGCGGTGCGCGGCGAGTGTGAAGTTGCCGCGGCGGTCCCAGGGCATGGCCGACTTCACGGGCTCGGTGTAGTAGCCGGCGACGCCCTTGTTGAGGTCCTCGGTCGCGGTGCCCTTCCGCACGAGGATGTTCTCCTCCATCGCGGGCACGTGCAGGAAGCCGATGCCGCCCTTGAGGTCGCCGATGTTCACGGGGCGGGGCTTGCCGTCGTCGGGGGTCTTCTCCCAGGACTCGCGCAGGTCGTCGGTCATGCGGCCGGCGGCGCGGTTGGCCTGGACGTTCGTCCAGTACAGGGAGTAGACGACGAAGAGCGCCATGAGGACGCCGATGGTGATCATCACCTCGCCGACGAGGCTGACGGCCCCGGCGAGGACGCCGCGGCGAGAGCGCCGGCCGTGGGGGTGGCGCTGGCGGCGGCGTCGGGGGCGGGCCGGGGCCGGGCTTTCCGCCGCGTCGTCTGCCGGGCCTTCTGCTGCGTCTTCCGCGGGGCCCTCCCCTGGGCCTTCCGCTGCGGACTCCGCCGCGGACTCCGCCGCGGACTCCGCCGCGGTCTCGTCCGCTACGGACTCCTCCGCGCCCTGCTCCGGGGCTTCCTGCTCCGGGGCTTCCTGCGCAGCCTCTTCCGCGGCTCTGGCTGCCGGTCTGCTCTCCCGCTCATCGCCCGTCGCTGCCACCGCTTCCCCGTTCGTTCCGTCCCGCCGGCCTCCGGCCGCCCGTACCGCTCAGTCCATGAGCGCGTCGGGCTTGCCTTCGCTGCGCGGACGCTCCTCGACCATCTTGCCCCAGACAATAAGCCGATATTTGGACGTGTACTCAGGTGTACAGGTCGTTAGTGTGACGTAGCGGCCCGGCTCGGTGAACCCCGACCCCTCGGGCACCGGATCGATGACGTCGGTGTTCGACGGCGAGGTGGAGGGCAGCGTGCTGGACACCTTGTAGATGTAGTACGTGTCCTTGGTCTCGACGATGATCTCCTCCCCCTCCTCCAGCTTGTTGATGTACCGGAAGGGCTCGCCGTGGGTGTTGCGGTGCCCGGCGACCGCGAAGTTCCCCTTCTCGTCCCACGGCATCGCGGTCTTGAGGTCCCCCTCCGAGTAGTGGCCGAGGAGCCCGCGGTCCAGGACCTTCTGCTTGTCGATGCCCTGCGCCACCGGGCGGTTCACGTCCAGCGAGGGGATGTGCATGATGGCGAAGCCCTCGCCGGCCTCGAACGCCCCCGGGTCGCGGGCGTCCTCCTTGCCCGCCCCCTCGCCGCGCTTCCACTGCTCCTCCAGTTGCTTGGCCTCCTGCCGGGACTCGCGGTCGGCGAGGACGTTGGTCCACCAGAGCTGGTACACGACGAAGAGGAGCATCAGCACGCCGAAGGTGATGAACGCCTCGCCGGTGATCCGGCTGATCAGCACGGTGCGCTGCTGCTTCGCGGCGCGGGCGGCCTTGCGGGCGGCCATGCGGCCGCCGAGGGCGCGGGCGACGTTCAGGGACATCGTCTGAACGGTGCGGTCCTCGCGGTCGCCGCGGCCTTCGCCCGCGGCCGGGCCGCGGCGGCGGGTGGCGGGGGCGGTGCCCCAGGTGAGGCGCTGCTCGTCCGGGGCGGGGGTGGCGGGGGCCGCGGTAGGGCCGGGGGTACGGGCGGTGCCGGCCGGTGCGGGGGCGCCGGTGTGGGCGGCGGCGGAGAGGTCGCCCCAGGGGGAGGGGTCGCGGTGGCCAGGCGCCGTACCGGCGGGGGCAGCGGGGGCAGCGCCCGTGTCCGCGGGGGCGGGGCCCGCGGCGGTGGCGCCGCCGGCGTGCCGGCCCTGGGCGGGTGCTGCGTAGGGCTGCTGCTCCTCGACGGCGGGCCGTCCGGCGTGGCGGCGCGGGGCGGCGGGCTTGGGGGTCTCGCCGGGGAGAGGGTCGGCGAGGGGGTCGGTGAGGGGGTCTGCGAGGGGGTCTGCGGCGGGCGCGGCGTGGCCCGGCGTGGTGGCCGTCCCGAGCGGGTCGGTCAGCGGGTCGCTCGCCGGGGCCGTACGGCCGGCCTGGGCCGCCGGGCCGAGGGGGTCCGTCAGCGGGTCGCCGGAGGTCGCGGGGCGGGGGTCGCCGAGGGGGTCGGCGGGGGCCTGGTCGTAGCCGAGCAGGTGCGGGTCGTACGACGCCGGGGCCTGCTGGCCGTACGCGGCGGGGGCCTGCTGCCCGTACGCGGCTGCCTCGGGCGCGTCGGCGTACGGGGACGGGTGCAGGCCGGCGTCGTACGACGACATCGGGTACTGCGCCGCGGTTCCCTCCTGCGGGACGAGCGGCGCAGGGCCGGCCGGCGGATCGGTGCGGGGGTACGGCGAGGGTGCGTAGCCGCCGGACGCGGCGCCGTCGTCCCGGCGGTGCGGGTCCGCGGCGGGCGCGTAGCCGCCCTGGCCCTGGCCGGGCTGGTGGGGTGGCGGATCGTTTCGCGGAGTGCCCTGCGCGGGGGCGGCGTTGGGGTCGTGGGTGTCCGGCGGGGTGTGCGGCCGGAACCAGCGGGAGACCGCCGACGTCGGTGACTCGGGCCGGGGCTCCAGCGGCCGGGGGCGCGGGCCGTCGGCGGACGCGGGCCCCTGCCGGGGGACGTGCGGCTGCGGGTACGAGGGCTGCGGATGCTGCGGCTGCGGGGTCCGGCCCTGCGGGCTCTGCTGCTGCGGGCCCTGCCCCGGCGCGAAGCGGCCCTGCGGCTGCTGCCCGTGCGGTGCCTGGGCGTGCTGGCCGGGCTGAGTACCCAGATGGGTCTCCGGATGTGTCCCCGGATGTGTCCCCGGATGTGTCCCTTGATGCGGCCCCGGCTGCGCGCCCGGCTGTGCCCCCGCGTCGGCGCCGCGCGGCGGCGGCAGCGGGTCGCCGCGCAGCGGGTTGCGGTGCGCGTACTCCGGCAGGTGGCCCTGCTCCAGCGGATCCTGCCCGCCGCTCCCCGCGCCGTAGCCACCGGCCCCGGCGCCGTACCCCCCGGTCCTCGGGCCCCGGCCCCCGGCGGCGGGCCCCGGTTCGTACGTCCCGTCGCCGCCCCCGGCTCCCGCGCCGTAACCGCCGGGACCCGGCCCCGTACCGGCGCCGTACCCCGGCCCCGTCCCCCCGGCGCTCCCGCCGGAGGCCCCGGCGCCCGGCCGGCGCGCCCCGTGCCCGCCCGGTACCGCGCGCCCGTCCGCCCCCGGCGCGCCCCGGCGCGGCAGCGGCGGCCGGCCGCCGGACTGCGCGCCGCCGAGCGGGTCCGCGGCGTCGTCCGCCGGCTGCGCGGGGGCGCCCGGATCGGGGTAGCCGTGGTAACGCGCTTCGCGCCCCGGCTCGCGCTCCTCCGCGCGCCCCGGTGCGTTGCCGTCCGGCCGGGTGTCGGTCACCCCGCGGTCCCGGCCGGCCCACCGCCCGCGGGCACCAGCCCGCCCGCCGGCGCCACGTCCCGCGGGGTCGGGCCCACCACCGGCGCCAGGCCCGCCGACCGCTCGACGGCCCCGCCGTCCCCGCACTCGACCAGCCAGTTCGCCAGCATCCGGTGCCCCCACTCCGTCAGCACGGACTCCGGGTGGAACTGCACGCCCTCCACCGGCAGCTCGCGGTGGCGCAGCCCCATCACCAGGCCGCTGTCCGTCTCCGCCGTGACCGCCAGCTCAGCGGGAAGGGACTCCCGCTCGACGGCCAGGGAGTGGTACCGCGTCGCCGTGAACGGCGACGGCAGCCCCGCGAACACGCCCGCCCCGCCGTGCGTGACCGGCGAGGTCTTGCCGTGCAGCAGCTCCGGCGCCCGGCCGACGACACCGCCGTACGCGACGGCCATCGACTGCATCCCGAGGCAGACCCCGAACACCGGCAGCCGCCGGGCCGCGCAGTGCCGCACCATCTCGACGCACACCCCCGCCTGCTCCGGCGTGCCGGGCCCGGGGGACAGCAGCACGCCGTCGAACCCGGCGTCCGCGTGCTGCGGGGTCACCTCGTCGTTGCGCAGCACCTCGCATGTGGCGTCGAGCTGGCAGAGGTACTGGACCAGGTTGAAGACGAAGCTGTCGTAGTTGTCCACGACCAGAATGCGCGCGTTCATCGCCGGGCGGCTCCCTCGTCGACGGTGACGTCGTTGAACGGCAGCAGCGGCTCGGCCCAGGGGAAGACGTACTGGAAGAGCAGGAAGACGATGCCGAGCACGAGGATGAGCGAGATCAGCGCCCGTACCAGCGCGTTGCCCGGCAGATGCCGCCAGATCCAGCCGTACATGGGTCCCTCTTCGCCGATCTCCGCTGTTGCCTGTGTGTACCCGTGGTCGATGCCGAATTCGTCCGTACGAGTCACCAGACTAACGACCCGTGCCCCGCGAAGCGGTGGGCTTCCCACGCGCCACCGGCCGGGAGGACGTGGGAGTCGTCACTCCACGGGGCGGGCGTGGTGCAGGCCGACGGTCCCGGAGTAGCCGGGCAGCGTCACCGAGTCGTGCGCGTCGACCTCGTAGCCGAGGCCGTACGCCTCCACGTAGCGCAGGTAGTTCTGCACCGCGGGCTCGGCGTCCAGGGCCTTCTGGAGGTCACTGCGGTTACCGACCGCGGTGACCGTGTACGGGGGCGAGTACACCCGGCCCTGCAGGATCAGGGTGTTGCCGACGCAGCGCACCGCGCTGGTGGAGATCAGCCGCTGGTCCATGACCCGGATGCCCTCCGCGCCGCCCGCCCACAGGGCGTTGACGACGGCCTGGAGGTCCTGCTGGTGCACGACGAGGGTGTCCGGCGTGGGCTCCGGGACGCCGGGGATGAGCGCGGTGGCGTCCGGCGGGGCGTCGGTGAGGGTCACGGTGAGCCCGGCGCCCTCGACTTCGGTTGCCCCCGCCGCCCGCTCCGCCTCCCGCAGTTGCCTGCCGGGGGCGGTGCCGGCGCCGTGGTCGCGCTCGGCGAGGGCGTCGACCTCCTCGCGGAGGGAGGAGTTGTCGCCGTCGAGGCGCTGGTTGGCGCGGTCGCGCTCGTAGATGAGGTCCGAGAGGCGGAGCATGGAGTCGTCGGTGCGCAGGTTGGTGCCCTGCGCGGTGTTGAAGCTCGTCCAGAAGATCAGCCCGGCGAGGCCGAAGGCGGCGAAGGTGAACAGCCGCGCGGGCCTGATACGGAGCCGCTGTGCGGAATTGGTCACCGTACCCTTGTCTCCTTACCCCCCGTGGAAGGACTACGCTAACGGACACGCCCGGGGAAGGAGCCGCCCCCGCGGCTCGGGGCCTCCCCGACAGGCCCGCAACCGCAGCGTCGACAGGAGAGTCTCTCGTGCCGAAGTCACGGATCCGTAAGAAGGCCGATTACACCCCGCCGCCGCCGAAGTCGGGTGAGTTCAAGCTGTCCGGCTCCGGCAGGAGCTGGGTGGCGCCGCTGATGCTGGCGCTGTTCGTCATCGGGCTCGCGTGGATCGTCGTGTTCTACGTCACCACAGGAGACCTGCCGATCGACGCGATCGGCAACTGGAACATCGTGGTGGGCTTCGGCTTCATCCTCGCGGGGTTCGTCGTCTCCACCCAGTGGAAGTAGCCGCCGCCGGACCCGCGGCGGTCGGCGCTGGGCAGAGTTATCCACAGGTCATCCACAGCTGTGCAGAAAGCAGAAGATCTGTGGATAACCTCAGTGGCGTTGACGCCGGTCCGACCGCGGTACACCGTCCGGACCAGCGGTGATTCTGCGACCTGCCAAGGAAAACGCAGGGATGTTCGATATCGAACGGCTGTCCCCACGGTACGCACAGGATCGCTGACTACCTGTGGACAACTCTGGGCGTGGCTGCTTGCCCCACCCTCTCAACGCGGCTGCGGCCCGGAGGTTACGTCCCCCGCCGCACCGGCCCGCTATGTCAGTTGCAGCGTGCGGATCAGGACCACCGCGACGATCACCAGCAGCGCCCCCGCGGCCACCGCCCGCTGCACCAGGACCCGCTTCCCGCGGGGCGCGTGCACGAACCCGTACGCGACTGCCGTGCCGATTGCCAGCCCGCCGACGTGGCCTTGCCAGGCGATGCCCGACCAGGTGAAGGTGAAGACCAGGTTGATCGCCAGCAGCACCAGCACGGGCCGCATGTCGTAGTTCAGCCGGCGCACCAGCACCGCGGTGGCGCCGAAGAGGCCGAAGATGGCGCCGGAGGCGCCGAGGGCGGCGTCGTTGGGCGCGGCGACCAGATAGAAGAGCGCGCTGCCGCCGAGGCCGGAGAGCAGATAGAGCGTGACGAACCGCAGCCGGCCGAACGCGGCCTCCAGCGGCGGCCCGAGGAACCACAGCGCCAGCATGTTCAGCGCGATGTGGGCGACTTCCTCGTGGAGGAAGACGGAGCTGAGCAGCCGGTACCACTGGCCCTCCGCGACGCCCTCGATCGGCCCGCCGAAGGAGAAGACGGCCTGTCCGACGAGCAGCATCGGGTCGCTGACCCGGTGGCCGCCGGAGAGCACGGCGAGGAAGACCGCGAGGTTGAGGCCGAGGATGATCTTGGTGATCAGCCGCGGGTCCGACGCCATGACGCCGCCCGCGAGCGTACGGGGCGCGGCGGCACCCGGCGCGTGGCCCGTACCGGAGCCGTCGCGGACGCACTCGGGGCACTGGAAGCCGACGGACGCACTTATCATGCACTCCGGGCAGATGGGCCGGTCGCAGCGCACGCAGCGCACGCCGGTCTCCCGGTCCGGGTGCCGGTAGCAGCCGGGCAGCCCGCTCTCTTCGGCCGGCTTCTCCGCGCCGCCTCCCGGTGCCTGATCCATCAGCTCCCGCGTCCCCTCTGGCTCTCCGCACGCCCCGCCCCGCGCTCCCGCCCGTCGTCCTCGCCTGCTGGTGGGCCTGCTAGTGGTACGACGGGCGGGGCGCCCGGGTTCCCTGAGGTCAGCGCTTCGTGATCTCCACGGACTCGATGACCACGTCCTTCTCGGGACGGTCGGCCCGCTTGGTCTTGACGGCCGCGATCTCGTCGACGACCTTCTTGCCGGCGTCGCCGGTGACCTCACCGAAGATGGTGTGCTTGCCGGTCAGCCAGGCGGTGGGCGCCACGGTGATGAAGAACTGCGAGCCATTGGTGCCGGGACCCGCGTTCGCCATCGCCAGCAGGTACGGGCGGTCGAAGGACAGGTCCGGGTGGAACTCGTCAGCGAACTCGTAGCCCGGGCCGCCGGTGCCGTTGCCCAGCGGGTCACCGCCCTGGATCATGAAACCGCTGATCACCCGGTGGAACACGGTGCCGTCGTAGAGCTTGTCGTGCGACGCCTTGCCGGTCGCCGGGTGGGTCCACTCGCGCTCGCCGGTGGCGAGCCCGACGAAGTTCTGCACCGTCTTCGGCGCGTGGTTCGGCAGGAGCTTCACCTCGATGTCGCCGTGGTTCGTCTTCAGGGTGGCGTAGAGCTGCTCGGCCACGATGTGCCTTCCTTACGGATTCATTTGCGTCCCCTGATCCTCGCACGCCTGCCCGCACGACCCCCAGCGTCCCGCCAAGTCGTGGAAGTAACAGAACATGCCGAGTCGGGTGAATCCGGGCATGATCTGTACTCAGGTGAGCAGGCGAACAGTGTCACCGTTTACGAGGAGGAGAGTTCCGTGACCCGCAAGAACGGCGTACGCACGGCCACTGACACGGCGAGGCACCGCGTGCAGCAGGCGGCCGAGGCGGTGGCGCCGTACGCCGCCACCGCCAGGCACCAGTGCGCACACAAGGCGCACGGGGCGCGCGAGCGCCTCGGTCCCAAGGTCGCCGACCTGGCCGAGAGCGCGCATGTGGCGTACGGCGCCCACGTGGAGCCCCGCGTGCGGCAGGTGCGCCGGGCGATGCCCGATGAACTGGACAGAACCGCGACCGGCGCGGCCCGCCGGGCGCGCGAGGCGGCGGCGTACGCCGTCCCGCGCGTCGTGGGCGCCGCCGCGGCGACGAAGGCCGCGGCAGCCGCGACGAAGGCCGCCGCGGGCCCCGCGACCCGGCAGGCCGCCGCCCGCGGCACCGCGGCGCTGTCGGCGCTGCGGGGCGAGGTGAGCCCGGCGGAGATCGACCACCTGGCCCGCAGGCGGCACCGCCGCCAGGCCGTCGGCCGTACGGTCAAGCGCGGCGTCGTCCTCGGCGCCCTCGCCGCCGGGGCGGTCGCCGCCTGGCGCTGGTGGGACCGCCAGATCAACCCGGACTGGATGGTCGAACCCCCGGAAGCCACAGAGCCGGGCGCCGACGCCTCCACCACCCGCATCGTCGACGACACCGAGTACATGGACCGCGAGACCCGCATCGACCGCGCGGACGCCGGCGAGGACGCGGACGCCCAGGCCAGCCAGGCGGCGTCGGACATGGACGCCGAGGGCGGCGGCACGGTCCGCTGGGAGACTGGCGAGTCGACGGACACGCGCCGCGCGTACTACGAACGCGAGGACGACCTCTGACCGCACGTCCGTCGCCGTACGAGAGCCGCATAGGAGAACCGCATACGAGAACCGCGAGAGCCCCGCGGGGCCGGGAAAACCGGCCCGCGGGGCTCTGCGACGGGTGTGGAGCCTAGGAGAGTCGAACTCCTGACATCTGCCATGCAAAGACAGCGCTCTACCAACTGAGCTAAGGCCCCGAGGCCGCCCCCAGCCTACCCGCTCGGCGGGGGCGCTCGCATCGCGGTGATCTCCCGGCCCGGGAGCCGCCCGGTCCGCTACCCCGGCCGCGTGACCAGGTTCACGGTGCTGCCGGGCTCCACCTCGGTCCCCCCGGCCGGGTCGTGCCCGAGGACGACCGCGGTGTCGTCCTGGGGGGCGCCGGGCACGAAGCCGACGGCCAGGCCCATGCCCTCCAACTGGGCCCGCGCATCCGCGACGGTCTTGTTGACCAGGTCCGTCGGCACCGCCACGGTTTCCGGCTCGTCCGGCTCGACGGCGACGGTCAGGGTGACCGTGTCGCCCTCGGTGGCCGCCGTGCCGGCCTCCGGGCTCTGCGCGATGACCGTCTCCGGTGCCGCGTCGCCCGTCTGCTGGTCCGTGCGCGAGACGACGAAGCCCTGGCCCTCCAGGGTCGCCTTCGCGTCCTCGTACGCCAGGCCGTCGACCTTCGGGACGTTGAGCACCGCGGGCTCGGTCTCCTCCGGGGCGGCGGCGACGGTGAGCGTGACGGTGGAGCCCTTCGCGGCCTTGGTGTCGCCGGCCGGGTCCTGGTCCAGGACCTCGCCCTCCGGCTCGCTGGACTCCTGCTCCTCCTGCTCGACGTCGAAGCCCGCCTCGCGCAGGGTGTCCTCGGCGTCGTCGGCGTCAATGCCCGTCACGTCCGGGACGGTGACCTTCTGCACACCCGAGCCCTTGGAGACGATCGCCGTGACGGTCGAGCCGCGCTCGACCTCCTCGCCGACGGCGGGGTTCGTGCTGCACACCGTGCCCTTGGGCTGGTCGCAGCGCTCCTCGCCCTCCTTGGTGAGGGTGAGCTTGACGTTGCTCATGGAGTTCTGGGCGTCCGCGAACTTCTCTCCGACGACGTCCGGCACCTTGACCGGGTCCTCGCCCTGGCTGCCGAAGATGGACTTGCCGATGAAGATGGCGCCGACGAGGACCAGGATGCCGGCGAGGATCAGCAGCACCGTGGACGTGGCGCCGCTGCGCTTCTGCCGGCGGCGGCCCGGGCCGCGGTCGTCGTAGCCCATGCCGCCGTCGTCGTCCCGCGCGGGCGGCAGCATCGTGGTGCCGTAGCCGTTCTGCGGGGTCATGGCGGTGGTCGGGGTGTCGACGGGGAAGCCGGCGGCGCCCATCGCGGCGGTCGCGGCGACGGGCAGGCCCTCCAGCGCGGCGTCGATGTCGGCGCGCATCTCGTCGGCGCTCTGATACCGGTAGTCCGGGTCCTTGACGAGCGCCTTCATCACGATGGCGTCCATCTCGGGCGTGACCTCGGGGTCGAACGCGCTCGGCGGCTGCGCCTCCTCGCGTACGTGCTGGTACGCCACCGCCACCGGGGAGTCGCCGACGAACGGCGGCCGGCCGGTCAGCAGTTCGTACAGCAGGCAGCCCGTCGAGTACAAGTCGGAGCGCGCGTCGACCTGCTCGCCCTTGGCCTGCTCGGGGGAGAGGTACTGCGCGGTGCCGATGACCGCGGCGG
Organism: Streptomyces sp. CNP082; assembly: GCF_059570535.1. Taxonomy (NCBI): domain Bacteria; kingdom Bacillati; phylum Actinomycetota; class Actinomycetes; order Kitasatosporales; family Streptomycetaceae; genus Streptomyces; species Streptomyces sp. CNP082. The sequence goes on from NZ_JCANSZ010000051.1 coordinate 37,600, forward strand.
TCTGCGTCATCGTCATGCCGGAGTCGCCCATCGCACGGGCGATGCCGAAGTCCATGACCTTGACCTGGCCGGTGCGCGTCAGCATGACGTTCGCCGGCTTGATGTCGCGGTGCACGATGCCGCTGCGGTGCGAGTACTCCAGGGCCTGGAGGATGCCGGTGCACATCTCCAGCGTGCGCTCGGGCAGCAGCTTGCGCCCGGAGTGCAGCAGCTCGCGCAGGGTGGAGCCGTCCACGTACTCCATGACGATGTACGGGATGGAGACGCCGTCGATGTAGTCCTCGCCGGTGTCGTAGACGGCGACGATGGCGGGGTGGTTCAGGGACGCGGCGGACTGGGCCTCGCGGCGGAAGCGGGCCTGGAACGAGGGGTCGCGGGCCATGTCGGCACGGAGCGTCTTGACCGCGACCGTACGGCCGAGGCGGGTGTCGTGGGCGAGGTACACCTCGGCCATGCCGCCGCGGCCGAGCACCTGGCCCAGCTCGTACCGCCCGCCGAGGCGACGCGGCTCTTCCATAGCTTCTCCCAGCCCTCTTCCGTTCCTGCCCCCGTGCCGAAATGGAGCGTCGGCGGCGGAGTGTCCGGCTCGTGCTGCTCGGCATACCGTACCGGGCGCGGATGGCGCCGTTCGGGCGAGGCCGTCAGCCGATATCCGACCGGTATCCGACCGCTATCGGGTGACGCCCCGCGGCTGCTCCGCGGTTCCCCTCATGCGGTCACTTTCCCGCCCCGCCCCCCGGGGGACACCCCCTGGTGCTCCACTTCTCCCTCCATCGTTCCCCCCCGCCGGCGCGGCTCACCGCCCCAGCCCGGCCTCCATGACGCTCTTGGCGATCGGCGCCGCGACGCCGCCGCCGGAGATGTCGTCGCGGTTCGCGCTCGCGTCCTCGACGACGACGGCGACGGCGATCTGCTTGCCGCTGTCGGGGTCCTTGGCGTACGAGATGAACCAGGCGTACGGCAGGTCCCGGTTGTCGATGCCGTGCTGCGCGGTACCCGTCTTGCCGCCGACGGTGGCCCCGTCGATCCTGGCGTTGGAGCCCGTGCCCTCGTTGACGACGGTCTCCATCATCTGCTGCATCTTCTGCGCGTTCTCACCGGACAGCGGCTCGCTGAGCGTCGACGGCTGCGTCACCTCGATGTCGTTGAGGTTCGGCGCGACCAGCTTCTCGACCATGTACGGCTTCATCAGCTCGCCGTCGTTGGCGACGGCCGCGGCGACCATCGCCATCTGCAGCGGCGTCGCGCGGTTGGACGCCTGGCCGATGCCGCCCATGGCGTTCTGCGGGCGGTCCATCTCCGGGTAGACGCTCTCGGCGGCGCGGACCGGGGTGTCGAGTTCGGCGTTGCCGAAGCCGAACTTCTCGGCCATCTCGATCATGCCCTCGTTGCCGATCTTGTCGCTGAGCATCGCGTAGACCGAGTTGCACGACCACTGCAGCGCCTCGCGCAGGGTGGCGTCCTCGCACACGCCCTTGACCTCGTTGCTCAGGGTGTTGGTCGACAGCGGCAGCTTGTACGTCTCCGGGGCGCCGGTCGGCTCGTCCATGTCGTACTCGCCGCTCTCCAGCGCCGCCGCGGCGGTGACGACCTTGAAGGTGGACCCGGGCGGGTACGTCTCGCGCAGCGCCCGGTTGAGCATCGGCTTGTCCTTGTCCTCGTTGAGCGCCTTCCAGTTCTTCGCGTCCTTGTTGGAGTTGCCCGCGAACAGGGACGGGTCGTAGCTGGGGCTGGTGGCGAGGCCGAGGATGGCGCCGGTCTCCGGGTCGATGGCGGCGACGGCGCCCTTGCGGTCGCCCAGGCCCTCGAACGCGGCCTTCTGCACGCTCGCGTCGAGGGTGGTGACGACGTTGCCGCCCTTCTTGTCCTTGCCGGTGATCATGTCGATCGTGCGGTTGAAGAACAGCCGGTCGTCGTTGCCGGTGAGTATGCCGTCGTTCAGCGCCTCCAACTGGTTGGCGCCGAACGCCTGGGAGGCGTAGCCCGTGACGGGGGCCCACAGGGGGCCGTCCTTGTACGTGCGCTTGTACTTGAAGTCGCTGCCCGAGGTCTCGGTCGAGCCGGTGACCGCCTTGTCGCCGACGATGATGTTGCCGCGGGGGTGGGCGTAGCGCTCGATGGCCACGCGCCGGTTGTCCTCGTGGTTGCGCAGCTCGTCGGCCTCGACGAACTGGATCCAGTTCACCCGGACGAGCAGGGCCATCACGAGCAGGCCGCAGAAGATGGCGACCCGGCGGAGAGGCTTGTTCATGTGCGTACCACCTGGGTCATCTCGGCGTCGGGTGACGGCGCGGGGGCCGGCGCGGGCCGGCGCGCGGTGTCGCTGATCCGCAGCAGGACCGCGACCAGCGCCCAGTTGGCGATGACCGAGGAGCCTCCCTGGGCGAGGAACGGCATCGTCATGCCGGTCAGCGGGATGAGCGCGGTGACACCGCCGGCGACGACGAAGCACTGCAGGGCGAACGCGCCGGACAGCCCGACCGCGAGCAGCTTGCCGAACGGGTCGCGGGCGGCGAGGGCGGTGCGGATGCCGCGTTCGATGAGGAGCCCGTAGAGGACGATGATCGCCATGAGGCCGGTGAGGCCCAGCTCCTCGCCGACGGTGGCGAGGATGTAGTCGCTCTTGGTGGCGATGCCGCCGATGAGGCGGGAGTAGCCCTGGCCGAGGCCGGAGCCGAAGAGGCCGCCGGAGCCGAAGGAGTACATCGCCTGGGCGGTCTCGGTCACGCCGTCGTTGACGGGGCTGCGCGCCAGCGGGTTGAGCCAGTTGTCGACGCGGTCGCCGATGTGGCTGTTGAAGGAGGCCACGCTGACCGCGCCGAGCGCGGACAGCAGCAGGCCGAAGACGATCCAGCTCGTGCGCTCCGTGGCCACGTAGAGCATGATCACGAACAGCCCGAAGAACAGCATCGAGGTGCCGAGGTCGGTCTCGAAGACCAGGATCATCAGGCTGAGGCCCCAGATCACCAGGATGGGGCCGAGGTCGCGCCCGCGCGGCAGGTACAGCCCCATGAAGCGGCGGCTGGCCAGCGCCAGGGCGTCCCGCTTGACCATGAGGTAGCCGGCGAAGAAGACCGCGATGACGATCTTCGCGAACTCGCCGGGCTGCAGCGAGCCGAGGCCCGGGATGCGCACCCAGATGCGGGCGCCGTTCACGTTGGCGCCGAGGCCCGGCACCATCGGCATGATCAGCAGGCCCAGCGCCACGGCCATCGAGATGTACGTGTACCGCTGCAGCACCCGGTGGTCCTTGAGGAACAGCAGCACGAAGACGAAGAGCCCGACGCCCACCGCCGACCACATGAGCTGGCCGGGCGCCATCGCGCCGCCCAGCTCGGGCGTCGTCAGCGCCGGCTCCTGGTCGAGGCGCCAGATCAGCACCAGGCCGAGGCCGTTGAGGAGGGTGGCGATGGGCAGCAGCAGCGGATCGGAGTACGGGGCGAACTTCCGTACCACCAGGTGCGCGACGGCGGCCAGACAGCCGAGCCCCGCCGCGTAGCCGAGGACGCCGGCGGGGACCGAGTCCTCCTTGGCCAGACCCACGTTGACGTAGGCGAAGACCGGGATCAGCACGGCGAAGACGAGCATCGCCAGCTCGGTGTTGCGCCGGCTGGGCGCGGCCACCGAGCTGATGGTGCTGGTGTGGCTGCTGCTCATGTACGGTCCGCCCCCCAACGGGTTATCACTTCGGGCACTGCCTCGCCAGTTTCTGCTCTTCCTCGGTCAGCGAGGCTCCGGGCGCCGGCGACTCGGACTTCTCGTCCCCTGCCGCGTCCCCGGCGTCACCCTGCTTGTCGGGGTCCTGCTTGTCTGGGTTGTCAGGGTCATCGGCATTGTCAGGGTTATCGGGGTTCTGCTTCTCCTGCTCCTGCCGCCGCCGCTCCTCCTCCTGGGCGTTGGCCTCCGCGGCCTCGGCCTCGGCGACCGTACGGCAGACGTCGGCCTGCTTCTGCAGGTCGGCCACCTTCGCCTGGGCGTCGCCGAGGCTCTCCTCGGCGATGTTGTCCTCGACCCGGTTCTGCTGGTACTTGGGGAGGTACTTCAGCTCGATGTCCGGGTGGTCCTGGTGGACGGAGGACAGGCTCATCCAGGCGAGCTTCTGGTCGATGCCCTGGTACACGGCGACGTGGTCGTCCTTCGTGCCCACGTAGTACTGCGACTGCGTCCAGTCGTACGCCTTGTAGCCGCCGAACCCCAGCCCGCCGAGGACCACGGCGGCCAGCAGCCCGCGCTTGAGCCACTTGAAGCGGGGCGGGGCCTTGATGAAGTCCTCGTCGTTGTACGACAGCCCGTACGGGTCGCCGCCGTCCTCCGCCGGGCCGAAGCCGCCGGCCTGCGGCGGCGTGGGCCGGCCCAGGCCCGCGGCGCGGGCGGCGGGGGTCTGCATGCCGGCGGTGTCGATCTGGTGCTGGTTCTCCGCGACGGCGCCGACGACCAGGGGGGCGTCGTTGAGCCGGCCGGCCATGGTGTCGTCGTCGGCGGCATCGAGGACGTCGGCGATGATGACGGTGATGTTGTCCGGGCCGCCGCCGCGCAGCGCGAGCTCGATCAGCTCCTGCACGGTCTCCTGCGGCCCGGCGTAGCCGGCGAGGGTGTTCTCCATCGTCTCGTGGCTGACCACGGACGACAGGCCGTCGGAGCAGACCAGGTAGCGGTCGCCGGCGCGCACCTCGCGGATGGACAGGTCGGGCTCGACCTGGTCGCCGCTGCCGAGCGCGCGCATCAGCAGCGAGCGCTGCGGATGGGTGGTGGCCTCCTCCTCGGTGATGCGGTTCTCGTCGACGAGCCGCTGCACCCAGGTGTGGTCCTTGGTGATCTGCGTCAGCGCGCCGTCGCGCAGCAGGTACGCGCGGGAGTCGCCGACGTGCACCAGGCCGAGGCGCTGGCCCGTCCACAGCAGGGCCGTGAGCGTGGTGCCCATGCCCTCCAGGCGCGGGTCCTCCTCGACCATGCGGCGCAGCCGGTCGTTGGCGTGCTCCACGGTGGTGCCGAGCGCGGTGAGCAGGTCGGAGCCGGGGACGTCCTCGTCCAGGGCGACCATCACGGAGATGACCTCGGAGCTGGCCACCTCGCCGGCGGCCTGGCCGCCCATGCCGTCGGCGATGGCGAGCAGCCGGGGTCCGGCGTAGCCGGAGTCCTCGTTGTGGTCACGGATCATGCCCTCGTGCGAACCGGCGGCGAAGCGCAGAGAGAGACTCATGCGCACCTCGCCGGTCGGCTCCGGGTACATCCGCATGGTGCCCGCCCTCCGGTCATGGTCTTCTACTTCCGCAGCTCGATGACGGTCTTGCCGATCCGGATCGGTGCGCCGGGCGGGATCGGCACCGGCACGGTGAGCCGGGTCCGGTCGAGATAGGTGCCGTTGGTCGAACCGAGGTCCTCCACGATCCAACGCCCGTCACGGTCCGGATAGATCCTGGCATGCCGCGAGGAGGCGTAGTCGTCGTCCAGCACGATTGTCGAATCGTGGGCCCGTCCCAGGGTGATGGTCTGCCCCTGCAGGGTGACGGTGGTGCCGGTGAGCGACCCCTCGGTGACCACGAGTTTGGTCGGGGCCCCGCGCTGGCTCCGGCGCCCGCCGCGCCCGCCCCTGGCGTCCTGCGGCGGCGCCTGGGGCCGCGGCGGCGGCCGGTCCTGGACGGCCGCGGCCCGCCGGGTGACCCGGGTGCCGAACAGGTCGCTGCGGATGACCTGTACGGCGACGATGACGAACAGCCACAGTACGGCGAGAAAACCCAGCCGCATGACCGTCAGGGTCAGCTCTGACATCGGCCCCGCTTCACCCTTCGGCTTGCCGGTAGAGGACGGTGGTGCTGCCCACGCGGATGCGCGAGCCGTCGCGGAGCGTAGCGCGCTGGGTGTGCTGCTCGTCTACCACGATGCCGTTGGTCGACCCGAGATCCTGCACCATCGCGCCGCCGTCGAAGGTACGGATCTCGGCGTGCCGGCGGGAGACGCCGGGGTCGTCGATCCGTACGTCTGCTTCCGTGCTGCGCCCGAGGACCAGCGACTGCCTGGTCATCTGGTGGCGCACTCCGTTGATCTCCAGCCAGTGGCGCAACCGGCGCGCGCCGCCGGCGGGGGCGCCGCCGGGCGGGCCGGGCGGCGGGCCCGCGGGCATCGGCGGCGGCTGGTGCTGCGGCGGCCGGCCGTAGGCGGCGTAGTCGCTCGGCTGGGAGCCGTAGCTGCCGGGGCCGGCGGGGGCGGGCGGTCCGGGGGGCGCACCGGGCGCACCGGGCGCACCGCCGGGAGGACGGCCCCGTGCGGGCGCCTGGGAGTGGCTGCCGGCCAGGGTGCGGCTGCGGATCCGGTAGAGGCCCGTGTCGAGGTCCTCCGCCTTCTCCAGATGCACCTTTATGGGGCCCATGAAGGTGTAGCGCTGCTGCTGGGCGTAGTCGCGGACCATGGCCGCGAGCTCCTCGCCGAGCTGGCCGGAGTACGGAGCGAGCCGGTCGTAGTCGGGGGGGCTCAGCTCCACGATGAAGTCGTTGGGCACGACCGTACGCTCACGGTTCCAGATCGTGGCGTTGTTGTCGCACTCGCGCTGCAGGGCGCCGGCGATCTCCACCGGCTGCACCTCGGACTTGAACACCTTGGCGAAGGTGCCGTTGACGAGACCCTCGAGACGCTGCTCGAAGCGCTTGAGTACTCCCACGGGGCACCTCCTCTCCTACGGGCCTTCCCGCCGGGCCCTCGAACATGCTGCTCGAAACTGCACGCTGATCGTATCCACGCGCGGGGGAATGGACTGGTTCCCGGTCCCCGCCGCCGGTACGCGGTGTCCTCTCTCACACCTGTCTCACGCCTGTCCCGCACCTTCCGGCCGGCTGTCCGTCGGGCCGTCCGGTCCTGCTCCTCACCGTCCGCCCAGGTGTCTCCTGGGATGGTACGGGCGGCTCCTCCCAGTGTCCCGCACCAGCGGCCCCGAGCGGTTGCGGTGCGGGCAAATCGGATGTGATTCGGGCCGGAACTGCGTGCTAGGCTTCCTGACGTCAGCACGACGCCGAGGCGGCCAGTGGCCGCGTACGGCGCACCCTTTGCGCGGGTGGCGGAATAGGCAGACGCGCTGGATTCAGGTTCCAGTGTCCGAAAGGACGTGGGGGTTCAACTCCCCCCTCGCGCACACACGGAAGCACCGACGGAAGGTGTCCGGTTCCGAGACGGAAGTCATCGGGCCGGGCACCTTCCGTCGTTTCGCCGTGGTCTCCCCCTGTCGCTCCCCCGTCGCCCGCGCGGCTCTGCGGCGCACATCAGGGCATTTCAGGGCGCGTCAGGGCATGTCAGGGCAAGAATGCGCTGGTCGGCGTGGTGTGAAACGGTTGCGGGGAGAGCCGGGCCGCAGCAGGGTTGCCGGGGTCTGGTTTCACGTGAAACGCCCGGACGGCGTAACGCGCCGCCCGGGGGGTTCCGGGGCGATCGGCGAAGGTGGTAGACCCGTGGACACGAGGTCCGATTCGTCGCCGTACGCTGGCGGGAACCGGGGTCCCGGGGTGCTCGTTGCACCAATGGGTGCCGCGGTCAGCCGGGCCCAGCAATGTTCGTCAAGCGGCGCGGCCCGCGCCGGATTGGGGCAGGGTAAGTCATGGGTGTCAGCCTCGCTAAGGGTGGAAACGTCTCGCTGACGAAGGAGGCGCCGGGGCTCACGGCCGTCGTCGTCGGCCTCGGCTGGGACGTGCGTACCACCACCGGCTCGGACTTCGACCTCGACGCCAGCGCGCTGCTGCTCGGCGCCGACGGGAAGGTCCTCTCGGACCAGCACTTCATCTTCTTCAACAACCTCAAGAGCCCCGACGGCTCCGTCGAGCACACCGGTGACAACCTCACCGGTGAGGGCGAGGGTGACGACGAGCAGGTGAAGGTGAACCTCGCGGGCGTGCCCGCCGAGATCGAGAAGATCAGCTTCCCGGTGTCGATCTACGAGGCGGAGAGCCGCCAGCAGAGCTTCGGCCAGGTGCGCAACGCGTTCATCCGCGTCGTCAACCAGGCCGACAACAACGAGATCGCCCGCTACGACCTCAGCGAGGACGCCTCGACCGAGACCGCCATGGTCTTCGGCGAGCTGTACCGCCACGGGGCCGAGTGGAAGTTCCGCGCCGTGGGCCAGGGCTACGCCTCGGGGCTGCGCGGCATCGCGCAGGACTTCGGCGTCAACGTCTGAGTCGACGCCCGAGTCGACGCCCGAGTCGGCGTTTGAGTCGACGTCTCGGTCGACGTCCGAGCCGGTGACGGCTCGTGAGGCGGTGGATCCGCGGGCCCTCGGGCCCGCGGTCCTCCCGCCCTGCCCGGTCAGCGGAACCGGCGACGGCAAGGCCGTCGCCGGTTCCGCCGTTTCCGGGGCCGGCGCCGGCCGTGGGGCGGCACAGGTGCGGCGCGGGCGCGGCGGCGGCGCTGGGGGACGCTGGGTGGGCGCTGGGTGGGCGCGGTCCGTATGCGGCGGGTCACTCCTCGCGGAACTGGCCGCCTCACGCCGGGGCCCACCCCGTACGCTTGCGGGGTGACGGAACCCGCGGAACCCGACGAGCAGACGCCCTCCGACGACGAGCACGCCCGCGCCGGGGATGGGGACGGCGGCGACAGCGGTGCCGAGCGCCTGGATCGCGCCGTACGCGCCGCGGAGCAGGCCCTCATCGAGTTCGAGGTGGCCGTCGAGACGTTCCGTATCGAGGTCGACAACTTCTCCCGCCTCCACCACCAGCGCCTCGGCCCCATGTACAGCCGCCTCGACGAGCTGGACGCCCTCATCGCCGAGGCCCGGGCCGAGCAGACCGGCGACCCGGAGGACAAGCGCCGTGCCGACGAGGCGCGGGCGCTGGTGATGCCGATGCCCGGCGTCGAGGAGCTGTTCGGCGGCTGGCTCGACTCCGACGGGCTCTCGCCGGAGGCCGCCGACATGCTCACCGGCCGGCCCGTATCGCCGCCGCCGCGGGTGCGGCCCAGCGAGGAGGCCCGCCGGATCTACCGCGAGCTGGCCCGCATGGCGCACCCCGACCTCGCGCAGGACGAGCACGAGTCGGACCGGCGCAGCGCGTTCATCGCCCGCGTGAACACCGCGTACGCCTCCGGGGACGTGGCCGCGCTGACCGCGCTCAAGGCGGAGTGGGAGGCCGGGCCCGCGGCCGAGGAGCCCCGGCGCAGCCGCACCGAGGAGCTGTACGCGCGGCTGGAGTGGCTGGCCCAGCGCAAGGAGCTGCTGGTGTCGGTCGCGAAGCAGTTGGAGGAGGGGGCGATCGGCCAGATGCTGAAGCTGGCGCCCGACGACCCGGACCGGCTGCTGGAGGAGATCGCCGAGGAGCTGCTGGTGCGGGTGGCGGAGAAGGAAGCCACGCTCGCGGAGCTGGCCCGCGGCTGAGGCGGGGCCGGGCGGGGGCCTGGCAGACGGGGCCGGGGGAGCCGGGCGGCGGTCAGGTAGCGTCGGGGGTATGAGCTTTGGTCACGTACCCACGGTCGCCATCGACGAGCTGACGGAGGCCGCCTTTCTGCTGGACGTCCGTGAGGACGACGAGTGGCAGGCCGGCCACGCCGAGGGCGCCCTGCACGTCCCGATGAGCCAGTTCGCCGCGCGCTACGGCGAGGTGACCGAGGCGGCGCCGCAGGACGGCCGGATCAACGTGATCTGCCGCTCCGGCGGGCGCTCGGCGCAGGTGGCGATGTATCTGGCGCAGCAGGGGATCGACGCCGTCAACGTCGCCGGGGGCATGGAGGCGTGGGCCGCCGCCGGGCGGGCGGTCGTGAACGACGGCGGTGCCCCCGGCCACGTGCTCTGACGCCTCCGCACCCCCGGGCTCAGCGGCTCAGCGGCTCAGCGGTCGAAGTCCAGCTCCACCTGCTCCGTCACCGGGTGCGACTGGCAGGCCAGCACGTATCCGGCGGCGAGCTCGTCCGGCTCCAGCGCGTAGCTGCGGTCCATCCGGACCTCGCCGCGGACCAGGAACGCCCGGCACGTACCGCAGACGCCGCCCTTGCACGCGTACGGGGCGTCCGGCCGGGCCCGGAGCACCGCGTCGAGCAGCTTCTCGCCCGGCCGCAGCGGCCAACTGCCGGAGCGGCCCGCGAGGGTGGCGGTCAGCGTGCTGTGCTCGGGCGCCGTGCCGGCGGCCGGCTGCGGGGCGGGGGCGTCGTCCACGTGGAAGATCTCCTCGTGGATCCGGCCGCGGGGCACGCCGAGGGCGCGCAGCCCGCGCTCCGCCTGCTGGATGAGCCCGAAGGGCCCGCACAGGAACCAGCCCGCGACCTCCGCCACCGGCAGCAGCGCGGGCAGCAGCTCCGCCAGCCGCGCCGCGTCCAGCCGCCCGGCGGGCAGCCCCGCCTGCTGCTCCTCGCGGCTGAGCGACTGCACGACCTGCAGCCGGTCGGGATAGCGGTCCTTGAGGTCGGCGACCTCCTCCAGGAACATCGCGGAGTCGGTGGACCGGTCGCTGCGGACGAGGCAGAAGCGGGCCGCGGGGTCGCGCCCGAGGAGGGTCGCGGCGAGGGAGAGCACGGGGGTGATGCCGCTGCCGCCGACCACCGCGCCGTAGCGCCCGTCGGGGACGGCGGCGCCGCGCAGCCCGAAGCGGCCGGCGGGGGTGAGCACGGGCAGGGTCTCCCCCGGCGCGAGCTGCCGGTTGACGTACGGCGAGCAGGCGCCGCCGGCGACCTCGCGGACGCCGACGGTCAGCTCGGCGGGCTCGGGGTCCTCGGGGGAGCAGATCGAGTACGTCCGCCGGTCGCTGGCGCCGCCGTCGGTGCCGGTGGGGATCCGCAGGGCGACGTGCTGCCCGGCGCGGAAGCTGTACGCGGTGCGCAGCTCGGGCGGCACGGCGAAGGTGACGGCGACGGAGTCGTCCGTGAGGCGGCGGACGTCGGCGACCTTGAGGTCGTGGAAGACGGCGTGCCCCCGGGGTGCGGCGGCGGAGGTCACGTGTTTCCTCCCAGGATGCCTTGGCGATCAGGCCGGGGATGAATCGGACTCCTGGGGAGCAGAAGAGGGTAAGTCGATCCGCCTTCAGGCTGGATCAGCGTCTGGTAACGCCCTGGACGCGGGTTGCGAGAACCAAGCATCCTGTGCGTGCTGATCGAGAGCCAAGACAGCACATGCACCTCCGAGCTTGTTGCATCAAACCGGGCGGGTTCCGTCCCGGCTGGTGTTGAGGGTGTAAGACCTTTCGGGTCGCTGACCCGCCGGGCTTCCTGAGCCAGGAATCCCCTGCTTCGGCTGGGGAGGGTTCAAGTCAGCTCCTTGAAGTGGTCAAAGGGCTCAAGGCAGTCGGTGCAGCGGCACAGCGCCTTGCAGGCTGTAGACGAGAACGGGGAGAGCAGGACGGTATCGGCCGAGCCGCAGTGCGGACAGCGCACGGGCTCGGCCTTTCCTGTGTGCGCAGGGGTGGCCGCAGGCACGCCCTGTCGCGGGCTCAGCGTCACCGGCACCGGGCCGGACGGCCGGGTGGTGCGGGGCGGGGCTATGCCCGACTCCGCCAGCTTGCGGCGGCCCTCCGGCGTGATGTCGTCCGTCGTCCACGCCGGGGCCAGCACGCGCCGGACGCGCACGTCCGTCATCCCGCCGCGCTCGCGCAGCAACCGCTCGATGTCCTCGGCCATGGCCTCCACGGCCGGGCAGCCCGTGTACGTCGGGGTCAGCTCGACCTCCACCGCCGCCGCCCCGGTCCTGCGCACCCCGCGCACCACGCCCAGCTCCGCGAGCGTGAGCATCGGCAGCTCCGGGTCCGGCACGCTGCCGGCCAGCTCCCGCAGCCGCTCCTCCAGCGGGGTCGCCGGCGACGGGTCCGCGTTCGTCTCCGTGTCCGTCACCATGACGCCCCCGGGTGGCTGCGGTGCAGATGCTGCATCTCCGCGAGCATCCGGCCGAACGGCTCCGTGTGCACGCCCTCCCGTCCGGCGCCTGCCGACCAGCCCGTGCCGCGCGGGCCCTCGGGCAGCGTGAGCGTGGCGCGCGCCAGCACGTCGCCCACGGTGTCCAGCCACGCCGCTTCCAGCCCGGCCCAGTCCACCGCCAGTCCCTCGACGGGCCGGAACAGCTCGCCCGTGTACCGCCAGAGGGCGTCGAGGCCGGCGCGCATCCGGGCGTGCGAGGTCTCGGTGCCGTCGCCGAGGCGCAGCGTCCACTGCTCGGCGTGGTCGCGGTGGTACGCGACCTCCTTGACCGCCTTCGCCGCGAGCGGCGCCAGCGGTGCCGCCTCGCCGTCCGCGGCCAACTGCCCGTACAGCAGCTCCTGATAGACGGAGAAGTAGAGCTGGCGGGCGATGGTGTGCGCGAAGTCGCCGTTCGGCTGCTCGGCCAACTGGACGTTGCGGAAGGCGCGTTCCTCGCGGAGGAACGCCAGCTCGTCCTCGTCGCCGACGAGGGACAGCAGCGTGCGCGCCTGGCCGAGGAGGTCGAGCGCGATGTTCGCGAGGGCGACCTCCTCCTCCAGGACCGGCGCGTGACCGGTCCACTCCGTGAGCCGGTGGGAGAGCACCAGCGCGTCGTCCCCCAGCGCCAGCGCACCCGCGGCGGCGGGGCCCGCGATGGCCGGCTCGGCGGTGGCGGGCTCGGCGGTGGTGGAGGCGGGTGCCGGGGCGGCGGGGGCCGGGTCCGGGGCGGTGCTCACAGGTTCCGCACCCCCTCCGGCAGCTCGTAGAACGTCGGGTGGCGGTACGGCTTGTCGGCGGCGGGCGCGAAGAACGGGTCCTTCTCGTCGGGTGAGGAGGCCGTGACCGCCGCCGACGGCACGACCCACACCGAGACGCCCTCCTGGCGCCGGGTGTAGAGATCGCGGGCGTTGCGCAGGGCCATGGCGGCGTCCGGGGCGTGCAGCGAGCCGGCGTGCACGTGCGACAGGCCGCGTCTGCTGCGGACGAACACCTCCCACAGCGGCCAGTCCCCCGCCGGGGCGCCTTCGCCGGCACCGGTCCCGGCATCCGCGCCGCGAAGGCCCACGCCCGCGCTTGCGCCATGGCCCGCGCCCGCGCCGGAGCGGGCACCCGCGTCCGCGCCCAGACCCGCGTCCGTGCCCACGCCCCCGTCCGTGTCTGGTTCCGTGCCGCCAGAGCCCGCACCCGTATGCCGCCCCGCGTTGACGTTCTCCGCGCTCATGCGGTCCTACCTTCTTGAGTGGGTCCCGGGAGTTCGCGACTCTGGGACTGCGCGGGTGGGGCAGGGATGGCTTTCATGCTGGCTGCCCTGGATGGCTCAGGCGGCTGATCCCCCTGCCCCGCCACTTGTTCCGGACTGGTGATCAGGCGCTGCGGATCATCGCTGTGGAGGGCGAGGACAGGCGGAAGGAGTAGGTCATCGCCGAACAGGTCATGCTCCGTGACGACCTGCGCACTGTCGAGCTGCCGGAAGAGACCGCCGTGGAACTGCGGCTGCTGGTCAGCAACCGCACCACACTGGTCANGGACGCAACCGCCTGCACCGCCCGGCTGCGTGACCTGCTCACCGGCATCCATCCCGGGCTGGAACGGGCCACAGACCCGACCCGCAAGTCGGCCCTGATCCTGCTCGGCCACTACGTCACCTAGGCCCAGATCCGCCGGGCCGGACCCAGCCGTATCGCCGACTGCCTGCGCAAACGCGGTGTCAGACAGCCCCTTGCCCAAACCCTGGCCCAGGCCGCGGCCTGTTCGGCGAACGCTCAGCGCACCGCCGTCGTCGGCGAGCGCCGCACCGCGATGCTCATCCGGGAACTCGCCGGTGAACTCCTCGCCGGCAAGGACCGGCTCACCACCCTGGAGGCCGAGACCGAAGGACTGGCCGGCATCCACCCTGACGGGGCCCTCATCCGCAGCCTGCCGGGGATGAGGGCCACACTGACCGCCGAGTTCCCCGCCCTCGTCGGCGATATCCACCGCTTCGCCAGCGGTGACGCGCTCGCCGCCGCGGCCGGCCTGGCGCCTGCGCTCTCCCAGTCCGGGAAAGTCCGCCACTCGCGCAGCGCCACCGGCAGCGACAAGGCCCTCAAGCGGATCTTCTGCCAGGCAACGCTCTGCTCCATCCAGCGCGATCCGGCCTCGCGGACCTTCGACGACCGCAAACGAGCCNAGGGCAAACGCCATCACCAAGCCCTGACCGCCCTGGCCCGCCGAAAAGTCAACGTCCTCCACGCAATCCTGCGCGACCGCCACCCCTACCAAGCCCGGCCGCCTCTCCACCTCACAGCTTGACAACAGCATTAGGCAGCCGCCCCCTCCGTGCTCGCACCCGGCAGGGCC
>NZ_JCANSZ010000052.1:0-51200 GCF_059570535.1 Streptomyces sp. CNP082
GGCTGGGGCGGGCCGTGGCCGCGGGTGGCGGTCTGGCACGGCACGGGCGACACCACGGTGGTGCCGGCGAACGCGGCCGAGTCGCGTGACCAGTGGACGGACGTCTGGGGTACGGGTCAGACGCCCGCGGAGACGACGGCGCTGCCGGGCGGCACGACGAGGGCTTCGTACCAGGACGCGTCCGGCCGCCCGGTGGTGGAGACGTACACGGTCTCGGGCATGGGCCACGGCCTGGCCGTCGACCCGGGTACGGCGCCCGGGCAGTGCGGCACCGCGGGCACGTACTACCCGGACCGCATCTGCTCCAGCTTCTACACCGCGCAGTTCTGGGGCCTGCTGTGACACCGGCGCCCGGCGGGCCCGGCCGCCCGGCCGGGCCCGTCACCTCGCCGCCGCGGGCGGGGAGAGCATGGCGTGCACCTTCACCGCCAAGTGCGCCTGGAGCCCGTGGTCGCCATGCCGCCACTGCGGGGTGTGTCCGTTCTATTTACAGTCCCGGATCGAGTTCGGCGCCAGCAGAATGTGCATGGCCCACCGGGTTGAGAGGGGCTGAAGGATGTCGCCAGTGGCTCGGTGGTGGCGGTCATGGATCTTCTGGCGGATGGACTCCGGTTCCTCCGGCGAGGGCCCTGCCCCCGCTGCGGGTCGAGGGCCGCGTCGATCCGCGTCTGCTGGTAGGCGTTGGATCACTGCCTCATGACACTGCCGCCACGGCGAACGGGATGTCCGCGAGCGACGCGTAGCCCTGCTCGCCGTGCACCGTCTCCGCCTTGGGGTGCACCGGCACGATGCGCTTGCCGAAGCGCTGGAGCACCCGCGCCACGGCGTAGGCCGCGCGTGAGGTGTTGTTGGACAGGCCGACCACCGCCCAGGTGTCGCAGGTCGAGGTCAGGATTCTGCGGATGGTCTCCTGGTCTGCGTACATGATCCGTCCAACACCGCCGGCCGGGCCCCGATTCCTCCGGTCGGCCCGGCGCGGGCGCGGGCGGCGGCGGGGCTAGGGTGGCGGGATGCGCGAGGGGTATCAGACCGTCGCCCGGGAGGGCGTGCACGAGACCGAGGTGAACCGCTCCCGGTTCGTGTGCACCCTCGCCCCCGCGGCCACCGAAGCCGAGGCGCAGGCCGTCCTCGCCCGGGTGCGCGCCGCGTACCCGGACGCCACCCACCACTGCTTCGCGTACGTCATCGGCGCCGACGCCGGGGTGCAGAAGTCCGGCGACGACGGCGAGCCCGGCGGCACCGCGGGGCTGCCCATGCTGCAACTGCTGCTCCGCCGCGAGCTGCGCTATGTCGTCGCCGTCGTCGCCCGTTACTTCGGCGGCACCAAGCTCGGCGCCGGCGGGCTCATCCGCGCCTACGGTGGCGCGGTCGGCGCCGCCGTGGACGCGATGGGCACCGTCACGCGGCTGCGGATGCGGCTGGTCACCGTCACCGTCGACCACGGGCGGGCCGGCAAGGTGCTCGGCCACCTGCATGCCGCCGGGCGCGCCGTGCGCGGCGTGGCGTACGGCGAGAACGCCGAGATCGACGTGGCCGTACCCGCCGGGGAACTCGACGAGTTCCGCTCCTGGCTGGCCGACGCCACCGCCGGAAGCGCCGAACTCCGGCCCGGCGACGAGGTGTACGGCACCGGGTGAGACGGCTGGTGCCTGCGCGGGTGTCGTACCGCGCAGATACAGTCGGGCGTCATGCGCTTCCTGCACACCTCGGACTGGCACCTGGGCCGCTCGTTCCACCGGGTCAGCCTCCTCGACGCCCAGGCCGCGTTCCTCGACCACCTCGTCGCCGTGGTGGCCGAGCGCGGCGTCGAGGCGGTGCTCGTCGCCGGGGACGTCTACGACCGTGCCCTGCCGCCGCTGGCCGCCGTGGAGTTGTTCGACGGCGCGCTGCACCGGCTCGCGGAGCTGGGCGTGCCGGTCGTCATGATCTCCGGGAACCACGACTCGGCGCGCCGGCTCGGTGTCGGCGCCGGGCTGCTGGACCGCGCGGGCGTCCATCTGCGCACCGACCCGGCGGGCGTCGGCGAGCCCGTCCTGCTGCGGGACGACGCCGGGGACGTGGCGTGCTACGGGCTGCCGTACCTCGAACCGGCGCTGGTACGCGAGGAGTTCGCCACCCCCCGCGGCGGTCACACCGCCGTGCTCTCCGCCGCCATGGACCGGGTGCGCGCCGACCTCGCCGCCCGCCCGGCCGGCACCCGCTCCGTCGTCCTCGCGCACGCCTTCGTCACCGGCGGTCATGCGTCCGACAGCGAACGGGACATCACCGTCGGCGGCGTCGCCTCCGTGCCCGCCGCCGTCTTCGCCGGCGTCGACTACGTCGCGCTGGGCCACCTGCACCGCTGCCAGACCCTCGCCGAGCGCGTGCGCTACTCGGGCTCCCCGCTCGCGTACTCCTTCTCCGAAGCCGCCCACCGCAAGTCGACGTGGCTGGTGGACCTCGACGCCGACGGCGGCGTCACCGCCGAGCGCGTCGAGACGCCCGTGCCGCGGCCCCTGGCGCGGCTGCACGGCCGGCTGGCGGACCTGCTCGCCGACCCGGATCTGACGCCGCACGAGGGCGCCTGGGTCGAGGCCACGCTCACCGACGCGGCCCGGCCGCACGAGCCGATGGCCCGCCTCGCGGAGCGCTTCCCGCACGTCGTCAGCCTCGTCTTCGCCCCCGAGGCCGCGGACGGCACGGCCGGCGCCGCGTCGTACGCCGCCCGTCTCAGGGGCCGCGACGACCGCCAGATCGCCGAGGACTTCGTGGCGCATGTCAGACCCGGCGCCGCGGCGACGGCGGACGAGCGGGCCGTGCTGCACGCCGCGTTCGACGCCGTGCGGACCGCCGACGCGCGCGAGGAGACGGCCCGATGAGGCTCCACCGGCTCGCGGTCGCCGCCTTCGGCCCCTTCGCCGGCGCGCAGGAGGTCGACTTCGACGCCCTGTCCGGCGCCGGCATCTTCCTGCTGCACGGCGCCACCGGCGCCGGCAAGACCTCCGTCCTCGACGCCGTCTGCTACGCCCTGTACGGCGGCGTGCCCGGCGCCCGCCAGGGCGGCGCGCTGCGCAGCGACCATGCCGAGCCGCACACCCCGACCGAGGTCACCCTCGACTTCACCATCGCGGGCCGCCGGCTGGAGGTCACCCGCAGGCCCGCCCAGCCGCGCCCCAAGCGCAACGGCACCGGCGTCACCACGGAGCGGGCCACCAGCCTGCTGCGCGAGCGCGACCCGGCGGCCGGCGAGTGGCGTGGCCTCAGCCGCTCGCACCAGGAGATCGGCGAGGAGGTCGGCCGCCTGCTGGGCATGACCCGCGAGCAGTTCTGCCAGGTCGTGCTGCTCCCGCAGGGCGACTTCGCGCGCTTCCTGCGCGCCGATGCCGAAGCCCGGGCCAAGCTGCTGGGCCGCCTCTTCGACACCGGCCGCTTCGCCGCCGTCGAGGACCACCTCGCCGAGCTGCGCCGCCGCTCCCAGGAGGCCGTCCGCGACGGCGACGAGCGGCTGCTGCACCTGGCCCACCGCATCCGGCAGGCCGGCGGTCCGGCCGCCGGCGGCGACCCGGACGGCTGGTCACCCGACGCCGCCAAGCCGGGCGAGGCCGATCTCGCCGGCGGCGTGCTCGCGTACGCGGCCGTCGCCCGCGCCACCGCCCGCGAACTTGCGGACGCCGCGGACCTGTCGCTGCGTACCGCGGAGTCCGCCCACGCGGCGGCGGACGGCCACCTTCAGGACGTCCGCGAACTCGCCCGGCTGCAGCGGCTGCACGCCGACGCCCGGCAGCGGCAGCAGGCGCTGGCCGGACGGCAGCAGGAGCGCGCTGCGCTCGGCGAGAAGCTGCGCCGCGCCCGGGCCGCCGCCGCCGTGGCGCCCGCCCTGGACCTGCGCGACCAGGCCGCCGCCGCGGCCCGCCGCGCCACCGGGGCCGAGGAGGCGGCCCGCGCCGCGCTGCCCGGGACCGTCGCCGGCGGCGGCCCCGAGCAGCTCGCCGCGCACGAGGCCCGCAGCCGGCAGGAGCTGGGTGCCCTCGACGCCGCCCGCGCCGCCGAGGCCCGCAGCGCCGAGATCGCCCGTGAACTCACCGTGCTGGACGAGGAGTCCCGCGCTGACGAGGGCGTGCAGCGCGAGGCCGCGGGCTGGCTCGACAACTGGGACGCCCTGCGCGGCGGCCTCCAGCGCCGCGTGGACGAGGCCCAGGGCGCGGCCACGCGCGCGGAACAGCTCGCCGCCGAGCACGAGAGCGCCGGCCGCCGCCTCGACGCCGCCGAGCGCCGCGACGACCTGGACGGCCAGGCGGACGAGGCCCGGCGCGCGCACCTCGACGCCGGCGAGCGCGCCGGGCAGGCGCACGAGACCTGGCTGCGGCTGAAGGAGCGGCGCCTGGACGGCATGGCGGCCGAGCTGGCCGCCCGGCTCGCGGACGGCGAGCCCTGCCCCGTCTGTGGCT
Source organism: Streptomyces sp. CNP082 (assembly GCF_059570535.1). NCBI lineage: Bacteria > Bacillati > Actinomycetota > Actinomycetes > Kitasatosporales > Streptomycetaceae > Streptomyces > Streptomyces sp. CNP082. The sequence goes on from NZ_JCANSZ010000052.1 coordinate 4,428, forward strand.
CCGCCGCGCACCCGGCCCCCGCCCGCGCCGACGGCGCCCACGTCGGCGAGCGCGAGGAGAACGAGGCCCTGGCCGCGTACTGCGCCGCCGAGCGCGTCCGCGAAGAGGCCGCCCTGCGGCTGGACTCGCTGCGGCAGGCCCGTGACGCCGCCGCCGAGGCGGCGGGCCAGGAGAGCCGGGACGCGCTGGCCGCCGCCGTCGAGCAGGTGGCCGGGGAGCTGCTCAGGGCCCGGGAGCTGGCCGCCGGCGCCCTGGCCGTACGCGAGCAACTGGACCAGGCGCACGAGGAGCACGCCCGCCGCGTCCGCGCCCGGCGGCAGGCCGAGAGCCGCGCCGCCGCCCGCGCGTCCCGGGCCGACGCGCTGACCGCCGAGCGGGCGGCCCGCGACGCCGAGGTGGAAGACGCCCGCGGCGGTGCCGCCGGTGTCGAGGAGCGCGCGGCCCAACTGACCTCGCTGGCCGACCGGCTGGCCGTCGCCGCCCGCGCCGCCCGCGAGGCCGCGGCAGCCGCCGACCGCAGCAAGGACGCCGACGCCCGCGTCGCCGACGCCGCCTACCGCGCCGGCTTCGAGACCCCTGAGGAGGCCGCCGCCGCGCTGCTCGAACTGGCCGCGCTGCGGGAGGTGGAAGCGCGGCTGGAGGAGTGGCAGGCCGAGGAGGCGGCCGTGGCCGAGGCCCTGGCCGAGCCGCGTGCCGCCGCGGCTGCCGCGCGGCCACCGGCCGCCGTCGCCGCCGCCGAGGAGTCGTTCGCCGCCGCGGGCCGCCGGCTGCGTACCACCGCGACCGCCCGTGACAACGCGCGCGAGCGGTGCGACGCCCTGGCCGGGCTCTCCGCCGAGGCCGCCGACCGGGTGCGCCGGCTCGCCCCGCTGCGTACGCGGCACCACCGGGTGTCCCGGCTCGCAGCGCTGGCGGCCGGCACGTCCGCGGAGAACGAGCGGAAGATGAGGCTGGAGTCGTACGTGCTGGCCGCCCGGCTCGAACAGGTCGCGGCTGCCGCGACGGCCCGGCTGGCGCGGATGTCGTCCGGCCGGTTCACGCTGATGCACTCGGACGAGCGGACGAGCGGGCGGGGGCGCCACGGCCTCGGGCTGCACGTCGTGGACGCCTGGACCGGCACCGAGCGGGACACCGCCACCCTCTCCGGCGGCGAGTCGTTCTTCGCCTCCCTCGCCCTGGCCCTCGGGCTGTCCGACGTGGTCGCCGAGGAGTCGGGGGGCGTCAGGCTCGACACCCTCTTCATCGACGAGGGCTTCGGCAGCCTGGACGAACAGACCCTGGACGAGGTGCTGGACGTCCTCGACGCGCTGCGCGAGCGTGACCGCACGGTGGGCATCGTCAGCCACGTGCCGGAGCTGCGCCGGCGGATCCCCGCCCAGCTGGAGGTCGTCAAGGGCCGCTCGGGCTCGTACGTACGGCACCGCACGGCCGCCGACCGCTGACCGGCCGCACGGCTCCGGGCCGCGGAGAGGCATACGGCCGCGACCCCGCAGGGGTCACGGCCGCCGCCTCACGCCGGGTTCACCCGGGCTGCCCGGATTGATCCGCGCTCACCCGGGCTCACCCGGATTCACAGCGCCGACAGCTCGGCTTCCAGGTCGTCCAGCCCGAGCGAGCCCTGCGACAGCGCGGCCATGTGCCACGCCTTGGCGTCGAACTCCGCGCCGCGCGCCTTGCGCGCTGCGTCCCGGCCGCGCAGCCAGGCCCGTTCACCGAGCTTGTAGCCGATGGCCTGCCCCGGCATCGACAGGTAGCGCGTCAGCTCGCTCTCCACGAAGTCCGCGGGCCGCCCGCTGTGCATCCCGAAGAACTCCTGCGCCAGCGCCGGCGTCCACCGCTCGCCCGGGTGGAAGGGGGAGTGGCCCGGGATCGGCAGCTCCAGGTGCATGCCGATGTCGACGATCACGCGCGCGGCGCGCATCATCTGCGCGTCCAGATAGCCGAGCCGCCGCTCCGCGTCGGTGAGGAAGCCCAGCTCGTCCATCAGCCGTTCCGCGTACAGCGCCCAGCCCTCGCAGTTGGCGCTGACCCAGCCGAGCGTCGACTGGTAGCGGGAGAGCTGGTCCTTGACGTACACCCACTGGGCGAGCTGCAGATGGTGCCCCGGCACGCCCTCGTGGTACCAGGTGGAGACCAGGTCGTAGACGGGGAAGCGGGTCTCGCCCATCGTCGGCAGCCAGGTGCGCCCGGGGCGGGAGAAGTCCTCGGCGGGCGGCGTGTAGTACGGCGCGGCGGCGCCGCCGGGCGGGGCGATCCGGGACTCCACCCGGCGCACCGGCCCGGCCAGGTCGAAGTGCGTGCCGTCGAGGGCCTCGATGGCCTCGTCCATGATCCCCTGCAGCCAGTCGCGGACGGCGTCCACGCCCTCGATGTGGGCGCCGTGCTCGTCCAGGTGCTTCAGCGCCTCCCACGGGGTGGCGGCGCCGGGCAGGATCTTGGCGGCCTCGGTCTTCATCTCGCCGAGCAGCCGGTGGTACTCGGACCAGCCGTACGCGTACGACTCGTCCAGATCGAGGTCCGCGCCGTTGAAGAAGCGCGACCAGCGGGCGTAGCGTTCGCGCCCGACGACGTCGGGCGAGCCGGCCGCGGCGGGCGTGTACACGTCGCGCATCCAGTCGCGCAGGGCGCCCACGGCGGCGGTGGCCTCGCCCGCCGCGGCGTCCAGCTCCCCGCGCAGCGACTCGGGGCCGGCGGCGGTCAGGTCGCCGAACCAGCCGCGGCCGTCGCCCGCCCACTCGGTGAGCTGGCCGGTGAACGTCGCGGTCGCCCGCGGCCCGCCGAACAGCCCCTTGCCCACGCCCTCGGCCAGCGACTGCCGGTAGCCCTCGACCGCCGCCGGGACCGCCCGCAGCCGGGCGGCGATGTCCGCCCAGTCGTCCTCGCGGGCGGTCGGCATCAGCGTGAAGCACTCGCGCATCAGGTGCACGGGGGAGTGGATGTTGCTGACGGCCCGCAGGCCCTCCTCCGCGTCGTGGACGGCGAGTTCGGCGGTCAGCCGCTCCCGCAGCAGCCGTCCGCACCGCCGCTCCGCGTCGGTGTCCGCGCCGGGCAGCCGCTCGGCCTCGTCGAGGGCCGCAAGGGTGGCGCGGCCCAGCTCGGCTACGGCCTGCTGGCCGTCGGGGGAGAAGTCGGGGAGGGTACGGGAACTCTCCGGCACGCCGAGCATCGTGCCGCTGATGGGGTCGAGGTCGATCAGGTCGTCGACGTAGGCGTCCGCCACCTGCCGGGGCAGTCGCTGGTTCGTGGAGTCGGGCATGCGGGCCATCCTCGTACACGGGGGCAGGCGGCGTCATCACCGAAACGGCGTCACGCCTGCGGAGGCAGCAGCGGACCGCACTCCCAGTGCTGGAAGACCAGCCGCGTCTCCACCCGGACCACCTCCCGGCGGGAGGTGAACTCGTCCAGCACCAGACGCTGCAGGTCCGCCGCGTCGCGTACGGCGACGTGCAGGAGGTAGTCGTCCGGCCCGGTGAGGTGGAACAGCGCGCGGGACTCGGGCAGCGAGCGGACCCGTTCGACGAACGGGCCGATCAGGTCGCGGCGGTGCGGACGCACCTGCACCGACAGCAGCGCCTGAAGACCGCGGCCGAGCCGCGCCGGGTCGAGCGCGAGCCGGTGGCCGGTGATCACGCCGGCGCGGCGCAGCCGGGCCACGCGGTCCAGGCAGGTGGACGGCGCGACGCCCACGGCGGCGGCCAGATCGCGGTTGGTGGTCCGGGCGTCGTTCTGCAGCACCCGCAGAATCTCCAGGTCCACCGGATCGAGAGCAGGCGAATCGGCCATCGGCCGAACGTAGCACGGGCCTCACCCGCACCAGCCCGTACCAGCTTCAGCATCGGGGCATGGAGATCCCGACGCGTTCACTCGCCACCGAGGCCGTGCACGCGGGCCGCGACGACCTCGCCGCCCTCGGCCTGCACGCCGCCCCGCTCGACCTGTCCACGACCTACCCCTCCCGTGACAGCAAGGGCGAAGCCGCCCGTATCGACGAGTTCGCCGCCACCGGCGCTCCGCTCGAAGGACCGCAGGTCTACGGCCGGCTCGGCAATCCCACCGTCGCCCGCTTCGAACAGGCCCTTGCGCGGCTGGATGGCACCGAGTCCGCCGTCGCGTTCGCCAGCGGGATGGCCGCGCTCAGCGCCTGCCTGCTGGTACGGGCCGGCCTCGGCCTGCGGCACGTCGTCGCCGTCCGGCCGCTCTACGGGTGCAGCGACCACCTGCTCGACAGCGGGCTGCTGGGCACCGAGGTGACCTGGACAGAACCGGCGGGCGTCGCCGACGCCATCCGCCCGGACACCGGCCTGGTGCTCGTCGAGACCCCGGCGAACCCCACGCTCGCCGAGACGGACGTGAGGGCCGTCGCGTACTCCTGCGGCTCGGTCCCGCTGCTCGTCGACAACACCTTCGCCACCCCCGTCCTGCAGCGCCCCGCCGAGCACGGCGCCCGGCTGGTGCTGCACAGCGCCACCAAGTACCTCGGCGGCCACGGCGACGTGATGGGCGGGGTCGTCGCCTGCGACGGGGAACTGGCCGGCGCGCTGCGCCGGATCCGCTTCTCCACCGGCGGCGTGCTGCACCCGCTCGCCGGCTACCTGCTGTTGCGCGGCCTGTCGACCCTTCCGGTACGGGTACGGGCCCAGTCCGGGGCCGCCGCCGAACTGGCCCGCCGGCTCGCCGGCCACCCGGCGGTGACCCGGGTGCGCTATCCGCGGCTCGGCGGCGCGATGGTCGCCTTCGAGGTGCGCGGCGACCCGCACGCGGTCATCGCCGCCGTGCGGCTGATCACCCCGGCGGTGAGTCTCGGCAGCGTCGACACCCTCATCCAGCACCCGGGTTCGATCAGCCACCGCATCGTCGACCCCGCCGACCGCCGCTCTGGCGGGATCGGCGAGCGGCTGCTGCGGATGTCGGTCGGGCTGGAGGACGTGGACGACCTGTGGGCGGACCTGAGCGCGGCGCTCGACGCCGCCGCGGACCCGCGGGCGGAGGGGACTGACGGCGCTGACACCGCTGAAACCGCCGCCGTCAGCGGTGCCCGGCGGGACGCGCCGCGGGGCTGAGCCGCTCGTCCAGATGGGCGGTGACGATCAGCGTCGCGCCGTCCACCTGGTACTCCAGCGGTACGCCCGCCTTGCGTACGGTGGCGGCCAGGGCGGCGTCCAGCGCCCGCGCCACCACGTACACGGTGCCGTAGCCCATGCCCGCCGCCGTCGCCAGCAGCCGCCGCAGCAGGTCCGTGCCGAGGCCGCGGCGCTGCCAGGCGTCCTCCACGAGCAGCGCCACCTCCGCCTCGTCGCCGTCCCACAGCAGGTGGCCGAGGGCCACCAGCCGGCCGCCGGCCGTCTGCACCGCCAGCGTCCGGCCGAAGTGCGGGCTCAGCAGGTGCCGCAGATAGCCGTCGGCCTCGCCCGGCGGGCCCTGGTAGCGCATGGCCAGCGTCCGCCGGGAGCAGCGCCGGTGCATCGCCACCGCGGCGTCGTGGTCCTCCGGCCCCGCCTCGCGGACCGTGAGCAGGCGGGTGGCGCGCGGCCCCGTCGCGTCGCGGCGGCGCGGCGGGCGCACCCGCGGGCGGCGGTCGGGCAGGGGGTGGTCGCCCGGCCGGGCCACGGCGGCGGCCGGGTACGGGCCCGGCGCTGCGGGCACGCGGCGCGGGCCCTCCGTCGGTGCGGTGTGATCGGCCATGAACTCCAGCTTTCCGGACGGGTATTGCGTGATCAAGAACGAGCTGTGGCCGGATGGTAAAGGGCGAATCGGACCCGTGGGGTCGGTTTTCAGCCGTCGTTCGTGAGCCGCCGCAGTACCCGGCCGCAGCGCCGTGCGTACGCGCGCTGGAAGACGCCCAACAGCGGCCCCATGGTTGCCACCCACCGCGCGGCCGGCCGGCTGTACGCCGTGACGGTCAGCCAGACGGCGCCGTCCTCCGCCCGCTCCACGACGAACGCCTCCTCACCCGTCTCCGGGTGCCCCGCCAGCGTCCCGTACCCGAAACCGGCGCGCCGCTCGCCCTGCTCCGCCCACACCACGCGGCAGGGCGCGAGGATACGCAGCGGGCGCCGGCCGAGGCCGACGACGAGCCGCACGCCGGGCGCGGCGCGCGGCTCGTCCGCGTCGATGGTGACCCCGACCGCCCGGTGCATCCGGAACGTCAGCACCGCCTCGGTGGCCGCCCGGTACGCCGCCGGGCCCGAGCCGACGCGGGTGCGTACCGCGAAGGCGTCGAAGCCCGCCAGCGTGCGGCCCTCGCGGGTGGCGCCGACCGGGGCGTACGTGAAGTCGTCCACGTCCCGCAGCGTACGTGCCGTCCGGCGGCCCGCCGCCGGACGGCACGCAGCCGCTCCGGCTACTGCCCCACGAGCCCCGGCCGCAGCACCTTCGTGAACAGCACCGCGCCGCCCTCCTCGCGCAGCCGCACCGTCAACTCGCGGCTGCCGCCGTCGATCTGCACCTCGCCGTAGAACTGGAAGCCCTGGCTCGGCGCCACGTTGGCCGTCTCCGGCGCCTTGAGGAACACCCGCTCAGGACCGAACGTGCCGTCCAGCGCGCTGCCGGGGAACGCGCCCGCGTGCAGCGGCCCCGTGACGAACTCCCAGAACGGCGCGAAGTCCGTGAACCCCGCCCGCGCCGGGTCGTAGTGCTGCGCCGAGGTGTGGTGCACGTCGGCGGTCAGCCACACGGTGCCCGTGATCCGCCGGTGCTTGATGTGCCGCAGCACCTCGGCGATCTGCAGTTCCCGGCCCAGCGGTGCGCCGGGGTCGCCCTGCGCGACCGCCTCGACGTTCGTGCCGTCGAGCACCACCAGGCCCAGCGGCATGTCGGAGGCGATGATCTTCCACTCCGCGCGGGAGCGCTCCAGCTCCCGCTTCAGCCAGGCCAGTTGCTCGCGGCCGAGGATGCCGTGGACGTCGTCGGGGGCGAGCCCGTCGGAGTTGGCGTTGCGGTACGTGCGCATGTCCAGCACGAAGACGTCGAGCAGCGGGCCGTACGAGACCCTGCGGTAGATCCGGCCGGCGCCGTCGGCGCGCAGCGTGGGCACCGGGAAGTACTCGGCGAACGCGCGCCGGGCGCGGGCCGCGAGCACGTCGGCGCGGCGCTCCGTGTAGCGCTCGTCGGTCAGGATCTCGCCCGGATACCAGTTGTTGACCACCTCGTGGTCGTCCCACTGCGCCACGATTGGCACCTGCGCGTTGAAGCGGCGCAGGTTCCCGTCGAGCAGGTTGTAGCGGAAGTTGCCCCGGTACTCCGCGAGCGTCTCGGCGACCTTCGCCTTCTCCTCGGTGACCAGATTGCGCCACACCGTGCCGTCCGGCAGCGGCACTTCGGCGCTCAGCGGCCCGTCGGCGTATACGGTGTCGCCGCTGTGCAGGAAGAAGTCCGGATCGAGCCGCTGCATCTCGGAGAACACGCGGTAGCCGCCGCGGTCGGGGTTGATGCCCCAGCCCTGGCCGGCGACGTCGCCGGACCAGACGAAGCGCACGTCCTGGCGGTTCCCCGGGGCCGTACGGAACGTGCCCGTGACCGGTTCGCCGGAGCGGCGCGGGTCGGCCGCGTCCTCCAGCACCACCCGGTAGTGCACCTGCTCGCCGGGCGGCAGCCCGTGCAGACGTACGGTGCCGGTGTAGTCGGTGTCCGGGCCGAGCAGCGGTCCGGGGCGGCGCTGCACCGTGCGGAAGGACTCGGTCGCGGAGGTCTCCACGACCATCCGCGCCGGGCGGTCGGCCCGTACCCACACGGTGCCGCCCTGGGCCGTCACATCGCCCACCTGCACGCCCCACGCGGCCTCCGGCCGGCCCGCGAGCGCCTGTGCCGGAGCGCTGCCGGACAGCGCGGGCACCGCCAGCGCGGCGGATGCGGCGAGGCCGCCGCGCAGCACTGAACGGCGCGCGGTGCCGCCGGTCGCTCTGTCTCCCGTGTTCACGTGGTCTCCCGTCGACGTGCGGATCTTCGTGCGCCGTCAGACCTACCGGCATGTGTTGCCCATGACACGAACGACAAGTGAACAACTGCCCTGGGACACGGGGGAAGTGCGCCGCGCGGGGAGGGGATCCACGAGCGGCCGGGATTGGACAGGTGGGCATCTCATCAGGTGATATGGAGGGGTGGCATACGGCACCGAAGTCGACGTCTTCGAGGAGCACCGATCCGTCCTGATGGGCGTGGCGTACCGCATGCTCGGCGCGTTCGCCGACGCGGAGGACGTGGTGCAGGACACCTGGCTGCGCTGGTCGGCCGCGGACCGCGACCGGGTCCGCGACGCGCGCGGCTATCTGGTGCGGATCGTCACCCGCCTCTCCCTCGACCGGCTGCGCCAGACGCAGGCCCGGCGGGAGGCGTACGTCGGCTCCTGGCTTCCGGAGCCGCTGGCCACCGACGTCCGCGGCGACTCGCTGCCGGACAGCTCGGAGCGCGCCCTGCTCGACGAGTCGGTGACGCTGGCGATGCTCGTGGTGATGGAGTCGCTGTCGCCGCTGGAGCGGGCCGTCTTCGTGCTCCGGGAGGCGTTCGGCTTCCCGTACGCGGAGATCGGCGCGATGCTCGACCGCTCCGACGAGGCCGTGCGCCAGCTCGCCGGCCGGGCCCGGCGGCATGTCACGCAGCGCAAGCCGCGCTTCGACGTGGACACCACCGCGCAGCGCGACATCACCGAACGGTTCCTCGAAGCCGCCTCCGGCGGCGACATGGAGGGGCTGATGGCGCTGCTGGCCACGGACGTGGACGTGGTCTCGGACACCGGCGGCAAGGCGAAGGCGCCGAGGCGCGTGATCGAGGGCGCCGAGCACACCGCACGGCTCTTCATCGGCGGTTCGCGCGGCACCACCTACCCGGTGCCGGAGCCGCAGTTCGTCTTCCGCGAGATCAACGGCCAGCCCGGGCTGCTGGTCCTGTCGAAGGGCGAGCCGGACACGGTCATGGTGCCGCAGCTCCGGGACGGCCGGATCGCGCGTATCTACGTCATGCGCAACCCGGACAAACTAGGCGGTGTCCGCATGTGACGAACGGCCGCTAGAGCCCGCCGGCGACCCGCAGCACCGCACCCGTGGTGTACGACGCCTCCCCGGACAGCAGCCACGCCACCGCGCCGGCGATCTCCTCGGGTTCCCCGGGCCGGCGCATCGGCACCCGCTCCGGGTTGCGCCACGGGCGCTCGGGGTCGCCCATCGCCGCGTGCATGTCGGTGACGGTCATCCCGGGCTGCACGGAGTTCACGCGCACGCCCTCGGGGCCCAGCTCCTTGGCAAGCCCGAGGGTCATGGTGTCCACGGCGGCCTTGCTCGCCGCGTAGTGCACGTACTCGCCGGGGCTGCCGAGGGAGGCGGCGCCGGAGGAGATGGTGACGATCGCGCCGCCGCCGCCCCCGTGCCGGGTGGACATCTCGCGCACCGCGCGCCGGGTGCAGATGAAGGTGCCCATGACGTTGACGTCCAGCACCCGGCGCATCACGTCGAGGGACGTCTCGTCGAACCGGCCCAGCGGCCCGGTGATCCCGGCGTTGTTCACCAGCCCGGTGACCGGCCCCAGCCGCTCGCGGGCGGTGTCGAACAGCGCGTCCACCTGCTCGGCGTCGCTGACGTCGGCGCGTACGGCCACACACGCCACCCCTTCGGCCCGCGCCTCGGCCGCGACCCCCTCCGCCGCGGCCTCCGCCCGCTCGTAGACGAGCGCGACGGCGTGACCGGCGCGGGCCAGCCTCCGCACGATCGCCGCGCCGATGCCGCGGCTGCCCCCGGTAACCACTGTGACCTGGTCCATCGCTGCCTTTCCGCCGTCCATCGGATCGCCGGACGGACCGTACCGCAGAGGCATTGGTCTTGACCAAGTCCGGGTGGCGTCCTACTGTCGGCGAGAGATACTGCAACAACCTTTCATAAACAACCGCGCATAAAGGCGGCCAGGCCGACGGGGATTGCGAGGATCAGGTGGGGACCACGCAGCCGGACACCGTGACCGAGCTGAAGTACTGGCATCTCAAGGGCGTCATCAGCGAGGCGCTGGAGTCCGAGTTCTCAGTGGGGGAGATCCTGCCCAACGAGCGCGAGCTGGCGGCCCGCTTCGGCGTCGCCCGCGCGACCCTGCGGCAGGCGCTCGACCAGCTGGAGCTGGAGGGCCGGCTGCAGCGCAGGCGCGGCGTCGGGACGACGGTCGCGCCGCCGCGCGTCGGTGTGCCGGTGGGCTCCCCGCGGCAGATGTGGCCGGGTGAGGGCGACGACGGCTGGGAGGCCGTCGACGCCGCCGCGGTCGCCCCGCCCGCGGCCGTCGCGCGCATGCTCGGCACGGACGCGACGGAGCCGGTGCACCGGGTGCACCGCTCGCGCAGCCGCAACGGGCAGCCGGTCGCGGCTGAGCTGATCTACGTGCCGGGTGTCTCCGCGCCCGGCTTCAGCCGCGGCGACACCTCCGCCGGCGCCATCCGCGCCCGCGCCGTGCTGCGCGAGCTGTACCGGCTGCCGCTGGAGGGCCAGGACCGCACCGTCGAGCTGGGCTCGGCGCGCGCGGAGGACGCCCGCGAGCTGGACCGGCTGCCGGGCGCACCGGTGCTGGTGGTCACGACGCGCTACGTCTCCGGGGGGCGCACCGCCGCCGTCGCGGTCTCGACGTACCGCGCGGACACCTGCCGGCTCACCCTCGACGCCGACGAGCCGGTGCTGGCGAGCTGAGCCGCCGCCCCCGTCGTACGGACCGGGCGGGCGGCTCCGCGCGGAGCGGGAGAACGCAGGCAGCAACTCAGGCAGCGGGGTGGGCCGGGCGCGCACACCCCGCCCGGCCGGTCCGTCACCGGCGTGCCGTGACCGTGCTCTCCACGGCGAACAGCTCCTCGTCGAGGTGGTCCAGGGCCAGCCGCAGCGCGCCCGTGGCCACCGCCGCCTCGCCCAGCAGCGACAGCACGACCTCCGGCGGCCTGAGGCAGTAGCGGGCCAGCTCGGTGTGGAGCGGCTCCAGCACGTCGTCCACGCCCGCCGCCCAGCCGCCGATCACCACCAGCTCCGGGTCCAGGGCCAGCACCAGCGCGGCGACGTCGTGCACCAGCCGCTGCATGAACCGGTCCACGGCCCGGCGGGCCCGCTTGTCGCCGCCCTGCGCCAGCGAGAAGACCTCGGCCACCGCCGGCTCGTCCAGCGGGTGCAGCGGCTCCCCGGTGACGCTCAGCAGCTTCTCCGGCGTCGCCTCCCGGCCCAGCAGGTGCAGTGCCCCGATCTCGCCCGCCGCGCCGCCGAAGCCGCGGTGCAGCCGCCCGCCGATCAGCGACCCGGCGCCCGGGCTCAGCCCGGCGCGGACGAAGACCACGTCCGCCGAGTGCCGGGCGGCGCCCTTCCAGTGCTCGGCGACGGCAGCGGTGTTCGCGTCGTTCTCCACCAGCACCGGGCAGCGGAACGAACGGCCCAGCCGCTGGGCGAGGTTGATGCCCGTCCAGCCGGGCAGCGCCGCGCTCAGCCGCACCATGCCGTCCGCCTCCACGATGCCGGGGCTGCCGACGCCCACCGCGCGCAGCGTGCTGCGCGCCACGCCGGTCCGCCGCAGCACCTCCTGCACCACGGTCCGCACGGCCGCCAGCCGGTCGTCGGCCTCCGCGGTCTCGGCCACGGTGCGCGACGCCGAGCCGCGCAGCCGGCCGTCGAGGTCGGAGAGCAGGACGGAGACCCGGTGCGGGCCGATCTCGATGCCCAGCAGATGGCCCGACTCGGCGTGGAAGCGGAACGTGCGGGCGGGCCGGCCCTGGCGCCGCGTCGTGCCCTCCTCGGCGGCGGCCTCCACCACCAGGCCACTGGCGGCCAGGCCCTCCAGTACGCCGTCCAGGGTGGGCCGCGACAGCCCGGTGGTACGCACCAGCTCGGTCAGCGTCGCCGGGCCCTCGTCGCGCAGCGCGCGCAGGACGACGGCGGAGTTGATCCGCCGCAGCAGGGACGGATCCCCGCCGGTGAGCCGAGCCAACGTCAGCCTCCCTGAGCGTGCTTCGGATAGCGGATCGTATCCGCTATCCGCCCGCGCCGGGAGCGACAAAGCCCGACTCGTACGCTGTGATCACCGCCTGTGTCCGGTCCCGGGCTCCCAGCTTTGCCAGCAGCGCACTGACGTGCGATTTGACCGTCTCGGTGCCGAGCACCAGCTCCGCGGCGATCTCGGCGTTGGTCAGGCCGCGGGCGATGAGCCGCAGCACGTCGCCCTCCCGGTCGGTCAGCCGCGCCGCCGCCACCGCCGCCCGCGCCTCCTCGTTGCCGCGCCCGGCGGCCAGCGACCGCAGCGCGGCCGGGAACAGCAGCGACTCGCCCTCGGCGACGAGCCGCACGGCGTGCACGATCTCCGCCGGCCGGGCCCGCTTGAGCAGGAAGCCGTCGGCGCCGGCGCGCAGCGCCCCGTACACGTACTCGTCCTCCTCGAAGGTGGTCACGACGAGGATCTTCGGCGGCGAGGGGAAGGCGCGCAGCACCGCGCGGGTGGCCTCGATGCCGTCCATCAGCGGCATCCGTACGTCCATCGCGACGACGTCCGGCGCCAGCGTGCGCACCAGCGGGATCACCGCGGCGCCGTCGGCCGCCTCGCCGGCCACCTCGATGTCCGGCTGTGCTTCGAGGATCGCCCGCAGTCCGGCGCGGACCAGGGCGTCGTCGTCGACGAGGAGGACGGAGACGGGCACGGCGTCACTGTATCGGCAGCGTGACCCGCACCCTCCACTCGCCGTCGCGGGGTCCGGCGACGGCCTCGCCGCCGAGCAGCGCGGCCCGTTCGCGGATCCCGCGCAGCCCGCTGCCGCCGGGTCCGGAGGCCGCGGCCGCCGCTCCGGCGCCCGTGACCGGAGTCGCCGCCTCGGCGGCCAGCTTGTTGCACACCTGCAGTTCCAGCCCGGTCGCCGAGGCCGTGATACGTACCGTGACCGGCACCGGGCCCGCGTGCCGGAGCACGTTCGTCAGGCACTCCTGCACGATGCGGTAGCCCTCACGGGACACCGGCCCCGGCACCGTCTCCAGCGGGCCCTCGATCTCCGCGCTGATCGCGGCGCCGGCGCCGCGCGCGGACGCCACCAGCCGCTCCACCTCGGCCAGTCCCGGCCGGCGGGACGGCGGCGTGCCGTCCTTGCGCAGCAGCCGCAGCACCCGCTCCAGGTCCTCCAGCGCCTCCCGGCCGGTGTCCTCGATCGCGGTCAGCGCCCGCTCGGTGAACTCCGGCGACCCCGCCGCCCGGGCGGCCCCCGCCTGCACCACGGCGACGGTCAGGGCGTGCCCGATGGTGTCGTGCAGCTCGCGGGCGAGCCGGTTGTGCTCCAGCAGCCGTTCGGTGCGCTCCTCCAGCGCTGCCAGCCGCTCGGCGGCCGACGGGCCGAGCAGCCGGAGTGCCAGCGCCGCGATCAGCGTGCCGAACGCCCAGCCGACCACCAGCAAGGCCGCGACCGCGACCGGGACGAGCAGCGGGTACGACCCGTGCCATGCGCCGGGCAGCGGCACGACCTCCGCGTCGAACGACCGCCACAGGTCCGCGGTGGTCAGCGCGGTGGTCAGGAAGACGCCCTGGACGGCGACCACGGCGGCCAGCAGCCCCAGCCACATCCGCAGCACCAGCCAGACGAACACCCGGCCGCGGTCGGCCCACGAGACGGCCGGCGTGTGTGCGAGCCGCGGCTCCTGTTGCCCCTGTGCGCCGTGCGGGCCGGGGAACAGCAGCAGCCGGGCCTGCATCGTCTCCAGGACCCGGGTGGCGGGGATGGCCGCGGCGACGGCGAGCAGCGGCACCGGGGCGACGGCGAGGACGCCGTAGCTGACCAGGGGCGGCTGGTTCTCCGTACCCCAGATGAAGGCGCCCAGCAGTGCCAGCGTGGCGGCGATGAACAGATGCAGCCACCGGGTGTACGTCACCGCACGCAGCACCGGTCGCAGCGGGCGGGGGAGGTTCCGGGCAGCACGTGGCACGCCGTCCATCGTGCCAGCGCGGCGCGGGTGCCGGCTCCCCCGTACGGGGGAGGGCGAACCCGCGCGCGGGGGAGGACCCGGTACGGCCCCGGCCGGCAGCGTGGCCCGTATGACAGCACCAACAGCCATCGAGGTCCGCGAACTGACCAAGGACTACGGGGACGTCCGGGCGCTCGACGCCGTGACGTTCACCGTCCGGCCAGGCCGGGTCACCGGCTTCCTCGGCCCCAACGGCGCCGGCAAGTCCACCACCATGCGTCTGGTCCTCGGCCTGGACCGGGCCACCTCCGGCACCGCCACCGTCGGCGGCCGTCCGTACCCGGAGCTGACCGACCCGCTGCGCCACGTCGGCGCGCTGCTCGACGCGCAGGCCGCCCACGGCTCCCGCTCCGGCCGCGATCACCTGCGTGCGCTGGCCGCGAGCAACGGCCTGCCGGACGCCCGCGTCACCGAGGTGCTGCGGCTGACCGGGATCGAGTCTGCCGCGGGCCGGCGGGTGCGGACGTACTCGCTGGGCATGCGCCAGCGCCTCGGCATCGCCGCCGCGCTGCTCGGCGACCCGCCGGTGCTGCTGCTCGACGAGCCGTCCAACGGGCTCGACCCCGAGGGCATCGTGTGGATCCGCGGGCTGCTGCGCAAGCTGGCCGGCGAGGGCCGCACGGTGCTCGTCTCCAGCCATCTGATGGCGGAGACCGCGGCGTTCGCCGACCACCTCGTGGTGCTCGGCCGCGGCCGGCTGCTCGCCGACTCGCCGCTGGCGGAGTTCGTCGAGGGCCAGACCGGCCTGGAGGAGGCGTACCTCCGGCTGACCGCCTCCGCGGCGGAGTTCACCAGCGAGACCGGGGAGGTCTGAGAGATGAATGCCACCGCCGTTCTCCGCGCCGAGTGGATCAAGATCACGACGCTGCGCGGCACCGTGTGGTCGCTGGCGTGCGTGCTGCTCGTCACCGCCGGCTTCGGGATCCTCGCCAGCGGTGTCCAAGGCGGCGCCGAGACCGTCGACGGCGACTTCGACCCGCTCTTCTCCGTCCTGACCGGGGTGGGCCCAGGTCAGATCGCCGCGATCGTCTTCGGCACGCTCGCGGTGTCGTCCGAGTACCAGAGCGGGCTGATCCGCGCCACGCTGGCCGCCGTGCCCCGGCGCGGACTGCTCTACGCCGCCAAGCTCGCCCATGTCGGCGGGCTCACGTTCGCCGTCGCGCTGCCCACGACGCTCCTGTCCTTCCTGGTCGGCGGCGCCGCGCTCGGTGACCGGGCCCTGGGGCTCGGCGACGACGGCGCGCTGCTCGGCGTGGTGGGCGGCGCCGTCTACCTCACGCTCATGGCGCTGCTCGCCGCGGGGCTCGCCGCCGTGCTGCGCAGCGGCATCGCGGTGCTGGGCATCCTGATCCCGTTCGTGCTGGTGGTGTCGATGGTGCTCGGCGTCGGATCGTCGGCGGGAGTCGCGGACTACCTGCCGGACCGCGCCGGGCAGCAGGTGCTCTTCGCCGACCCGCCGACGGACGTCCCCCCGCTCGCCGGCCTGGCCGTCACCGCCCTCTGGGCGGGGGCCGCGGTGCTGGCCGGCTGGTGGACGCTGCGCCGGCGGGACGCGTAGCCGGGGAGCACAGGAATGCTACGGGGCCGGGGCGGGCCGCGTCACAGGATCGCCCCGGGCGCGTACCCCGCCGCCTCCGGATGCCGCTTGACGACCTCCTCGACCCGTGCCGTCACCGCCGCCACCTGCTCCTTTGCCGCGCCGGTGAACGACAGCCGGTCGGCCATCAGCGCCTCCAGCCCGGCCCGGTCCAGCGGGATGCGGTCGTCGGCGGCGAGCCGGTCGAGGAGTTCGTTGCGCTCGGCGCCGCGCTCGCGCATCGCCAGGGCCGCGGCGACCGCGTGCTCCTTGACGACCTCGTGCGCCTCTTCCCGGCCGACCCCGGCCCGTACCGCCGCCATCAGCACCTTGGTGGTGGCCAGGAACGGCAGATAGCGGTCCAGCTCGCGGGCGATCACCGCCGGGAAGGCGCCGAACTCGTCCAGCACCGTCAGGAACGTCTCCAGCAGCCCGTCCAGCGCGAAGAACGCGTCCGGCAGCGCCACGCGGCGCACCACCGAGCAGGACACGTCGCCCTCGTTCCAGGTGTCGCCCGCCAGCTCCGCGGTCATCGAGGCGTACCCGCGCAGGATCACCATCAGGCCGTTCACGCGCTCGCAGGAGCGGGTGTTCATCTTGTGCGGCATCGCGGACGAGCCGACCTGGCCCGGCTTGAAGCCCTCGGTGACCAGCTCGTGGCCGGCCATCAGCCGGATCGTCTTCGCCAGCGACGACGGCGCGGCGGCGACCTGCACCAGGGCCGCGACCACGTCGTAGTCCAGCGAGCGCGGGTAGACCTGGCCGACGGAGGTGAAGGCGCGGGCGAAGCCGAGGTGGCCGGCGACCCGGCGCTCCAGCTCCGCCAGCTTCGCGGCGCCCTCGGTGCCGCCGCCGAGCAGGTCGAGCATGTCCTGCGCGGTGCCGACGGGGCCCTTGATGCCGCGCAGCGGATAGCGCGCGAGCAGGTCCTCCACGCGGCCGTACGCGGTCAGCAGCTCGTCAGCGGCGGTGGCGAACCGCTTGCCCAGCGTGGTGGCCTGCGCGGCGACGTTGTGCGAGCGGCCGGCCATCACCAGCGCGGCGTGCTCGCCGGCCAGCCGGCCCAGCCGGGCCAGCACCGCGACGGCGCGGTCGCGCACCAGCTCCAGGGACTGCCGCACCTGAAGCTGCTCCACGTTCTCGGTCAGGTCCCGGGAGGTCATGCCCTTGTGGATCTGCTCGTGCCCGGCGAGCGCGTTGAACTCCTCGATACGGGCCTTCACATCGTGCCGCGTGACCCTCTCGCGCTCGGCGATCGAGGCGAGGTCGATGTCCTGAAGCACCCGCTCGTAGTCGGCGACGGCGCCCTCGGGCACCTCGATCCCCAGATCCCGCTGGGCGCGCAGCACGGCGAGCCACAACTGCCGCTCCAGGACGGCCTTGTGCTCGGGGGACCAGAGGGCGGCCAGCTCAGCGGAGGCGTAGCGGGCGGCCAGGACGTTGGGGATGCGCGGCTTGTTCACGTGGGGAGATTCTACGGGGCCGGGCGGGCGGGGTGCGGACGGCGGCCGGTGGGGGCCGTACGGGGGCGGGCGGGTGCGCCCGCGCGCGGGGCAGGCGTCAGGCGTCGTACGGCAGCAGCTCCGGGCGCTTCGGCGCGCGGCCGTCGCCGGACGAGCGGCCGGTGAGCCGGCGGTGCACCCACGGCAGCAGGTGCGTACGGGCGAAGCGGACGTCCGCGGCCCGGCGGGTGAGCCACGGCGGCTGCGGCCCCGGCGGGGGCAGCGGGCCGGCCCAGTCGCAGGCGGGAGCGCCGCCCAGCGTCTGCCACACGGCCTCGCCGACCCGGCGGTGGCCCTCGGGCGTCAGGTGCAGCCGGTCGTCGGCCCACAGGCGCACGTCGCTGAGCACATCGGCGCCGTAGAGGTCGACGACCAGCGCGCCGTGCCGCGCGGCGAGGTCGTCCACGTGCGCGAAAAGCCGCTCCATCCGCGGCCTGACCCGCTCCAGCACCCGGCCGTCGCGCCCCGGGCTGCGCATCAGCACGAGCTGCTTGCAGCTCGGCGCCAGCCGCGCCACGGCCTCTTCGAGCAGGCCGCACACCCGGTCCATGTCGCAGCGCGGCCGGATCGCGTCGTTGAGGCCGCCGACGAGGGTGATGACGTCGGCATCCATGGCGGCGGCCCGGTCGACCTGCTCGTCGAGGATCTGGCGGATGAGCTTGCCGCGGACGGCCAGGTTCGCGTACCGGAAACCGGGCTGCGCAGCCGCGAAGCGGGCCGCGAGGAGGTCGGCCCAGCCGCGGTAGGCGCCGTCGGGCTGCAGGTCGGACATGCCCTCCGTGAAGGAGTCGCCGACCGCGACGAAACTGGTGTAACGGGCATTCACGTCCATCGATCCTACCCGCCGCCCAGGGCTGCCCCTCCGGCGGCCGGGCGCAGGTCAGGACTCCAGGCCGACCAGCTCGCGCAGCACGTCCTCCATGGTCACCAGCCCCGTCACCCGGTCCTCCGCGCCGGTGACCGCGGCCAGGTGGGTGCGGCTGCGGCGCATGGCGGTCAGCACGTCGTCCAGCGGCGCGCTCGCGCGCACCCGGGCGATGCGGCGCATGGCCGTGCGGGGGAAGGGCGTCTCCCGGTCGGCGGCGCCGAGGGCGTCCTTGACGTGCAGATAGCCGAGGATGCGGCCGTTGTCGTCCACCACGGGGAAGCGGGAGAAGCCGGAGTCCACGGCCAGGGCCTCCAGCGCCTGAGGGGTGACGCCGACGGGCGCGGTCACCACGTGCCCGGTGGGCACCACGACGTCGCCCACCGGCCGGCGGCCCAGCTCCAGGGTGTCGCGCAGCCGCTCCGCGGAGCGGTCGTCGAGCAGCGCCGCCTCCGCGGAGTCCGCCACCATCCGGGCCAGGTCGTCGTCGGAGAACGACGCGGCGATCTCGTCGCGGGTCTGCACCCGCAGCAGCCCGAGCAGCCCGTTGGCGAAGGCGTTGACGGCGAAGACGACGGGGCGCAGCGCGCGGGTGAGCGCGACCAGCGGCGGGCCGAGCAGCAGCGCGGAGCGCACCGGGTCGGCCAGCGCCACGTTCTTCGGCACCATCTCGCCGAGCAGCATGTGCAGGTACGTCGCCGCGGCCAGCGCGATCGCGAAGGAGATCGGGTGCACCAGCCCGTGCGAGATGCCCACGGCGTCGAAGAGCGGCTCCAGCAGGTGCGCGATGGCCGGCTCGGCGACGATGCCGAGGACCAGCGTGCACAGGGTGATGCCGAGCTGCGCCGACGCCATCAGCGTGGAGACGTGCTCCAGGCCCCAGATCACGCGGTGCGCACGGCGGTCGCCGTCCTGGGCGTACGGCTCGATCTGGCTGCGCCGCACCGAGATGAGGGCGAACTCCGCGCCCACGAAGAAGGCGTTGAGCACCAGCGTCAGCAGGCCGACGAGCAACTGGACGAGCGTCATCCGGGCTCCTTCCGCCCGGTCGCCGCACCGCCGCCTCTGCCGCCTCTTTCCCTCTTGCTGCCGGGGTCGCCGGTGCCGGGGCCGCCCGCGCCGTCGCCGTCGGGCTCCGTGCCCGGCGGCGGGGCGTGCAGCAGCACGCGCGCCGCGCGGCGCCCGGCCGCGTCCACGACGTCCAGCCGCCAGCCCCCGACGTCCAGCGCATCGCCGTCGACGGGGATGCGGCCCAGCTCGGTGGCGACCAGCCCGGCCAGCGTCTCGTACGGGCCCTCGGGCACCCGCAGGCCGATCTCCGCCAGTTGGTCGGGGCGCACGCCGCCGTCAGCGTCGAAGAGCATCCGCCCGTCGGGATCCGCGCCGCTGCGCAGCAGGTCGGGCGTCTCCAGCGGGTCGTGCTCGTCGCGCACCTGACCGATGACCTCCTCCACGACGTCCTCCATGGTGACCACACCGGCGGTGCCGCCGTACTCGTCGATCACGACCGCCATGGAGCGCTTGTCCGTGAGCCTGTCCATCAGATGGTCGACGGGCAGCGTCTCGGGCACCAGCACCGGGTCCCGCAGCAGCCGGGTCAGCGGGTGGCGGGCGCGGCGGTCGGCGGGGACCCCGAGGACGTCCTTGACGTGCACGTAGCCGAGGACGGTGTCCAGGCTGCCGCGGTAGACGGGGAAGCGGGACAGGCCGGTGGCGCGGGAGGCGCTGACGACGTCCTCGACGGTCGCGTCCGCCTCCAGCGCCACGACCTGCATCCGGGGCGTCATCACGTTCTCCGCGGTGAGGTCCGCGAGCCCCAGGGTACGGACGAACAGCTCGGCGGTGTCGGCCTCCAGCGAGCCCTTCTTCGCCGAGTGCCGGGCCAGCGCGGCCAGTTCCTGCGGGCTGCGCGCGGAGGCCAGTTCCTCGGCCGGCTCCAGGCCCATCAGCCGCAGCACCCGGTTGGCGGTGTTGTTCAGGTGGCGGATGAACGGGCGGAAGACGGTGCTGAACGTGCTCTGGAAGGCCGCGACGCGCTTGGCCATCGCCAGCGGGCGGGAGATGGCCCAGTTCTTGGGCACCAGCTCGCCGACGACCATCAGCACGACGGTCGACAGCGCCGTGCCCAGCACGAGGGCGACGCTGGAGGTGGCCGACTCGGGGACGCCCACCGCGCGCAGCGGGTCGCGGAGCAGGGCGGCGATGGACGGCTCGGCGAGCATGCCGACGACGAGGTTGGTGACGGTGATGCCGAGCTGCGCGCCGGAGAGCTGGAAGGCCAGGCTGCGTACGGCCTGCAGGGCGCCGGCCGCGCCGCGGTCGCCGCGGTCCACGGCTCGTTCCAGCTCGGCCCGCTCCACGGTCGTGAGCGAGAATTCGGCGGCCACGAACACGCCGCAGGCCAGGCAGAGTGCCAGGGCCAGGGCCAGCAGCAGCACTTCCGTCATCGGGTCACCTCCGTCTCATGATCACGCAGGGCCGCGGCGGTCGCGCGGCGACCGCGGTCAGCCGGCCGCAAGCGGCTTGACCCAGCGGCTCCACTGCTCCTGGCGTACGTAGCCCCCGGCCTGCCAGGCGCGGTGCGCCCGCTCGTTGCGGTTCAGCACCATCGCGTCCGCACGCCGGCCGCCGAAGGCGGCGAACCGCCGCTCCGCCGCGGCCAGCAGCGCCGTGCCGACGCCGCGGCGCCGGTGGCCGGGGTGCACGGCGAGCCGGTACAGGTGGCAGCGCCAGCCGTCGAACCCGGCGATGACGGTGCCTACCAGCTCCCCGCCGCGCTCGGCCAGCAGCAGCGCGCCCGGGTCGCGCTCCAGCAGCCCCGTGACGCCCGCCTCGTCGTCGCTGACGGATGTGCCCTCCGCCGCCGCCTTCCAGAACGCGAGTACGGCCGGCACGTCTGCGGGCTCCGCGGCCCGGATCTGGAGATCGTCCATGACCGGCATCCCATCACCGCGGGCCTGCCCGCGTCGACCGGATTCGGCTCGGGCCCGGGCCACTGCCGCCCGGCCGTGGTCACTCGTGCGCGATGGCCGCCAGGACATTGAGCCGGGACGCCCGCAGCGCCGGGAGCAGGGCGGCCAGCAGGCCGACCAGCACCGACCCGATCACGACGGCGAGCTGCATCGTCCAGTCGATCGCGAAGGCGCGCATGCCCTCCAGCGCCAGCACCTCGTGCACGCCCGCGCCCCACGCCAGGCCCAGCACCAGGCCGAGCAGCGCGCCGAACACGGCGATCACGACGGACTCCAGCCGGATCATCCGCCGGGTCTGGCGTCTGGACAGCCCGATGGCGCGCAGCAGGCCGATCTCCCGGGTCCGCTCCACCACCGACAGCGCCAGCGTGTTCACCACACCCAGCACCGCGATGACGATCGCCAGCCCCAGCAGCGCGAAGACCAGATAGAGCAGGACGACGATCTGCTCGCGTATCAGCTCCTTGAAGTCGGCCTGGTCGCGGACCTTGACCTGCGGGAAGTCCTCAAGCCCGCGCTCCAGCGACGACCGCAGCCTGTCGACGTCGGTGCCGCCGGCGGCGTTGACGAACACGACCGCCTCCTGGCCGCCGGGCAGGTACTCCTCCAGGGTCTCCATCCCCAGGAAGAACCCGCCCGCCGCGCCGAACCCGCCGCTGGTCTCCTGCTTGGTGAGCGCGCCGACGGTCAGCTCCGCCTTCTTGCCGTTGAGGAACTGCACCTGGAGCGTGCTGCCGAGACGAATGCCGTGGTCGCGCGCGAACTGCCGCTGCAGGCCCACGTGCCCGGGCGCGAGCGCGGCGCCGGTGTCCCCCGCGGCATACTCCAGCCGGCTGACCTGGTCCAGCTCCTTGTCGAAGGCTCCGGCGCTGGTGCTGGTCTTCTCGCCGTCGGGCAGGGTCACCCGCAGCGGCGCGAACCGCTGGCGGACGACGAGGCCCACGCCGTCCGCCTCCTTGACCCGCTCGGTGACCTCGCGGGGGAACGGGCCGAAGTTGTCGCTCTGCACGAGGAAGTCGGCGCCCAGCGTCCGGTCGATCTCCTCGTCGAAGGACTTCGTCATCGAGGCGGCGGCCACCGACATGCCGCCGACCAGGGCCAGGCCCACCATCAGGGCCACGGCCGTCGCACCGGTGCGCCGCGGGTTGCGCAGCGCGTTGCGCTGGCTGAGGGCGCCCACGGAGCCGAAGATCCGCGGGAACCAGCCGCCCAGCACCCGGATCACCGGCCGCACCAGCAGCGGCCCGGCCGCCACCACGGCGAGCATCGTCAGCACCACGCCGCCCACCAGGTAGACGGCGGAGTCCCGGGTCCGGTCGGCCGTGGCGCACAGGTAGAACGACACCGCCCCGAGGACCCCGAGGACCGAGCCGAGCACCGCCCGCACCCGCATCGGCCGGCCGACCTCCGAGATCTCCAGATCGGCGAGCGCGGCCATGGGGGAGACCCGCGCCGCGCGCCGGGCCGGCAGATACGCCGCGACGAACGTGACGCCCACGCCCACCGCGTACGCGAAGACCGGAGTGACCCAGCTCACCACCATCTCGGCCGCGTCCAGGTTCATGCCCAGCAGGCCCATGGTCTCGATGAGCCCCGCGGCCAGGCCGATGCCGCTGAGCAGCCCGAGCGTGGAGCCCACCAGCCCGAGCAGCAGGGCCTCGGTGAGGACCGAGCGGCGGACCTGCCGCCGGTCCGCGCCCAGCGCGCGCATCAGGCCCAGCTCGCGGGTGCGCTGCGCGATGAGCATCGAGAACGTGTTGACGATCAGGAAGATGCCCACCAGCACGGCGATCCCCGCGAAGCCGAGCATCACGTACTTGATGATGTCGAGGAACGTGCCCAGCTCCTCCGCCGCCGACTTCGCCTGCTCGTCGGCGGTCTGCACGGTGTACTTCCCGTCGAGCGCCTGCTTGACGCGCTTCTTCAGCTCGGCGTCCGACACCCCCGGTGCCGCGTCCACGGACACCGAGGTGGCCAGTGCGATGTCCTTGAGCTCGGGGTTCTCCAGCAACTGGCGCTGCGCGGCAGCCGTGTCGAGATAGACCACCGTCGCGCCCGGGTTGGTGGTGGTGAACTTCGCGATGCCGACGACCTCGACCTTGAACGCGCCGGGCTGCGCGAGGACGTTGAGCGTGTCGCCGATCTCGACGTGCTTGCGGTCGGCGGTGTCCTTGTCGAGCAGCGCCTCGCCGGCGCCGTCCGGCTCGCGGCCGTCCGACAGCTCCACCGGGCTGCGCTCGGAGACGTACCAGTTGCTGGCGATCGTCGGGGGGCCGGTGGTCCGGCCGAGCGGCTCGTTCTCCGCGTCGGTGACGGTGAGGTTCTCCACCTCGACGTCGAGGTGGACGTCCTGCACCCCCGGCACCTTCGCCACGTCCTCGCCGACCGACGCGGGCAGCGTCGGCACCAGCCCGGAGGAGAAGCCGTGGTTCTGCTCGAACGCCTCCTTCGGGGAGACCGCGACGTCGGCGGCCGTGGAGGCGAAGAGCCGGTCGAACGTGCGGCTGACGGTGTCGGAGAAGATGAGGCTGCCGGAGACGAACGCCACCGACAGCACCACGGCCAGCGCCGACAGCAGCAGCCGCCCCTTGTGCGCGAAGAAGCTGCGCAGAGTCGCCTTGAGCACGCCGCCTCAGCTCTTCCCGATGCCGTCGAAGCGCTTCATGCGCTCCAGCACCGCCTCGGCCGTAGGCTGCGGCATCTCGTCCACGATCCGGCCGTCGGCCAGGAAGAGGACCAGGTCGGAGTGGGCGGCGGCACCCGGGTCGTGGGTGACCATCACCACCGTCTGCGCCAACTGGTCCACCGCCTCCCGCAGGAAGCCCAGCACCTCGAGGCCGGAGCGCGAGTCGAGGTTGCCCGTCGGCTCGTCGGCGAAGATCAGCTCGGGCCGGGAGGCCAGCGCCCGCGCGCACGCGACCCGCTGCTGCTGGCCGCCGGAGAGCTGCGAGGGCCGGTGGCCGAGCCGGTCGCGCAGGCCGAGCGTGCCGATCACCCGGTCCAGCCACTCGGGCTCGGGGCTGCGGCCGGCGATGTCCATCGGCAACGTGATGTTCTCCAGGGCGTTCAGCGTGGGCAGCAGGTTGAACGACTGGAACATGAACCCGATCCGGTCGCGGCGCAGCCTTGTCAGCTCCCGCTCGCCCAGGCCGGTGATCTCCGTGTCGCCCAGCCAGACCCGCCCCGAGGTCACCGTGTCGAGCCCGGCGAGACAGTGCATCAGCGTGGACTTGCCCGATCCCGACGGGCCCATGACCGCCGTGAAGCGGGCGCTCTGGATCTCCACGTCCACCGCGTCGAGCGCCACGACCGCGGTCTCGCCGCTGCCGTACGTCTTCGTCAGCCCGTCGGCCCGGGCCGCGACCCCGGCCGGTGGTCCCGCGTCGCGTCTGTCGATTGCCGCCGGTGTGGACAATGCCGTTCCCCCATCGGGCCGTGATCCGGGCGCTGGGCGCGCGTTCGTGTCTCCCCGCCGTGCGCCGTGCGTGCCCGCGGGGACCTGCCAGGCCGCGCGATCGATCAGAGCGCGCCGCCTGCCAGCGAGACTAGGCCGCCGCGGAACCCCGCGCATCCCTCCCGGGTGGCACCTGTGGATAACCCGCTACTCCCGCGGGAGGACCGCCTGCTCCTGTCCGCGGCGCAGCGGTGGTCAGCCTCGGAGCGCAGTGCCCAGGACGTGGTACGAGGCCGGGGTGGGAGGGCCCTTCTCCGGCATCCGCACCCGCCGGAAGGCGCCGAGCTCGAAGCCGGCGGCGGTCAGCTCGCCGAGCACGTCGCGGCCGGAGTGGCAGCCGCCGAGCAGCAGCGGCCACACCGTGCGGTCCGCCGCCCGCTGCACCGCCCGCATCACCCGCCCCTCGGCCCGCCCGTGCTCGTAGAACCGCAGTTCCCCGCCCGGCCGCAGCACCCGGCGCACCTCGGCGAGCGCCTGCGGCACGTCGGCGACCGAGCACAGCACCAGCGAGGCGACGGCGGCGTCGCACGACCCGCTTTCGAGCGGCAGCGCCTCCGCCGTCCCCGGCATCACGTCCACCGGCACGTCCGCGCGCAGCGCCGCCGCCGCGGCGAGCTGCCGCAGGTGGCGCTCCGGCTCGATCGCCACCACCTCCGAGACCGCGGCCGGGTAGTGCGCGAAGTTCAGCCCGTTGCCCGCGCCGATCTCGACGACCCGGCCGGAGAGGCCGGTCAGGAGTTCCCTGCGCAGCTCGGCGACGCCGCCGCGCTCGTCGGCGGTGACGCTGAGGCGGGCGTAGAAGCGCGCGAAGTACGGGTGGTGCACGGTGTCCTTCGCGGCGCGCGGCGGTGACGGCATACCGGCCTCCAGAAGAGCGGGGTCAGTGCGATTGTCTCCTCTCGTACCCGGCCGGGGCCTGCCGGGCGCGGAACTCGTCCGCGTCCCAGTGCCCGCCGAGGGCGGGCGCCAGCCACCCCGGCGCCGCCGCGCCGAACGCCTCGGGACCGTACCCGCCGACGCCCTCCGGCACGGCGCCCAGCAGCGGCACCCGCGCCGTGGCCGGCAGGTCCGCCAGGTTGCACCGGGCCGCCAGGTCCGGCGCCGCCGGCCAACTGCCCACCACCGCGCCCGGGCATGCCAGGCCGCGGCGGCGCAGCGCCTCGGTGGTCAGCTCGGTGGCGTTGAGCGTGCCGAGCCCGGCGGTGGCCACGACCAGCACCGGCGCCGCCACCAGCCGGGCCACCTCCGCCAGCGTGCCGCCCGCGTCGTCCAGCCGCACCAGCAGCCCGCCCGCGCCCTCCACGAGCACCAGGTCGTAGTCGTGCCCCAGCTTCTCCACCATCCCCGCCGCGTCCGCCGCCGTCAGCGGCGGCAGCCCCGCGCGGCGGGCCGCCGTCGCGGGCGCCAGCGGCTCGGGGAAGCGGGCCAGCTCCACGGCCTGTATGCCCGGAACCAGGCGCGCCGCCTCGGCCGCGTCGCCGGGCTCGTCGGGCGCCACCCCGGTCTGCGCCGGCTTGAGCACGGCCACCGAGCGGCCCCGCGCCATCGCCGCGGCGGCCACGGCTGCGGTGACGATCGTCTTGCCCACCCCGGTCGACGTGCCGGTGACCACGAGCACACTGCTCATCGCGTCGCCCCCTCCCGCCGGTCAGCCGGCCGCCGCCGCGGCGCGCACGGCGGTGCAGATGCGTGCGATGTCGGCGTCCCCTGTCACGTACGGCGGCATGGTGTAGATCAGATCCCGGAACGGCCGCAGCCACACCCCCGCTCCGACCGCGGCCCGGGTGGCGGCGGACAGGTCCGCGTGGTGGTCGAGCTGTACGACGCCGATGGCGCCCAGGACCCGTACGTCCACCACACCCGGCAGCTCCGCCGCCCCGGCCAGCCCCTCCCGCAGTCCGCTCTCGATGCGCTTGACGTCCTGCTGCCAGCCGCCGTCGGCCAGCAGGTCGAGCGAGGCCAGGGCGACGGCCGAGGCCAGCGGGTTGCCCATGAACGTCGGGCCGTGGGCGAGCACCGGAACCTCACCCGCCGAAAGGCCCTCCGCGATGCCGGGTGTGCACAGCGTCGCGGCCATCGACAGATAGCCGCCGGTCAGCGCCTTGCCGACGCACATCACGTCCGGCGCGACGCCCGCGTGGTCCGCGGCGAAGAACGCGCCGGTGCGGCCGAAGCCGGTGGCGATCTCGTCGAACACCAGCAGCACGCCGTGTGCGTCGCACGCCTCGCGCAGCACCCGCAGATAGCCGGGCGGGACGAAGCGCATGCCGCCCGCGCCCTGCACGACCGGCTCCACGATCACCGCGGCCAGCTCGTCCGCGTGCCGCGCCACCAGGCCGCGCAGCTCCCGCTCGTACGCCCCGTCCACCGGCGCGTCGAAGCCCGCGGGCGGCACCCCGGCGAACACCTGCTGCGGCAGCACGCCGGACCACAGTCCGTGCATGCCGCCTTCCGGGTCGCAGACCGACATCGGCTGCCAGGTGTCGCCGTGGTAGCCGCCGCGCCACGTCATCAGCCGGCGCTTGGCCGGCCGGCCGCGTGAACGCCAGTACTGCAGGCACATCTTGACCGCGACCTCGACCGACACCGAGCCCGAGTCGCTGAGGAACACGTGCCGCAGCGGCTCCGGCGTGACCTCCACCAGCCGCGCCGCGAGCCGCACCGCCGGCTCGTGGGTGAGCCCGCCGAACATCACGTGGCTCATCCGCTCCAACTGCCCGCGGGCGGCGGCGTCGAGTGCCGGGTGGCGGTAGCCGTGGATCGCCGACCACCACGACGACATCCCGTCGACCAGCTCGTCCACGCCCCACGCCGGCTCGGCCAGCCGCAGCCGTACGCCGTCGGCGGAGTCGACGACCAGCGGCTCCTGCCGGCCGGGCATGGGCCCGTACGGGTGCCAGACGTGCTCGCGGTCCAGGTCGAGCAGGCGCCGGGGCGGCAGCGGCTCAGGCATTGGGCGGCAGCTCCGTGCCGGCTCCGCGGCGGCGTACGGCGACGAGGTCCGTACGCGCCGCCTGCGCCGCCCGCGCCGGCCCGGCCGCGGGCGCGGCGGCCGGTGCGGTCCCGTCGTCCGGCACCGGCGCCTGGGCCCGGTGCGGCGGCAGCGTCGTCGTCCCCGCCTCCTCCACCTCGAACCCGGCGTCCGCGATCATCTCCAGGTCCGCCTTGCCCGCCTGCCCCTCGCTGGTCAGGTAGTCGCCCAGGAAGACCGAGTTGGCCAGATGCAGGGCGAGCGGCTGCAGCGTGCGCAGGTGGATCTCCCGGCCGGCGGCCAGCCGTACCTCCACGTCCGGGCAGACGAACCGCACCATGGCGAGGATCTTCAGACAGCGCTGCGGCGTGAGGGCCCACTCCCCGGCCAGCGGGGTGCCCTCGAACGGGATCAGGAAGTTCACCGGCACCGAGTCCGGGTCCAGCGCGCGCAGCGCGAAGACCACGTCCACCAGGTCCTCGTCGCTCTCGCCCATCCCCGCGATGAGCCCGGAGCACGCCGACAGCCCGGCAGCCTGCGCCTGTTGCACGGTCTCCACCCGGTCGGTGAAGCCGTGCGTGGTGCAGATGTCCGCGTAGGTCGCCTCTGAGGTGTTGAGGTTGTGGTTGTACGCGTCCGCGCCCGCCGTCTTCAGCCGCTCCGCCTGGCCGTCGGAGAGCAGCCCGAGGCAGGCGCACACCTCCACGTCCGCGTGCCGCTCCTTGATGGCGGCGATGGTCTCCGAGACCCGGTCGACGTCCCGGTCCGTGGGCCCGCGCCCGCTGGCGACCAGGCAGACCCGCTTGGCGCCGCCCGCCACCCCGGCCGCCGCGGCCTCGGCCGCCTGGTCGGCCTTCAGCCACGTGTACTTGAGGACCCCCGCCTCGGAGCCCAGTCGCTGCGAGCAGTACGAACAGTCCTCGGGGCACAGCCCCGACTTGAGATTGACCAGGTAGTTGAGCTTCACCCGGCGGCCGAAGAACTCCCGGCGCACCTTCCCGGCCGCGGCGACGACGTCGAGCACGTCCTCGTCCGGGGTGCGCAGCACGGCCAGGGCCTCGTCACGGGTGGGCGCCTCGCGCCGCAGCCCCTTGTCCACCAGCGTCGAAAGCAGGTCCATGGCGCCGATCCTCGCCCACCGCACCCGTCCGGGCCAATGGGGTACCGCACAACCGCCGTCCACGTCTTCTGTGCTCATCGCCACACCACCGCGCGCCCGCGCACGCACTACGGTGCACAAACAGACCGCCGAGCCGAGGAACCGCATGCCCCGACACGCCTTCGACTGGATCGACGCGCAGGCCGAGGAGCGGCGGCGCGCCGGTCTCGTACGCACCCTGCGCCCCCGTGCGCACGACGCCCGGCTGCTGGACCTGTGCGGCAACGACTACCTCGGCCTCGCCCGCCACACCGAGGTCACCGCCGCCGCGGCGGAGGCGGCCCGCCGCTGGGGCGCGGGCGCCACCGGCTCCCGGCTCGTCAGCGGCAGCACCGCACTGCACGCGGAGCTGGAGGCCGAACTCGCCGCCTTCTGCGGCTTCGAGGCCGCGCTCGTCTTCTCTTCCGGTTACGCCGCAAACCTCGCCGCCGTCACCGCTTTGAGCGATCGCGGCACCCTCGTGGTCTCGGACGCGGGCAACCACGCCTCCCTCATCGACGGCTGCCGGCTCTCCCGGGCCGACGTCGCCGTCGTGCCGCACGCCGACGCCGACGCGGTGGCCAAGGCGCTCGACGGCTTCGCCGGGCACGCGCTGGCGGTCTCCGACGGCGTCTTCTCCGTCGACGGCGATGCCGCGGACCTGCCCGGACTCGCGGCGGTCTGCCGCGCGTACGGGGCCGGGCTGCTGGTGGACGACGCGCACGGGCTCGGCGTGCTCGGGGCCGGCGGGCGCGGCTCGCCGCACGCGGCGGGCCTGGCGGGCGCGGATGACGTCGTCGCCACCGTCACGCTGTCGAAGGCGCTGGGCAGCCAGGGCGGCGCGGTGCTGGGCCCGGCGCGCGTGATCGCGCACCTGGTCAACACCGCGCGCACGTTCATCTTCGACACCGGCCTGGCTCCGGCCGCCGCGGGCGCCGCCCTCGCCGCGCTGCGCCTGCTGCGCCGCGAGCCGCAGCGGGCGGCGGCGGCCCGGCAGGCGGCGGCGGCGCTGCACGGCGGGGTGACGGCCGCCGGGCTGACGGCCGTACGCCCCGACGCCGCGGTGGTGTCGGTGCGGGCTCCAGCGCCCGAGGCGGCCGTGGCGTGGGCGGCGGCGTGCCGCGAGGCGGGCGTGGCGGTCGGCTGCTTCCGCCCGCCGTCGGTGCCCGACGGCATCTCGCGGCTGCGCCTGACCGCCCGCGCGGACCTGACGGAACAGCAGGTGGCCACCGCGGTCGACACCGTCGTCCGCACGGCGCCCGCAGACCCGGTGAGCGCGCGTTAGGCGTACGCCACCCGCGCGCCTCCGGCGAACTCGCCGTCCTTGACCGCCGCGACGAACGCCTGCCACGCCTCGGCCCGGAACAGCAGCGCCGGCCCCTCCACGTGGGTGGAGTCCCGCACGGCGAGCAGCCCGGCGGATTCCGGCCCCACGGGATGGGCCGCCTCGACGCAGTTGTTCGCCCCCGTGCTGTGCGAACTGCGCCGCCAGTGAAGGCCGTCGAGTGCCGTACTGGAGGAGACGTACCGAGGCATGGGCGTCATGGTGCCTCCCTTGCACCCGCGCCGAGCGCGGCTATGAACGACATGGACTCCTCGTGCGAAAGGGCGCTTGCCTGCAGCGAAGCAAAGGCAGTCACATACGCCCGTAAGTCTTCTTTCCTTTCTAGGTGAAGGCTACTCATCAAATGGTCGACAACGACCACGTCGAGATCAGAACTGCGCGAATAGGAGAAGATAACGAAAGGCCCGGTCAGGCCGACGTGCTCACCGGCGGAAAAGGGCAGGATCTGGACGCGTACGTGCGGAAGCATGCCCATCCGCCGCAAGTGCCGCAACTGCTCCGCCATCACGCCCGGCCCGCCCACGTGCCGCCGCAGCACCGCCTCGTCGAGCACCGCGTGCAGGTGCAGCGGGCGCGCGGAACGCAACACCGCCTGCCGGGCTATCCGCACCTCCACCAGCGACTCCACCTCGCGCGCCGCCGCGCCGGCGACCGCCGCCCGGGTCACCGCCAGCGCGTACCGCCGCGTCTGCAGCAGCCCCGGGACCACCGACGTCTCCAGCGTGCGCACCGCGGACGCCTCCGCCTCCAGGCTGATGAAGTCGCGGTACGCGGGCGGCAGCAACTCGCGGTACTCGCTCCACCAGCGGTCCTCGCGACCGCCGCGCGGGGCCGTGGCCAGCGTCTCCAGCAGCGTCCGCAGCCCGGGGTCGGTGACCCCGTACGCGTCCAGCAGCCGCGCGACGTCGGCGGCCTTGGCCGCCGACGTGCCCGTCTCTATCCGGCTGATCTTCGATTGGTGCCAGCCGACCAGCTCCGCCGCCTTCCCGCTGGTCAGCCCGGCCCTGCCGCGCAGCCGGCGCAGCTCCGTGCCCAGCTTGGCGCGGCGTACCGCCGGCTCATTGCGCATGACGCCCCTCCCGGCCCGCTCGGCCGAACGCGTAACAACTGGCCAGTCTGCCGTCCAAATACAGTCTCTCGCGGCAGAGTTCACCGCTTCGAGCGACAGATATATGCATAACGTGGTGGAGGGATCGCGCTGTGGGCACGATCGATGGCACCGTGGCGCGAACAACAACCTGAAGCGGTCCTCGACTTCACCGGGCACGCGTCGGAGTCCGGCACGCGCGTGCGAAAGGGACGGCGTCGCAATGGCAGACCAGCAGGAAGCAACCATCACGCTGCCGAGTGAGGCTGCTTCGGTCACGCGTGCGCGTAAATATGTCACTGACATTCTCGGGAAATGGGGACAGCCGGAAGGCACGGATGCGTCGGACACCGTCCGGCTCGTCGTCTCCGAGCTGGCCGCGAACGCCGTCCAGCACACCGCCGGCCGGTCGCCGACGTTCACCGTGCGGATGCTGCTCGTACGGGAGCAGTTGCGCGTCGGCGTCAGCGACAGCCACCCGCGCTGGCCGCGCCGGCTGCCGGCCGCCGTCCAGCAGGACAACGGGCGGGGACTGGTCATCATCCGGTGCCTGGTCGCGGAGTCGGGCGGGCGGCTGTCCGTGACCCCGGCGGAGGACGGCGGCAAGACGGTGTGGATCGCCCTGCCCTGGCAGGCGGCCCGGGTGTTCTGAATCACCCGCCCCGGGCCGCGCCCGCGGACCCCGCTGGTCCACCCTGGAGACATGACAGACCAGCCCATCAGCCACGAGGACGTCCACGCCGCCGCACAGCGCATCGCGGGAGGCGTCCGCCCGGTCGCCGTCGCGCCCGCGGGAGCCGAGGTGGCACCGGACGCCCAGGTGTGGTTCGCACTCGAGTTCCTCCAGCACACCGGCTCCTTCAAGGCGCGCGGCGCCCTGAACTTCACCGCCGCCCACGCCGCCGCCGGCACCATGCCGGACGCCGGCGTGCTCATCGCCTCCGGCGGCAACGCCGGCCTCGCCTGTGCCTGGGCCGCCGCCCGCCACGGTGTCCCCGCGCACGTCTTCCTGCCCGCCACCGCGCCCGAGTTCAAGGTCGAGCGGCTGCGCGGCCTCGGCGCCGACGTACGGCTGACGGGCCGCACGTACGGCGAGGCGCTGGCCGCGTCCCGCGCGATGGCCGCGGAGACCGGTGCACTCGCCTCGCACGCCTACGACCACCCGCTGATCTCCGCCGGCGCCGGGACGCTCCTGCCGGAGATCGCCGCGGCGGTGCCCGGCGGCATCGACACCGTCGTGGTCGCGGTCGGCGGCGGCGGGCTGTACGCGGGGGTGGCGGCAGCCGCCGCGCGGCAGGGGATCGGGGTCGTCGCCGTCGAGCCGGAGAACTGCCGGGCGCTCAACGCCGCGCTGGCGGCCGGCGAGGTGGTGGACGTCCCGGTCGACTCCGTCGCCGCGGACTCCCTGGGCGCGTCCCGTACCTCGCGTGACGCGCTGGCCTGGGCGCAGCGGCCGGGCACCACCTCCGTGCTCGTCGCCGACGCCGACATCACGGCGGCGCGGCGGCGGCTGTGGGAGGAGCACCGGCTCGTCGTCGAGCACGCCGCGGGCACGGCGCTCGCGGCCCTGACCACGGGCGCGTACAAGCCGCGGGCGGGAGAGCGGGTGGCCGTCGTCCTGTGCGGCGCGAACACCGACCCGGGCACGTACTGACGCCGGGCTCAGCCCCGCCGCTCGTCCCGCCTCGCCGGGTCCCGTTTGGCGGCGTCCTGCTCCGCTGGGTCCTGCCTCGCGGTGTCCTGCCCTGCGGTGTCCTGCCTCGCCGCGCGCGCGGCGAGGCCCCTGCTCAGGCCCCACGGCAGCACCGCCCAGAGCGCCGCGATGAACGCCAGCACCGACGCGCCCGCCGCGAGCCCCGCCGCGCGCCCCAGGACGACGTCCACCACGAGCAGCACAGCGCCGGACAGCGCGAACGCCAGCACGCCAAGACCCGCCGCCGCCAGCCGCGAGGAGACGTCGACGACACGCCGTTTCGCCTGGCGCCGGAACAGCCCGCGGTGCACCGCCGCGGGGGCGGTGAGCAGCACCGCCGCGGCCACGGACAGCAGCAGCGTCGTCACGTAGGTCCCGCGCTGGAGCCCGTCCAGCTCGGTGAAGCGCTCGGTGAAGGCGAGGGTCAGCAGGAAGGCGAAGAGGATCTGTACGCCCGTCTGCGTCACCCGCAGCTCCTGGAGCAGTTCCACGAAGTTGCGGTCGGCCCGCTCCAGCGGGGTCTCGCGGCGCGCGTACGGAGCGAGCGCCGCCGCCTCCGCCGCAGGCGCGCCCACCGGCGTCGGCGCGCCGCGCCCGTCCTCGTTCCGGTCTCGCTCCATGCCCTTCCCGGGTTGCCCGATCCGCCCGCCCTACTCCTCGTCTACCACCAGCAGCGCCTCCGCGCCCACCGGCCGGAACCCGGCGGCCAGAAACGCCCGTACGCTCGCCGCGTTGCCCGGCGCCACCTGCGCCCACAGCGGTTCGCCCGGCGGCACCAGATGCCGGGCCGCCGTCGCCAGGTGCCGCCCGAGACCGCGCCCCCGGGCGCCCGGCTCCACCTCGACGGCGACCTCCCAGCGCCCGGCGACGCCGCGGCCGAGGAGCACGGTGGCGCTGGGGACGGTCCAGGCGCGTACGTCGTCGCGGTGGCGCAGGGCGCGGCGCAGCCGCGGGTGGGTGCCGTCGGTGTCGGGGGCGAGGGGGAGCGGCGGCGGGCCGGGCAGGGGATCGGCGACCAGGAGGGCGTCGACGTTGTTCACGGAGCGGCCGAGGCGGGCGGTCAGGGCGCCGAGGAACGGCGGGTTGAGAGGCGCGGACAGGTCGTCCGCCGGCAGCAGGGTGCGTATCCACGCCGGGTCGGCGTCGGCGAAGACGACGTGGCAGCCGGTGAAGGCGATGACGCCCGCGTCCCGGGGCGAGGGCTGCGGGAGCACGGTGAGCGCGCCGTCCGGCGGCGGGAAGCCGCCGCGGGCGGCGGCGGCCAGCAGCGCGGCGAGCCGGCCGCCGTCCGGCCCGCCCGTTCCGTACGCGAGCGTCGTCGTGGACACGGGATCACCGGGCTGCGGACACATGGCGGCTGCTCCTGGGGGCGCGGCGGGCGGAACGTGGCCAACCTACCCGCCCACGCCACCCGCCCGCGCTCCCGTCACGGCGCCCCGTCGGGCTCCCGCGGTCCCGGCGGCACCGCCACCAGCCGGCTGCGCCGCTCCCCGTCGAGCACCCGCAGGGCGCGCGCCATCGTCGCGGCGTGGATCCGGGTCTCCCGCCGCTCGTGCATCAGCGCCAGCGCGTCGCGCAGCCCGACCGCGGTGGCAACGAGCGCCTGGGCGGCCCGCAACCCCGCGTACGTGTCCGCGCCGCGCGCCGGGTTGATCCGGCCCAACTGGTCGACGGCCTCCAGATAGCGGTCGATCACCTCCGCCTCCGCGCGCGTGAGCGCGGGCAGCGGCGGCAGTTCGGGGGGCAGCACGGTCCGTCACCTCCCGTAGTGCGGCGTGCCCGTGCCCTTGCGGCTCTCGGTCAGCCGGTCGGCCAGCCCGTACGCGATGGCCGCCCGGGCGTCGAGGATCTTGTCGCGCTCGATGTCCTCACGGATCTGCTCGATCGGTGTCCCCGAGTGCTTGGCGAGCAGCTCCTCCAGCAGTGCGCGATGCCGCAACAGCTCCCGTGCGTGGATCTCCAGGTCGGTCGCCTGCCCGCGCACCGGCTCCGCGAACGACGGCTGGTGGATGAGCACCCGCGCCCCGGGCAGCACGTACCGCTTGCCGGGGGTGCCCGCGGCCAGCAGCACGGCGGCGGCGGAGGCCGCCTGCCCGAGGCAGACGGTCTCGATGTCGCTGGTGACGAACTGCATGGTGTCGTAGATGGCGGTCATCGCCGTGAACGAGCCGCCGGGCGAGTTGATGTACAGCGAGATGTCCTGGTCGGGTGCTGCGTGCTCCAGATGCATGAGCTGGGCCATCACGTCGTTCGCCGACGTGTCGTCGACCTGGGTGCCGAGGAAGACGATCCGCTCCTCCAGCAGCTTCGAGTACGGATCCTGCGTGCGCACCCCGCTGCTCGTCCGCTCGGTGAACTCCGGCAGTACGTAGCGCGCCGTGGGGGTGTCCATAGCCGTCAGCACCTCTCCCTCTCGCCTGCATGGTCTTCCGTGCAAAATGTACAGGACGTACATCCGGTTATGCTGGGAGCATGGCGTATGAAATTCCGGTGACGCAAGCTCGCGCAGAACTGGCCGACCTGATCAACCGCGTGGTCTACGGCGGCGAGCGGGTCGTGGTCACGCGCCACGGCCGGCCCCTCGTGGCCCTCGTCTCCGCTGCCGACCTGGAAAAACTCGACGATCTGGAGAACGCGCCGGCCGAGGAGCAGGTGATCACCACGGTCTCCGGGGTGCGCCCTGTCCACCCCGCCGGATCTGCCACGGGCGAACGCCGCTTCGGCATCGCAGCCGAACACCGCACCCCCGGCTCCCGCCTGAGCAGCGAGGGACCCTCGCAGCCCTCCGCCTAGCCGCGGCCTGGGCACTGTCCGGCGGATCTTGTGGCTGCCTGCCTCTGCGGCGCGCCTTCCAGCGGTATGGCCCTGTGGACGATCTCGCGGTGCCCTCCCGCGTCGACTCACCGATGGGCGGGGCGGCGACGGGGCCGTCCACCAAAGTGGACAGCCCCAGGGGCACAGGGCCTGGCCGAGACGCGCGACCGCCGGGCCGGGCTTGGTCAGGGAGCGAGCACGACCGTCTTGCCGGGCAGCCGCCCGGCGCCGGCGTCCTCGTGTACGGCAGCCAGCTCTGCTACCGGGCGGCGCCCGGCGACGTGGAGCCGGAGCTTGCCGGCGTCCACCTTGCCGACCAGTTCGGCCAGTTGCGCTCCGTCGCTGCGGACCCACAGGCTCGCGCTGCGTACCCCCCGGGCGGAATCCTCGGGAATCGGGCCGGCCGTGCTCGCGGCGACCCCGCTGTCAGCGACGTAGGCCGTCAGCTGTGCGAGTTCCTCCGGTGAGACGCGCACGTGGTTCACCACGACGTGGAACGGACCGCCCAGGGCGCCGGGGCCCGCGGCGAGGTCGAGGGGGCCGGCGACCCGGTGCGCGCCGTAACGCCGAAGGCGGTCGGCATGCTGTGACGCGTCCACCGCGGTCACCTGCGCTCCCGCGTCAACGGCGAGCTGCACCACGAGGCTGCCCACCGCGCCCCCTGCCCCGTTGACCAGGACGGACTGACCGGACCTCAGTTCGGCGAGCTCAAATGCCGTCTGCCAGGCAGCCAGGCCGGTCAGCGGCAGCGCAGCGGCGTCGACCAGCTCGATCGTCCGGGGCGCCGGGGCCAGGGACTCGGCCGGGGCGAGCACGTATTCGGCGGCGCCGCCGGCGGAGTCGAGGGGCAGCATCGCCACGACACGGTCGCCGACGGCCAGGCCCGTCACGTCCGCGCCGAGTGCTTCGACGGTGCCTGCCAGGTCGATCCCCGGCACGTAGGGGAGAGAGATCGGGATCATCTCGGCCAGGACGCCGGCGCGGATGTGGTCGTCGACCGGGTTGAACGACGTGGCCGCCACCCGCACCAGTACCTGCCCGGCGCCGGGAACCGGACGGTCGACGTCCTCGTAGCGGAGGACCTCGCTGCTGCCGAATTCGTGGAAACGTACTGCCTTCATGGCTCTTTCCTCCAGGATGTACTGACGCTGTCACCAAGGGGTGAGGCGATCGGGCGGGAACGAGAAGCACGTCAAGGTGCTCAGGTCAGCTGCACCGACCGGGTGGAGTTGCCCATCACCATGCGGTCGATGGCACTCACGGCGCTGCCGGGGTCGTCGGCGGCACCGACGGCGACCAGCAGCGGGACGAAGTGCTCGGCCGTCGGGTGGGCGATAGCGGCGCCGGGTGCCTTGTCGCGGTAGTCGGCAAGTGCGTCGGCGTCGCCCCGGGCGAGGGCGTCGACAGCCCACTGGTCAAAGAGCGGGGTACCGGCAGCGGTCGCGGATATCGCGACCGGGGCCTGTTCCCAGTGGGCCGAGATGACGACGACCGCCCGGGGTTTGGGCATCGACTGGGCCCATTCGAAGAGGTCGCCCAGCCACTGCGGGTCGAGGGTGAACGGGGCCCCGTGGCTGACGAAAAGGCCAGGCAGAGGACCGTCCGACGGGTTCCACACCTGCTGCCGGCGCGCCTGTGGCAGAACCCGGGCCAGAAGGTCGTCGTACGCCGCGGCCGGAGCAGGGGATGGAACGGGGGAAGCCGGGCCGTCCGGGGAGGCCAGGCCGCTCATGGGGATCATTGAAATGGACTCCTTCACATGCCCAGGCAAGTGCTGTGACTTGCTCAGGCAAGTGAAAGGTAGCTGATGATGACTTGCCTGGGCAAGTGATGTGGCTTGCTCAGGCAAGTGATGCGACTTGCCCGGGCAAGTATGATGGGGCTCATGGACACCCAGTCATCCTGGCTCGACGACGACCAGCAGGACCTGTGGCAGGCGCTCCTCACCGTCGTCATCGCCCTGCCGGCGGCCCTCGACCGTCAGATGCAGCGGCAGTCGGGTATCTCCAACTTCGAGTACGGGGTTCTGGCCCGGCTCTCCATGGCCGACGAGACCACGATGCGACTCAGCGACCTGGCCCGGGACTGCGACAGCACCCAGCCCCGCCTGTCGAAGGTGATGGACCGCTTTGAAGCCCGCGACTGGGTCGCCCGCCGACCCGATCCCGGAGACGGCCGATACACCCTCGCCACCCTGACGGACGCAGGCCGGCAGAAGCTCGTCGAGAGCGCACCGGAACACGTCGCACAGGTCAAACGGCTGGTCTTCGATCCGCTCACCGCCGCCCAGCGCCGCCACCTCGGGACCGCACTTACCCGCATAGCAGCCACCGTGCGCCGGGAACTCGAAGAAGGCTGAGTGCCGTCCTCAGTCGGGGCCTTCCGTCCGGTCGTGCCGCACCGCCGACGCCCTGGCCGGGCTTGCTGGCGGCCGAGGAGGGCGACGCCGAGCCTGCCGTGGCGCAGCCTTGCCACGCGCTTCAGAGGTGAGCGGCGTCGTCCGGTGCGTCACAGGTGACCAGTCCGTGGACGGTCTCCATGGCTTGGGATGCCCTGGGGTATCCGAGGTAGATGGCCAGGAGCGCCATCAGTGCGGTGAGCGCCTCGTGGTTCAGGCCGTGCTCCTTGGCCAGCCGCAGGTGGGTGACCAGACGGTCTCCCGTGACTCCTTGGGCGGTCAGAGAGGCGATGACCGCAATATCGCGGTCGCGGGGGGTGAGAGCCGGGTTATCCCACGCCGCCCCGCCGGCCGCCTGCAATTGCTCTTCAGCGAACGGCAACCCGACCCGTACGGCGAAGGCGGCGGGTACGTCCTGCTCGGGCACGTCGAAGATCTCGGCGTAGACCGAGAGGCCGCGCTCTCTTCGTCCAAAGGGTTCCGATGCCACGGCGTCGTCTGCGCCCGGCTCGATGCGTGTGCTCATGCGGTGGGATTCCTTCAACTGGCCTGGGTACCACGTGGTGGGGCGTTCTGGAGGTGCGCCGAGGTCTCAAGCCGTGGGGGCTGCGTCGTAGAAGGCCCGGGCAGCCGAGCTGATCCACTCGGGCCGCTCCCAGGTCTTCCAGCGGGCGCGGGCGTCCACATCGATCGCGGCCGCCGCCTCTTCGGCCGGGAGTCCCTCGGCCTTCAGACGACCGGCTTGGTCACGGACGCACCGCAAGAACTCGCGGACTTCGCCGATCAGCGAGACATCGGTGACCTCGCCGTGCCCGGGGACAACGACCTCGGGGCCGAGGGCGATGAGCTCGTCGAGCACGCTGATCCAGCGGATCGGGTCGACGTCGGTGTCGTGCGGCGGGAAGTACGGCGTGATCGGAAAGATCCGGGTCTCGACGAGGTCGCCTGCGAACAGCACCCGGCCGTCGACCAGCACGACCTGGTCGGAAGCGGTGTGGGCCGGGCCCACTGTGCGCAGCACCGCCGTGCGGCCACCCAGGTCGATCTCGGCTTCACCGTCGTAGACCAGGTCGGGGTCGACGAGTTCGGCACCTTCGAGTATGTCGGCGATGTTCGTCCCCAAGCCGCGGAACATGCCGAGGTAGCCGGAGCCCTTGCGGTGGAGTTCCTCGCGCTGCCCGCGGTTGTAGACGATCGTCGTGGCACCCTTGAACGCCTGCGCTCCGAAGCCGTGCTCGGGGTGGAAGTGCGTGACCGTCAGGTACAGATGCCGATCGCC
This sequence comes from Streptomyces sp. CNP082, assembly GCF_059570535.1. Classification (NCBI taxonomy): domain Bacteria; kingdom Bacillati; phylum Actinomycetota; class Actinomycetes; order Kitasatosporales; family Streptomycetaceae; genus Streptomyces; species Streptomyces sp. CNP082. Next base: position 43,456 of record NZ_JCANSZ010000052.1, read on the forward strand.
TGCGAGGCGCCGGGCCTGCTCCAGGACGTAGGCGCCATTGGCCGCGCCCATGCCTGTGTCGATGACCAGGACAGCCTTCTCTCCGACAACGATGCCGACGTTGGGGACAAGCTCCACCCGCTGATCGGGGATCACGTAGACGCCGTCGGTGACCTGAACGGGTTCACCGCGCACGATCGGCGCCGGCCCAGTGCTCACATCGGGCGCACCCTGCACTGCCGGCTCGCCGTTCGAGGGGCCGGGTGAAGTTTCGGTGCCGGACATACCCGCACTCCAATCTAATCAGTGTTCAGATTCGACGCTGTCACCGTACCACGGATCTGACCACTGTTAAGATCTGGTTATGGCCAAGAGTCGATACCACCATGGAGAGCTGCGGAACGCCCTGCTGGACGCCGCAGAGGCGATGGTCAGCGAGCATGGAGTTACTGGCTGGTCATTGCGCGAAGCGTCGGCCCGCGTCGGCGTCAGCCCGAGCGCCGCCTACCACCACTTCGCCTCACGCGACGCACTCGTCACCGCGCTGTCGGTACGAGTGCTCGCGAGACTCGGGGAGCGCATGAGCAGCGCCGCCGCGCAGGCGGTCAGTACGGGCGGCGACGCCCAGCAGCCGATCGTCGCGGCAGGCTGCGCCTACGTGCGCTGGGCCATGGAAGCCCCGGCGATAGCCCGCCTGGCGTTCGGATTCGGGGCCGCCCAGGACCCGGAAGAAGCTATTACGCCGCATCCGCACGACGTCATCGAGGCCGAGCTCGACCGGCTCGTCGACACCGGTGCCTTCGCCCCTGCGGCCCGCCCGGGAGCTGAGTTCGCTGTCTGGGCGGCAATGCACGGGCTCGCCACCCTCCTCGCCGACGGGCTCATGATCCTCGACAGTCCTGAGACTGCCGGCCTCCAGACCGAACGCCTCCTGCGGGCCGTCATCACCGGCCTGCCGCACGAGACCACCCCCGCCCAGGGCTGGCCGACAGCGCGCTCTCCGCATACCGAGCGCCGGACCAGAGGACAAGGCGACAGCGCCGTGGACGAGTCGTCGGCAGGCACGGCGGCGCAGCAGCGATAACACCCCGGTGCGAGGCCAGCGAGTGACACCGACCCGTCCCGGCGTCGGGCGCCTTGATGGAGTTCGGGCTTGAGGGAGGCGTGCTAGCCCGCGTACGAGCCCGTCACCGCGTCATGGTCGCCACCCGGGTGGACGCCCACCGTGCTCTCCCGGGCTCTGAGGGCGAAGTCGGCGACGACTTGGCGGGCCGGGGCGGTCGGCGCCCTCGATGCGTTCCATGAGCATGGAGACCGCGCTGCGGGCGATAGTCCGCTTGTCCGGCGCGATGCTGGGCAGCGGCGACGTGGAAAGGCGGGCAGCCTCGATGTCGTCTACGCCGATGACGGCGACATCGTCCGGCACCCGTACGCCGCTGGAGGCCCAGGGTGCGCAGGGTGGCCAGGGCCGTGCGGTCGTTGAAGCAGAAGGCGGCGTCCGCCGGGGCAGGCAGCGGGAGCAGGTGGTCTACTGCGTCGGCGACATCCTGGGGGGCGTTCAGCCCGTGGTGGACCTGCAGCGCCGGGTCGGGCTCGATGCCGGCGGCGGTGAGGGCGGAGCGGTAGCCGTCGAGCCGTCGCCGCGGCTCGGGCGGGGTGTGGGCGTGCCGCCCGAGCCGCGGGCCGATCAGCGCGATCCGCTGGACGAACGCGGTCTTCTCCCAGAGGGAGCAGGCGGAGGTGCACCCTGGCGGACGCACTCTTCTACGCGGGTGTCTTCCACACCCTGCACCGCACCTGCGCGCTGCCCGTGCCGATGGCCAACACGGTCAACCTGGTCAACGCGACCGGTGACAGCCGCGGACCGGACGGCACGTTCGCCACCCGTCCCGGCGTCGTGGCCGACCTCGACGCGAACGCCTCGCGGTCGGCCGACGGCTGCAATCTCCACCTCGCGGTCGTCAACCGTCACCGCGACAGAGCGCCGTCGGCCCGCCTCATCCGCGACGGCGACCCCGGCGGCCTTCCCGCCGTGGCCGAGGTCCGCGACCTGGGCGCGGACCTGGGCGACGTGCTGGCCGCCAACACCCTGAGTGAGCCGGACCGCGTCGCGGTGCGCCACCGCCGCGCAGTGAAGACCCCGGACGGCTGCTACACGTTCCCGGCGCACTCGATCACGGTGCTCGCCTATGACCTGACGTAACGCCCGTCATCTCACCACCGCCGTCACGAGGCCGTGGCGCCGGCCGGTCCCTGCGCCCGGCCCGGAACCGGGCCGCACGGCCGCGCGCTCAGCCGTTGGCACCCGGCCGGCCGGACAGGGGTCTGCCGGGAGCGAGTGCCTCCGCCTCGCGGCAGGCCGCCGCAGGGGCCGGCCCGTGCCGGGGCGCGCTCGCGGTGCGACCCTGGACAAGGAGGGTCTCATTGGCCGCGACCGGCCATGGAGGGCAGGCATGGAATCCAGTGACCAGGGCCGGGCGCCGGACCCGTCCGCAGCGTCCTCGGGCTCCTGGGCGGATCGTGCCGACGGCGGAAGCGGAGAGTGGCAGTCCGGTCGCTCTCTGGTGGGACAGTTCATGGCCCGGTCCCCGGTCGGCATGGCCGTCCTGGACACCGACCTGCGCTATGTCTGGATCAATGACGCCTTGGAGCAGCTCGGGGGTGTGCCCCGTGAAGAGCGGCTGGGCAAGCGTCTGGGTGATGTGCTGCCACGGCTTGACGCGGACGCCATCGAGTCGGTCATGCGGGAGGTGATGGAGACCGGGCGGCCCGCGGTCGATGTCGAGTACCACGGTCGCACGCGCGCTGACCCGGACCGGGAGCACGCGTACTCCACGTCCTTCTTCCGGCTGGAGGACGACTCGGGCGTCGTCCGGGGGGTGTGCTACATGGTCCTTGATGTCACCGACCGGTGGCGCGCCCTGGAGCGTGTCGACCTGCTGAGCAGAGCGGGAGCGTGGACGGCCAGGACTCTCGACGTCTTCCGCCTCGCCGAGGGCCTGGCCGAGGTCTGTGTTCCGGACCTGGCCGATCTGATCACCGTGGACCTGCTCGACTCCGTCCTGCAGGGCGAGTCGCCTGACAGGGTGCTGTCCGGGGGCCAGCGGCTGCGGCGGGTCGCTGTCCGCAGCGCCGACGGCAGCATCCCGGAGGGGGTCGCAGAGGTCGGGCGTCCGGTGCAGTTCCCGCCGGGTTCACCGGGTGCACGCTGCCTGGCTGGTGGAACCCCGCACACAGGGGCTGTGTCCGGGCAGGAGTGCGCCGGCTGGATCGCCGCCGATACCCAGCTCGGCCCGGCCGCACCGGACTTCGGCCCGTGCGCGCTGATGCAGGTTCCGGTGCGGACGCGGGGCTCTGTGGTGGGGATGGCGACCCTGCTCCGTTGCGCCCCGCGCGAGGCGTTCGACGAGGATGACCTCCTCGTCGCCGACGAGATCGTCGGACGGGTCGCGCTCGGCGTCGAGAACGCCCGCCAGTTCACCCGCGAACGCAACACCGCGCTGGCGTTGCAGCGCTTCCTGCTGCCGCGCCGGATCGCGGCGAAGACGACGGCCGAGGTGGCGACCCGCTATCTGCCTTCGGGCGGAGGCGTGGGGGGCGACTGGTTCGACGTCATCGCGCTCTCCGGGGCCCGGGTCGCCTTGGTGATCGGTGATGTGGTCGGACACGGCATCAACGCGGCGGCCTCGATGGGCCGGCTGCGCACCGCCGTACGCACCCTTGCCGACCTCGACCTGCCGCCCGAGGAGGTCCTGGCCCATCTCGACGACCTCATGCTGGGGCTCATCGCCGAGGAATCCCAGGAAGACCGCGTACAGGAACCCTCGGAACTCGGCGCGACGTGCCTGTACGCGGTCTACGATCCGGTGGCCCGCACGTGTGCCATGGCGCGGGCGGGTCATCCACCGCCCGTCGTCGTCGGCCCCGACCGGTCGGTGGTCTTCCCCGATCTCCCCTCGGGCCCGCCGCTCGGTCTGGGAGGCCTGCCGTTCGAGTCCGCGGAGATCGAGCTGCCGGAGGGGAGCCTGCTCGCCCTGTACACCGACGGCTTGTACGAGGTCCGTGGACAGGACCCGGACGTCGGTCTGGAGCGGCTCTGCGCGGCCCTGGCAAATCCTGACCGGCCTTTGGACGACATGTGCGGTGAGGCGCTGGGCCCGCTGGACGTCCAGCGGCCGGACGACGACGTGGCCCTGCTGATCGCCCGCGTCCACGGGCTCGACGCGGACCGGGTAGCCTCCTGCGACGTACCCTTGGACCCGGCGGCCGTGTCCAGCGCCCGTGCCTTCGCCAAGCGGTGTCTTGAAGCCTGGGACCTGGGCGACATCGTTTTCACCACGGAACTTCTGGTGAGCGAGCTGGTCACCAACGCCATCCGCTACGCCTCGGGCCCCATCCGCCTGCGGCTGATCTGCGAATCTGTCCTGACCTGCGAGGTTTTCGACACAAGCAGTGTTTCGCCGCGGCTGCGGCATGCCCGGACCCTGGACGAGGACGGGCGTGGCCTGCTCCTCGTGGCGCAACTGTCGCGACGCTGGGGCACGCGCTACACCCCGGACGGCAAGATCATCTGGGCGGAGCAGGAGTTCCCGTAGGCCAAGTCCGTCCGTGCAGCGAAACCGGCCGAGTGAAGGCTCGGTCTAGAGCCGTATCGGCAGCACAGTCGCCGGCGACAGAGGCAACCTCAGCGGCCTCTCCCTCGTGGGCTCCCTGTGCCGCCACAACTCCACCGGCTGCCGAACTGATCGCCGGGTGAGGTGCCGCTGGTGGCTGTAGGGGAGGGCCACCGGCGACGGCTTGGTCGTGCCCGGAGTGGCGGGGGCGTTCCGCGGGTAGGTGACCGCTGGCATCGGGCGGGTCTGCGAGGGGAGCGGATGACGTCCTCCGCAGGCGACGGCGACAACGGCGCGCTGCCGCAGCCGGATGGCGCCAGGACGGTGGATGACCTGGTGTCCCGGTTGCGGGAGTTACGCGCCTGGGCAGGTGTGTCGGAGCGCGAGGTGCACCGGCGGGTCTGCCGCGCGCGAGCCGATCGCCGGGTGCCCGAGGTGCCTGCCTTCGACACTGTGCACCGGTGCTTCCAGCCGGGCCGCCGACGGCTCGACGCGGACTTGCTGGCCGACGTGGCCGAGGCACTGATGGTCGGGGGAGCCGCCCGGTGGCGGGCGGCCTACGCGCGGGTGGTCGGCGGGTCGGCTGACGCCGGGGTGGTCACGGTGGCGGGTACGCCGCCCGACGACTTGCCCGGGTTCACCGGTCGTGCGGCCGAGTTGGCCGCGTTGCTGGCGCCGAGCGTGGCCCCGCGGGTGACGGTCGTGGAGGGCATGGCGGGGATCGGCAAGACCACCCTGGCCGTGCGTGCCGTTCACCTGCTGCTGCGGCGCGAACGGTTCGGCGCGGTGCTCTGGGTCAACCTCCGCGGGCACGCTCCCGACCTGCCGCCGGTCGCCCCGGAGGAAGTGCTCGAAGGGTTCCTGCGGCGGCTGGGGATGTCCGCCGACCGCATCCGGCTGCTGGACGCGGCCGGATGCGTACGGGAGTTCCGCCGCCGGGCCGCCCGGCTGCGGACCCTGGTGGTGCTGGACGACGCGGGATCGGCGGCGCAGGTGGCGCCGCTGCTGCTCGGAGAGGGCTGCCGGACCCTGGTCACCAGCCGCCATCGGCTGACCGGACTGACCGGCGCCGAGCGGCTGCCCCTTGAGGTGTTCAGCCCTCGCGAGTCGCTGGACCTGCTGCGCAGGACCGCAGGCGCGGAGCGTGTAGATGCTGACCCGGCGACCGCCGCGCTGATCGCCGGCTCGGTCGGCCACCTACCGCTGGCGCTCGGGGTGGTGGCCGGGCGGATCCGGGACCGGTTCGGCTGGACCCTCGCCGACCACCTGGAACTCCTCACCGGGCAGCGGACCCGGCTGCGCTGCGAGGACAGCGTCGAGCTGGCGCTCCGGCTTTCCTACGAGAGCCTGGCGCCGGCCTGCCAGCGACTGTTCCGGCTGCTGGCCTGCCACCCGGGCCCCGATGTGGACTCCTGGACCGCCGCCGCGCTCACCGGGACCGACCGGTCGGCTGCCGCGGCCGGGCTTGCCGCCCTGCACGCCGCCCACCTCCTGCGCCAACCGACACCCGGGCGATACGAGTTCCACGACCTGGTACGCGTCTACGCGACGGCTCGTGCCCACGACGAGGAACCGGCGCGGACCCGAAGGGCCTCGTTCGACCGGCTGTTGGCCTACCACCGGCACGCCGCTGCGCGGGCGATGGATGTTCTGGCGCCCTACGAGCGCCACCGCCGTCCGGCGCCTGGCCCCGGTGGCCCAGACCTGCCCCCGCTGCCCGATCGACGGGCCGCCGCGGTATGGATGGATAGCGAACGGGACGGCCTGCTCGCCGCCGCCGTAGCCGAACGGAGTGGCGCGCAGCGAGGCGGCGCGCAAAGGGTCGGCGCCGGTCACGTAGGAGTGCTCTCCGGGCTGCTTGCCCGGTACCTCGACACCGCCGGCCACTATCCGGAGGCCGAGGCGCTGCACGGCCTGGCCGCCCAGGACCCGGACCCCGCCACCCGGGCCGTCGCGCTGGCCCGACTCGGCGCGGTGCACTGGCGGTTGGGCCGCTTCCCTCGGGCCGAGGCCCGCTTCCGACAGGCGCTGAGGGGTTTCCGCACACTGGGCGACCGGGCGGGCGAGGGCTGGGCACTGGGCAACCTCGGCGAAGTGCTTCAGCACCAAGGCCGATACCGAGAGGCCCGCCATCACTACACGGCGGCGCTGGCCATCGCCCGGGAGCTGGCCGCGTCGCACGGCGGGCGGGAACGGCTGGGTGCGCACGGGGTGCTGTATGAGCCACTGGGCCGGTTCGCGGAGACGTTCGAGACCGGCGCCGAGATTCTGGCCATGAACCAGGAGATCCTGACGGTCGCGCGGACGGTGGGCGATCGGGTCAGCGAGGCCAACGTGCTGGGCAGCATCGGCTCCATCGAACGGCACACCGGGCGTTACCCGGCGGCTCTGACCGCCATCCACCAGGCGCTTGAGGTGGTCCGGGAGATCGGCCACCGCAACGCCGAAGTGACGCTGCTCAACGAGCTGGGCACAACACTGCGGGTCTCCAGCGGGGCTGCGCAGGCCCAGCAGGCGTTGGAATGTCACCGGCTCGCCGCCGACCATGCCGCGGAACTGGGCGACCGGTACCAGCAGGCGCGGGCCCTGGAGGAGACCGGCCACTGCCACCGGCTGCTGGCCCAGCCGGACGCGGCCCGCGCCTTTTGGCAACGGGCCCTGGAACTGTTCGGCGAACTCGGCACCCCCGAGGCCGCCGCGCTTGGCACGCTGCTGTCCGAGGAAGCCAGCACGACCGCAGCGGGACCCCGTCATCCTGACGCCGACGATCATCTCCCGCTGCCGAAGACGAACCTGAGCACGGCGGTGACGACCTCCCCTGCGCCAACAGAGCAGATCCGACAGTCCCCGATCCGGCTCGCACCGACTCGAAGATCTTTACGGGACACGACCTAGGTTGTGTCCGCAATGTCAGGGGAGCCAGAGTTGTAGGCAGGCGATGGTGACCAGGGCTTCGTAGTGGCGGGCTCGTTTGTCGTAGCGGGTGGCCAGGGCCTTGTTGTGCTTGAGCTTGTTGAAGCAGCGTTCGACGAGGTTGCGGCGGCGGTAGGTGGCCCGGTCGAGGCGGCAAAGGCTCTCACCTCGGCGGACACGGCCGTTGATCTGGTCGATCCGCTCCGGAATCACTGCCTTGATGCCTCGCCTGCGCAGGTA
>NZ_JCANSZ010000053.1:0-49470 GCF_059570535.1 Streptomyces sp. CNP082
TGACGCGCTCGCCGCCGCGGCCGGCCTGGCGCCTGCGCTCTCCCAGTCCGGGAAAGTCCGCCACTCGCGCAGCGCCACCGGCAGCGACAAGGCCCTCAAGCGGATCTTCTGCCAGGCAACGCTCTGCTCCATCCAGCGCGATCCGGCCTCGCGGACCTTCGACGACCGCAAACGAGCCNAGGGCAAACGCCATCACCAAGCCCTGACCGCCCTGGCCCGCCGAAAAGTCAACGTCCTCCACGCAATCCTGCGCGACCGCCACCCCTACCAAGCCCGGCCGCCTCTCCACCTCACAGCTTGACAACAGCATTAGGCAGCCGCCCCCTCCGTGCTCGCACCCGGCAGGGCCCGGTCCCAGAAGCCCGTGCAGAAGCGGGACAGCGGGGTACGGGAGCGGGTGCCCGGGGGTGGGGTCCCGGTCTCGGCGGCCTGCGGCAGGCCCGGTTCCGCGGGGAGTTCGCCGGCCAGCGGGAGGCCCAGGAGCTCGGCGATGTCCCCGGCCGTCAGGCCGCTGTGCGTCGGCCCGCGGACCACCACGCGCAGATCGCCCAGCACCATCCGCACTCCGTCCGCCACGCGATGCGCCGCCGCGACCGCCCGCAGCTCGGCCGGCACCACGAGCAGCCCCACGTCCACCTGCGCCAGCGCCTCGGCCACCGGCTCGTCCACCCGTCGCGGCAGGTCGACCACGACGACCCCGCCCCGCCGGCGGGCCGCCGCCAGCACCGAACGCATCGCCTCCGGCGCCACCGACGCCGCTCCCGCCTCGCCGCCGCCCCGGTCCCAGCTCAGCAGCCGCAGGTCGTGCAGCCGCGGCAGCGACTCCTCCAGCGCGGCGCCGCCGATCCGCCCCCGCGACGACGCGAAGGCCGGCCAGCGCAGCCCCTCCGCCTCCTCACCGCCGAGCAGCACGTCGAGCCCGCCGCCCAGCGGATCCGCGTCGACCAGCACCGTCCGCCGCCCGGCCCGCGCCGCCGTCACCGCAAGCGCGCAGGCCAGCGTGGACGCTCCGGCGCCGCCCCGGCCGCCGACGACGCCGACCGTGCGGGCCTGCGCGCCGACTCCCTCCGCGGCGTCGGCGATCCGGTCCACCAGCGCCGTCTCCCCGTCCGGCAGCACGAGCACCTGCTCCGCCCCGACCGCGACGGCCCGCTCCCACACTCCTGGTTCGTCCTGATCCCGGCCGACGAGCACCACCCCGTCCCGCCGGGCCGGCCCCGCCGCCGCCAGCCGCCCGGCGCTGTCGTCCCCGACCAGCACCAGCGGCGCCGCGGCCCAGTCCTGCCGCCCCGGAGCGTGCGAGACCTCCGCCTGCGTACCCGCCGCGGCGCACAGCCGCAGCAGGTCGTCGAGAAGGTCCTCGTCCTCCGTGACGACCAACGGCCGACCGCCGGCGCCCTCGGCACCTCCACCACTGCCGCCCGCACCACCACCGGCACCGGCAGGCGCGCTCCCCGCGCTCCCCTCACCCCACGGCACACCACCGGCACCGCCCGTACGCCCGCGGTCCCGCAGACCACTGCTCCACATCCGGCCGCCGCTCACGCCGCCTCCCCCTCGTCATCCGCCGCACCCTCCGGCACGCCGTCCGCCTCAGCCTGCGCCGCCGCCTCCGCAACGGCCCCGGCCTGCTTCCGGATCCCACCGTGCCCCCGCCGCCCCGCCGCTCGTGGATCTTGGTCAAGATCTGGGGATAACCCACCAGTTGTGGATAACTCCGTCACCCGTTCGGGGGAGCGTTCAGATCACGGGCAACGGTTACCCACGGTGATGCGTCTACTTCCACGACGGCGATGAAGAGCGTCCCGAGGACGGCTCGAAGCAAGGTGCGAGCGGGAAGAGCGGGAGAAGATCCGACGCGGCCGGAGAAAAACGAGAAAACCGAAGTCCGGACATGCGACGACCCCCGCCGGGGGGGAGAGCGGGGGTCGTCCCCACGGCCGACTCGGGGGGGGGGGAGGAGCCGGTCCGGGTTAGCACGGTCGCGAACGATCCGTGACTTCCATGGTGTACCCGAGAGCCTTCTCAGGCAAACCCACGCGCCACACCTTACGCCGAATGGTGGGCGCCTAAGCTCGCACTCGTGGAAAACCACTCGTTGCCCAGGACGGCCGCCTTCTTCGATCTGGACAAGACGGTCATTGCGAAGTCGAGCACGCTGACCTTCAGCCGGTCCTTCTACCACGGTGGGCTGATCAACCGGAGGGCTGTGCTCCGATCCGCCTACACACAGTTCCTCTACCTCCTGGGCGGCGCCGACCACGAGCAGACCGAGCGCATGCGGGCCTACCTCTCCGACCTCTGCCGCGGCTGGAACGTGGCCCAGGTGAGCGACATCGTGGCCGAGACCCTCCACGACCTCATCGACCCGATCATCTACGACGAGGCCGCCGCCCTTATCGAGGACCACCACCTCGCCGGCCGCGACGTCGTCATCGTCAGCAGCTCGGGCGCCGAGGTCGTCGAGCCCATCGGGGAGCTGCTCGGCGCGGACCGCACGATCGCCACCCGCATGGTCGTCGAGAACGGCCGCTACACCGGCGAGATCGACTACTACGCCTACGGCCCCGCCAAGGCGGAGGCGGCGCGGGAGCTGGCCGCCGCCGAGGGGTACGACCTCGCGCGCTCGTACGCGTACAGCGACTCGATCACGGACGTGCCCCTCCTGGAGGCCGTCGGACACCCCTGTGCCGTCAACCCCGACCGGGCGCTGCGCCGCGAGGCGGAGCAGCGCGACTGGCCGGTGCTGTCGTTCGCCCGTCCCGTACGGCTCAAGCAGCGGCTGCCGCAGTTCTCGCTGCCCTCCCGGCCGGTGCTGGTCGCCGCCGCCGCGGGGCTGGCGGCGGTGACCGCGGCCGGGGTGGTCTGGTACACGTACCGCCGCCGTCTTCAGGCGGCCTGAGACGCCGTAGAGCCACCCGACCTGCACACTCTCCGTTTCGCCCGATAATTAACCTTCACTAGCATTTGCAGGCGAAAGTAAAGATCTGCACGCTGGGCTTCCCTCTCACCGTGGACTGGAGTACAAAGGGATTACGGCCCGCGAGAGTCAGGGCATCCGAGGAGGATCCCCCAGCAACCACGGCCCCACGGACCGCACATGGAAGTCGGGAACCCACGCGACGCCGATCCCTCGAATAGGGACCGCCACACCAGGCAACGGACGGGTGCCGGGCCTGATGGGCAAAGAACTGTGCACGCACTGGTACCCCGGCCGACATGAGACGGCGGCGGCGCCCGGAGGGTGCCGCCGCAACTCTGCGGGTACGAGCCGCGCGAGCCCGCGTACGCCGCGCGCGCGTGGCTACGCCGCCCCCCGCTGGAGCGCCTCGCACACCGCCGCGCTCTCCCGCGCCCCCAGCTCAACGGACCTGCCGCAGTACGCGATCCACCCCCCGACGCCCTCCGGCGTCCCGCTCGCGTAACCCGCGAGCGCCGTCTCGTACGCCCCGCGCCCCTGCTCCGCATGCCCCACCTCGGCCGGGCAGACCGCCTTCGGGTCCAGTCCGCTGCCGACGAGCACGATCCGCTCGGCGGCCCGCGCGACCAGCCCGTTGCCGGTACGGAACGGCCGTAGCGTCAGCAGCTCGCCGTGCACCACCGCGGCCATGACCAGCGCCGGAGCGGACGAGCCCGTGACCACCAGGGCCGCCAGCGCGTCCAGCCGCGCCGCCGCCTCCGCGGCGTCCGGCACCGGCGACGGCAGGGCAGCGCCCGGCTCCGTGACGCTCTCACCCGCCAGCCGCGGCCGGCCCACCGCCTCGCCGGCGTCCCCCGCAGCCGTACCCCCCGACTCTCCCGCATCCCCCGTACGTCCCGCGCCCCCCGACGCCACCACGTGCAGCCGCGCCAGCACCTGCATCGGCGACTGCCGCCACGTGCTCAGCAGTTGCCCCGCCTCCGCGTTCACCCGCAGCGCCCCGCCCACCGTCCGCGGCTCCCCCGCGCCGGAGAAGTCACTGCGCCGCCGTACCTCCTCCAGCGCCCAGTCCGCCCCCGACAGCGCCGCCGACGCCCGCGCCCCGCGCAGCGCCGCCTCCGCCGAGACCTCGTTGCTGCGCCGCCGCATGACCCGGTGCCCGTAGACGCGATCGACCGACCTCCTTACAGAGGACACCGCCTCCGCCACTCCCGGGAGGGTGCTCAGGGCTGCCAGCGGGTCGGTCGCGCTTGTCATGCGTACGAGCCTACGCAACCCGATGGGGTGGACTTGTCCAGCCCTTTCCCTGACCGCGGGCCACGATCCCGCTACCGTTTCTGAACATGAAGATCGCTTTCGTAGGAAAGGGCGGCAGCGGCAAGACCACCCTGTCGTCCCTCTTCGTCCGGCACCTCGCCGGCACCGGCCGCCCCGTGCTCGCTGTCGACGCGGACATCAACCAGCACCTGGGCACCGCCCTCGGGCTCGACGAGGAGGAGGCCGCCCGGCTGCCCGCGCTCGGCGCGCATCTCCCGCTCATCAAGGAGCACCTGCGCGGCGCCAACCCGCGGATCGCGGACGCCGCCAGCATGATCAAGACGACACCCCCCGGCGCGGGCTCCCGCCTGCTCACGGTCACCGGGGACAATCCGGTGTACGCCGCGTGCGCCCGCCCCGTGCAGTTGGACAGCGGCTCCGTACGCCTGATGGTCACCGGCCCGTTCACCGATGCCGATCTCGGCGTCGCCTGTTACCACTCCAAGACCGGCGCGGTGGAGATGTGTCTCAACCACCTGGTCGACGGGCGCGAGGAGTACGTCGTCGTCGACATGACGGCGGGCAGTGACTCCTTCGCCTCCGGGATGTTCACACGCTTCGACATGACGTTCCTCGTTGCCGAGCCCACCCGCAAGGGCGTTTCCGTCTACCGCCAGTACAAGGAGTACGCCCGGGACTTCGACGTCGCGCTGCGCGTCGTGGGCAACAAGGTCCAGGGCCCGGATGACCTGGAGTTCCTGCGCGCGGAGGCGGGTGCCGACCTGCTGGCCGCGTTCCCGCACTCCGACTGGGTGCGGTCGATGGAGAAGGGCCGCCCGCCGGCGTTCGCGGCGCTGGAGGAGCCCGCGGCGCAGGTGCTGCGGGAGTTGTACGGAGCCGTGGACGCGTCGTACGAGCGGCGGGACTGGGCCCGGTACACCGACCAGATGGTGCACTTCCACCGCAGGAACGCGGAGAGCTGGGGCAACGCGAAGACCGGAGCCGAGCTGAGGGACCAGATCGACCCCGGCTTCGTCCTGGGCGAGGACGCACCCCCGGAGCCCCTGCCGGCCGTACGGGACGGAGCCGCCGCGCCTCAGCCGGCCTGACCCTGCTTGGCGTCCGCGGTGCCGGCGTGGTCCTTCGGCGTGGACCCCGCCGGCTCGCCGGCGGGGTGCGCGCCGCCCTGCTTCCCGGCCGGCGCCGCCGTCGGCGCCAGGAACTTCTCCCATCCCCCGGCCGGCCGCTCACCCACGTCCAGCGTGCGCAGCTTCGCGAGCGTGGCCGGGTCCTGGGTGTCCAGCCAGTCCGCCAACTGCCGGAAGGAGACGCAGTGCACGTCCTTCCGGGGGCAGACGGTCTTGATGGTGTCTTCTACGGCACGCATGTACGCGCCGCCGTTCCAGCTCTCGAAGTGGTTTCCGATGACGAGGGGCGCGCGGTTGGTCGTGTACGCCCGCTCGAAACCGGCCAGTAGTCCCTCGCGCATCTGCCGTTCGAAGGCGGCGTGCTGGGCGGCCGGCGCATAGGCGGTGCCCGACTGGTTGGCCATGAAGTTGTAGTCCATGCTCACGACTTCGAAGGCGCGGCCGGGGAACGGGACCTCCTGCAACGACAGATCCCAGATGCCCTCCTTCTTCTTTGGCCACACCTGGCTGCTGACACCGCTGGTGTCATAGCGGAAACCCATCTCCTTCGCGGCCTTCATGAGGTTCTTCTGCCCCTCCAGGCAGGGGGCGCGTCCGCCGACCAGCTCCTTGTCGTAGTCGAAGGGAAGCGGATCCGCGTTCTTCCGGCCGGTGTTCGTCTTCCAGTGCTGCACGAACTGCTTGGCCTGCGCGATCTCGCTCTTCCAGTCCTCCTTCGACCAGCTCGCGACGCCCGTACGGCCGCAGAAGTGGCCGTTGAAGTGGGTGCCGATCTCGCTGCCCTCCAGCCAGGCGCCGCGCACCTGCTCCAGGGTGGCGGCGACCTCCTCCTCGTCCAGGTAGCCGATGTCGGAGGCGCCGCGGGGGCGGCCGGGGGGCGCGTACTCCATGCGCTTGTCGCGGGGCAGGACGTAGACGCCGCTGAGGAAGTACGTCATGGTCGCGTCGTTCTCCCGCGCCACCTTGCGGAAGTGGGAGAAGAGCCGCTGGCTGTCCTCGCCGGCGCCGTCCCAGGAGAAGACGACGAACTGCGGCGGCTCGGCGCCGGCGGCCATCCGGCTGATCGTGGGCTGGTTGGGCTGGGTGCCGGTGTAGGCCGTGGAGCCGTCGCCGATGAGCCTCATCGGCCGGTTCTTGCCGGGCGCGTCGTCCGTCCTGTCGCCGTGCTGCGGATCGCCGTCCGGGCCCGTACCGGGAGAACAGCTCGCCACCGCCACGCCCCCCAGTGCAAGGACGCCGCAGATTCCCACGGTCGCCCGCCATGTTCCGAACAAAGCTCCCACCTCTTCCCGACGCCGCCAGGGACGCAGACTCGAATGGCCGAATGCATGCGCGATTCCTCGCCGCAGGCTCGGAAAGAGGGATAACCGGGAATTCAGATTATCTCTCTGTATTCACTCGATGGATGGGAGAAGTGGGCCGACCAGCGCAAAACGCTTCGCTCACTCTTTACGTGGCATTACTCTTCATTTACTTGACCTTGAGGGTCACCGTACCGTCACACTGTGTGACGTAACCCGTGTGCCCGTGCTGCCACGACGCCCCCTCCACACCGAGGAGACGCCACATGACCGCAGGACGCCCGACGCCCCTGGGAAACCCTTCCGCCGAGCGCGCGCAGGATCCGGAACGCGACCCGGACCCCCGCCCGGAGCACGACCCGCAAGACACGGCAGACCCCGAACACCCCGAGCCCGCCGGGCGCCCCGCTGTCCCCGGCCCCACCGCTCCCCCCGGACACCGCACCGCCCCCCGGCGACCCCTGGTCGCGGACCTCTCCGCCTCCGTGACCGTCTTCCTCATCGCCCTGCCGCTCTCCCTCGGCATCGCGCTCGCGACCGGCGCCCCGCTGCAGGCCGGGCTGCTGTCCGCGGCCGTGGGCGGCATCGTCGTCGGCCTGCTCAGCGGCGCTCCGCTGCAGGTCAGTGGGCCCGCCGCCGGGCTGACGGTGATCACGGCCGACCTCATCCAGCAGTACGGGTGGCGCACCACCTGCGCCCTGACCGCCCTCGCCGGGCTCGCGCAGCTCGCGCTCGGCTCGCTCAGGGTGGCCCGCTCCGCGCTCGCGGTCAGCCCGGCCATCGTGCACGGCATGCTCGCCGGCATCGGCGCGACGATCGCGCTGGCCCAACTGCACGTCGTCCTCGGCGGCGGCCCGCACAGCTCGGCCCTCGACAACGCCCTGGCGCTGCCCGGCCAGTTCGCCGACCTGCACCCGGGTGCGGTGTCGGTGAGCGCCGTCGTCATCGTCGTGCTGCTGGGGTGGCCCCGGCTGCGCGGGCGGGGTACGGGACCGCTGCGGCACGTACCGGGGGCGCTGGCCGCCATCGTGCTCGCGACCGCGTTCGCCTCCCTCGCGGGGCTGCGGCTGCCGCGCGTCGACCTGCCGTCGTGGAGCAGCCACGCGCTCGCGGAGAAGCCCGACGGGCCCGTGCTGGCGCTGGTGGCCGCGGTGCTGACGATCACGCTCGTGGCCAGCGTCGAGTCGCTGCTGTCCGCGGTGGCGGTCGACAAGCTGGCGGTGGCGCGGGGCGACGAGCGCCCCGTGCCGCGCGCCGACCTCGACCGGGAGCTGCGCGCCCAGGGCGCCGGCAACTTCCTCGCCGGGCTGCTCGGCGGGCTGCCCGTCACCGGGGTCGCGGTGCGCAGTTCGGCGAACGTCGCGGCGGGGGCGGTCAGTCGCTGGTCCGCCGTGCTGCACGGCGTGTGGGTGGTGCTGGCGGCGCTGCTGCTGGTGGCGATGCTGGAGCTGATCCCGCTGGCGGCGCTGGGGGCGCTGGTGATGGTGGTCGGCATCCAGATGGTGAAGATCAGCCACGTGCGGTCGGTGCGGCGGCACCGGGAGGTCCTGGTGTACGCGGCGACCGTGGCCGCCGTCGTGGCGCTGGGCGTGCTGGAGGGCGTCGCCGTGGGGATTGCGGTGGCGGTGGCGGTGTCGCTGCACCGGCTGTCCCGTACGCGGGTGACGCTGGCGCGGCGCGGTGAGGGTGCGGCGCCGGGCGCGGACGGCGGAGGGCGGGGCGCGGCGGAGGATCCGTACCTCGTCCAGGTGCACGGGCAGCTCACCTTCCTTGCCGTCCCGCGGCTGAGCCGGGTGCTCGCGCAGGTGCCGCGGGGCGCGGCGGCGAAGGTCGAGCTGACCGGCTCCTTCATGGACCACGCCGCGTACGAGACGCTGCAGGAGTGGCGCCAGGCGCACGTCGCGCACGGCGGCGTCGCGGAGTTGACGTCCGCCACGGGCCGGCGGATCGCCGAGCCGGCCGCGGCGCACCACTGCCACCCCTGGACGCCCTGGCGCAACCACTGCTGTGTCACGGCACCGGAGCGGCCCGCCCCGGCGCACCGGCTGCTCAGCGGGGTCAGCAACTTCCAGCGCATCACCGCGCCGCGGGTGCGCGAGGAGCTGGCGCGGCTGGCCCGTGAGGGGCAGCGGCCCACGCAGCTCTTCCTCACGTGCGCGGACTCCCGGGTGGTCACCAGCATGATCACGTCGAGCGGGCCGGGCGATCTGTTCACCGTACGGAACGTGGGAAACCTGGTGCCGGTGCCGGACGAGACCGGGGACGGCGCGGACGGCGGCGACGGCGCGCACGGCGGGGCCGGCACCCGCTGGGACGGCAGTGCCGAGGCCGCCCTGCCCGACGACTCCGTCGCGGCGGCGATCGAGTTCGCGGTCGAGGTGCTGAAGGTCGAGTCGATCACGGTGTGCGGGCACTCCGGCTGCGGCGGGATGGAGGCGCTGCTCGCCCAGGAGGCCGCCCGCGCGGACGCCGGGTCCCCCACCGGCGGACCTCACGGCCGGCCGGTGGGGGGACCTGACGGCGGACCGCCCACGCCGCTGCGGCGCTGGCTGCGCCACGGGCTGCCGAGCCTGGCGCGGGCCCGGGCCGGCGGTCCCCGGATCGCCTGCCGGCCGTACGCGGACGACGCCGAGCGGGTGAGCCTGGCCAACGTCGCGCAGCAGTTGGACCATCTGCGCCGGCACCCGTGTGTACGCCGCCGGCTGGCCGACGGCTCGCTGAGCCTGCACGGCATGTACTTCCACGTCGGCGAGGCGCAGGCTTATGTGCTGGGAGCGCAGGGCGACTTCACTGCCGTACGCCCCGGGCCCGCCGGGTCGGAGGAGCCGGCCGCTCCCGATGTCCGATAGCACACGGCGCCTGCGGTTACCCACAGGTCTAAACCATTTTATCCCCAGGCCCTTGTCACGCCCTCCCCACGCCTGATGAGCTATGGCCCGGGACTGAGGCGGACATCCTGGAAAGGGAGATGTCGTGAGCAACGAAAGCCTGGCCAACCTGCTCAAGGAGGAACGCCGGTTCGAGCCGCCAGCCGAGCTGGCGGCGCACGCGAACGTCACGGCGGAGGCGTACGAGCAGGCACGCACGGACCGGCTGGGCTTCTGGGCGGAGCAGGCCCGGAGGCTCAGTTGGGCCACCGAGCCCACCAAGACGCTCGACTGGTCGAACCCGCCGTTCGCGAAGTGGTTCGAAGACGGCTCGCTCAACGTGGCCTACAACTGCGTGGACCGGCACGTCGAGGCCGGCCTCGGCGACCGCGTCGCGATCCACTTCGAGGGCGAGCCGGGCGACTCCCGCTCGATCACCTACGCCGACCTGCAGCGAGACGTCGCCAAGGCGGCGAACGCACTGGTGGAGCTGGGCGTGCAGACCGGCGACCGGGTCGCCATCTACATGCCGATGATCCCGGAGACCGTCGTCGCCATGCTGGCCTGCGCCCGCATCGGCGCACCCCACTCGGTGGTCTTCGGCGGCTTCTCCGCCGACGCGCTCGCCACCCGGATCGCTGACGCGGACGCGCGCGTGGTCATCACCGCCGACGGCGGGTACCGGCGCGGCAAGCCGTCCGCGCTGAAGCCCGCAGTGGACGAGGCGGTGCAGCGCTCCGAGCAGGTGCGCCACGTCCTGGTGGTGCGCCGCACCGGCCAGTCCCTCGAAGAGGCGGGCAGCACCTGGACCGAGGGCCGCGACGTCTGGTGGCACGACATCGTCGACCGCCAGGAGGAGACGCACACCCCCGAGGCGTTCCCCGCGGAGCACCCGCTCTTCATCCTGTACACCTCGGGCACGACGGGTAAACCCAAGGGCATCCTGCACACCACCGGTGGCTACCTCACCCAGGTGGCCTACACGCACCACGCCGTCTTCGACCTCAAGCCCGAGACCGACGTGTTCTGGTGCACGGCCGACGTCGGCTGGGTCACCGGCCACTCGTACATCGTCTACGGACCGCTCGCCAACGGCGCCACCCAGGTGCTCTACGAGGGCACGCCCGACACCCCGCACCAGGGCCGCTGGTGGGAGGTCATCCAGAAGTACAAGGTGTCGATCTTCTACACCGCGCCCACCGCGATCCGCGCCTGCATGAAGTGGGGCGACGCCATCCCGGCCAAGTTCGACCTGAGCAGCCTGCGGCTGCTCGGCTCGGTCGGCGAGCCGATCAACCCCGAGGCGTGGATCTGGTACCGGGAGCACATCGGTGCCGGCCGCACCCCCGTGGTGGACACGTGGTGGCAGACCGAGACGGGCGGCATCATGATCAGCCCGCTGCCCGGCGTGACGAGCACCAAGCCCGGCTCGGCGCAGGTGCCGCTGCCCGGCATCGCGGCCACCGTCGTGGACGACGAGGCGCGCGAGGTGCCGGACGGCTCGGGCGGCTATCTGGTGCTCACGGAGCCGTGGCCGTCGATGCTGCGCACGATCTGGGGCGACGACCAGCGCTACAAGGACACGTACTGGTCCCGCTTCGAGGGGCGGTACTTCGCCGGTGACGGGGCGAAGAAGGACGACGACGGCGACATCTGGCTGCTGGGCCGGGTGGACGACGTCATGCTCGTCTCCGGGCACAACATCTCCACCACCGAGGTGGAGTCCGCCCTCGTCTCGCACCCCAAGGTCGCCGAGGCCGCGGTCGTCGGCGCCACCGACCCGCAGACCACGCAGGCCATCTGCGCCTTCGTGATCCTGCGCGGAGGCGCGGAGGCGGGAGACGGGCTGGTGGAGGAGCTGCGGGCGCACGTGGCGAAGGCGCTGGGCCCGATCGCCAAGCCCAAGCGGATCCTGCCGGTCGCGGAGCTGCCCAAGACCCGCTCCGGCAAGATCATGCGGCGGCTGCTGCGGGACGTCGCCGAGAACCGCGAGATGGGCGACGTCACCACGCTGACGGACACCACGGTCATGGACCTCATCCAGGCCAAGCTGCCGACCGCGGCCTCGGAGGACTGAGCCCGGACGCGCGGCGTACCCGGCACGGGCACGCGACAGGCGCGGTCCCGGTGCAGTGCGACGGCCGCGGTCCGGCCGTGCGGTGAGCGGCGTCGGCGGCGGGGGATGTCCCCGCCGCCGACCGCCCCGCCGATTAGCGTTATTTCCCCCTTTGTCCTTAATATGACCCACAGCTTGATCGAACGGTGTCGCCCTGTAGGGTGGCGGAGATACGTAAAGAGAGCGATAAAACCCTGAGGCGCGCCGGGAAGTCTGGTCGGCACACAGCACTCGTGTATCCGCCGCCCACCGCCCAGGAGGCCCCTTCGTGACCGCGCCCCAGCGCCCGCAGCAGTCCGAGTTCCTGCGCAGACCGTCCCTCAAGGAGAGCAGGTTCCTCACCGAGGCCCTGCGCACGGAGACCGTCGGCGGACTGATCCTGCTGGCCGCGGCCGTCATCGCCCTCATCTTCGCGAACAGCGGCCTCAGCGGCACGTACGACGACATCAAGGGCTTCACCTTCGGCCCCTCCGCGCTCGATCTCCGCCTCGACCTCGCCCACTGGGCCAAGGACGGGCTGTTGACGATCTTCTTCTTCGTCGTCGGCGTCGAACTCAAGCGCGAGCTGGTCGACGGGGAGCTGAGCGACCCGCGGGCCGCGGCGCTGCCGATCGTCGCCGCCCTCTGCGGCATGGCCACCCCCGCCCTCTTCTACGTCTCCGTCAACGCCGGCCGCGGCGATCTCGGCGGCTGGGCCATCCCCACCGCGACCGACATCGCGTTCGCCCTCGCCGTGCTCGCCGTCATCGGCAGCAACCTCCCCTCCGCGCTGCGCGCCTTCCTGCTGACGCTGGCCGTCGTGGACGACCTCTTCGCGATCCTGATCATCGCGGTCTTCTACACCTCCGGCATCAACTTCGCCGCCCTTGGCGCCGCCCTCGCCGGCCTCGTCCTCTTCTGGTTCCTCCAGCGCCGGGACGTACGCGGCTGGTACGTGTACGTACCGCTGGCCGTGGTCAACTGGGCGCTCATGCACACCAGCGGTGTGCACGCCACCATCGCGGGCGTCGCCATGGGCCTGACGCTGCGCGTCACCACCCGGCCGGGCGAAGAGTGCTCGCCCGGCGAGCGCATCGAGCACCAGATGCGTCCGCTCTCCGCCGGCCTCGCGGTCCCCGTCTTCGCCTTCTTCGCCGCGGGCGTGGCCGTGAACGCCGACTCGCTGGGCAAGGTGTTCACCGACCCCGAGCCCCTCGGCGTCGTGCTCGGCCTCGTCCTCGGCAAGATCTTCGGCATCACCATCGGCTCCTGGCTCGCGGCCCGCTTCACCCGGGCGGAGCTGAACCCGGCGCTGTCCTGGCCCGACGTGGCCGCCGTCGCGACGCTGGGCGGCATCGGCTTCACCGTCTCGCTGCTCATCAGCGAGCTGGCCTTCACCGAGGACGCCGCGCTCGCCGAGCAGACCAAGGCGGCGGTGCTGACGGGCTCGGTCATCGCCGCCGTGCTCGCGTGCGTCATGCTCAAGATCCGCGACAATCGCTACCGGGCGATAGCGGAGGAGGACCTGCGCGACGAGGACCGGGACAGCATCCCGGACATCTACCAGCAGGACGATCCGGAGTACCACCTCCGGATGGCCGTCATCTACGAGGCAAAGGCCGCCGAGCACCGCAGGCGTGCCGAAACGCGGCACCCGCCGGGCAAGTCGGGTGACGGTCGGGCATGATGTGACTTCAGGCGGCGAAGGGACGGACGATGAGCGCAGCCGGTGACGGTGCGGCGGGAAACCGGACGGCCGCGGACGCGAGCACCACAACGAAGGTCGGCACGGTGAAGATCACCGCGGGCGCGGCCCTCGACACCGACGCCCACCTCGACACGCAGCAGAGCCTCGGGCAGCTCGTCTCGACCGCCACCACCGATCTGAGCGCGCTGGTCCACGACGAGATCGCCCTGCTCAAGGCGGAGACCCGGGAGGACATCAAGCGCGCCGGCGCCGGCGGCGCCGCCCTCGGCGCCGCCGCCGTGCTCGTCCTCTTCGGCATCCCGGTGCTGAGCTTCGCCGCCGCGTACGGGCTGCACGCCCTGGGCCTCCACCTCGGCTGGTCGTTCCTCATCGTCTTCGGCGCCCACCTGCTCCTCGGCGCGCTCGCCGCCGGCTGGGGCATCGCCAAGATGCGCCAGATGCGCAAGCCCGAGCGCGCGATGAAGTCCACCAAGAAGACCGCCAGCGTCATCTCGGACTCCCTGCGCGGCCGAAGTCATCCGGCGGACCGACGCAAGCCGGCCGCGGACGTGGCACGCTCGGAGTCATGACGGCACCGTCGCCAGTCGACCCGGCAGTCCACATCGAGGGCCCCTGGATCCACAGGGACGTCGCGGCGAACGGCGCCCGCTTCCACATCGTGGAGACGGGCGAGGGGCCGCTGGTGCTGCTGCTGCACGGGTTTCCGCAGTTCTGGTGGACCTGGCGGCATCAACTGCCCGCGCTCGCCGAGGCCGGGTACCGGGCGGTCGCCATGGACCTGCGCGGCGTCGGCGGCAGTGACCGTACGCCGCGCGGCTACGACCCCGCGAACCTCGCCCTCGACGTCACCGGCGTGATCCGCTCCCTCGGCGAGCCGGACGCCGCGCTCGTCGGCCACGACCTCGGCGGCTATCTCGCCTGGACCGCGGCCGTCATGCGGCCCAAGCTGATCCGCCGGCTGACCGTCTCCTCGATGCCGCATCCGCGCCGCTGGCGCTCCGCGATGCTCACCGACCCGCGGCAGAGCGCCGCGGGCTCCTTCGTCTGGAGCGCCCAGCGCCCCTGGCTGCCCGAGCGGCAACTCGTCGCCGGCGACGCCGCGTTGGTCGGCCGGCTGATCCGGGCCTGGTCGGGGCCGCGGCAGCCGGACGACAAGACGCTGGAGACCTACCGGCGCGCGATGACCGTGCCCTCGACGGCGCACTGCTCGGTGGAGCCGTACCGCTGGCTCGTACGGTCGCTGGCACGGCCGGACGGCATCCAGTTCTACCGCCGGATGAAGCTGCCGGTGCGGGTGCCGGTGCTGCATCTGCACGGGTCCCTCGATCCGGTGATGCGCACGAGGAGCGCGGCGGGTTCGGTGGCGTACGTGGAAGCGCCGTACCGATGGCGGCTTTTCGACGGTCTCGGGCACTTCCCGCACGAGGAGGACCCGGTCGCGTTTACGACCGAACTCGTCAACTGGCTACGGGATCCCGAGCCCGACCGCTGAACCGCCGCAGCTCCCCGCGGGACCGCCGCCCGTTCGGCACCCTCGGTGACGAGAGCCTCGCGGACCCGGCGCCGCCGACCCCGGAACGGCCCGCGTCACTTGCATCCCGCATAGGCCAAGGGCCCGGAGAAAGGGCGATTACCGGCCGCCCGGTGGGGGGAGGATCCGGGGTATGGGTTGGACGCATGACTACAACGACGTAGGAACCCACCGCTCCCCCGCCCCGGACGCCAGACCGCGCCAGGGCGCCGCGGCGCATCGCGAAGTGGACCTCCATCTGGGGATCCCGCACATTCTGCGCCGCCGGGCCCGCTGGATGAGCGCCCGGTTGCGCCGCGTGCACTGAGCGGCCCCGGCGGGGCCGGGCCCCGAGCAGGATTCCGGGGCTCCCCCTCCTCAGACCCCATGTCTCACATGGCGCAACTGTCGCTGTCCACCTGCTGTGATGCCGTGCGCCCGCGCTCGATGTCGTCGCGGACCTCGTCGACGGTCAGCGCGTAGCCGGTGTCCTTGTCGTCCATGGATCTGGCGAAGATGACGCCCACGACGGCGCCTTCGGGATCGAGCAGCGGGCCGCCGGAGTTGCCCTGGCGGACGAGGGTGAAGAGGGAGTACACGTCGCGGTTGACCGTGCCGCGGCGGTAGATGTCCGGGCCGTTGGCCGTTATCCGGTCGCGCACGCGCGCCGCCCGTACGTCGAAGCCGCCGTTCTCCGGGAAGCCGGCGACGATGGCGTCGTCGCCGCGGGCGGCGGCGTCCTGGTCGAACGGCAGGGCGGGGGCGTCCAGCTCGGGGATCTCCAGCACGGCGATGTCCCGCTCCCAGTCGTAGAGCACGACCTCGCCGTCGTAGAGCCGGCCCTCGCCTCCGATCTGCACGGTGGGCTCGTCGACGCCGCCGACGACGTGGGCGTTGGTCATCACGCGCTGCGGCGCGAAGACGAACCCGGTGCCCTCCAGCACCTTGCCGCAGGACTCGGCCGTGCCGACGACCTTGACGATGCTCTCCCGCGCCCGCGCCACCACCGGGCTGCCCACGAGCGCGGGGTCGGGCGGCGGGACGTTCGTGATCTGCTCGCTCTGGAACGGCGCGAAGACCTGGGGGAAGCGGTTCTCCGAGAGCACCGAGCTGAAGTCGCCGAACCAGGTGTCGGCGCTCTTCGGCATCACCTCCGCCACGCCGTTGAGTACCTTCGACGCACGCACCTCGCGGGCGACGGTCGGCAGCGTCGTCGACCCCAGCGCCGTGCCGAGCAGCCAGGCGACGAGCAGCAGCGCCACGACGTTGACCAGCGCGCCGCCGGTGGCGTCGAGGGAGCGGGCGGGTGACCAGGTGATGTGCTGCCGCAGTTGGTTGCCGAGGTGGGTGGTGAGTCCCTGGCCCACCGAGGCCGCTATGAGGACGAGGACGATGGCGCCGAACGCGGCCGTCGGGCCGAGGGCGGCGCCGTCGGTCACCAAGTCCCAGACGACCGGCAGCAGATAGATGGCGAGCAGCCCGCCGCCGACGAAGCCGCACACGGACAGGACACCGACGACGAAACCCTGGCGATAGCCGACCACGGCGAACCACACGGCCGCCGCCACGAGCAGGATGTCCAGCACGTTCACCCGGTCACCGTCTCATGCGTGCCAGTCCAGCGGCACCCGGCGGTCGCGATCCCAGGGCCGCTCCCACCCGGCCAGGTGCAGGATGCGGTCGATCACGCCGGCGGTGAAACCCCAGACCAGCGCGGAGTTGACGAGGAAAGCGGGGCCGAGATGGCCGCGCGGATGCACGGCCACGGCCCGGTTCGCCGGGTCGGTGAGATCCGCCACGCTGACGCTGAACACCCGGGCCGTCTCAGCCGGATCGACGACGCCGACGGGGCTGGGCTCGCGCCACCAGCCGAGCACGGGTGAGACGACGAAGCCGCTGACGGGGATGTACAGCCGGGGCAGCACGGAGAACACCTGCACGCCTGCGGGGTCGAGCCCCGTCTCCTCCTGCGCTTCGCGCAGCGCGGCGCGCAGCGGCCCTTCGCCGGCGGGGTCGCCGTCCTCGGGGTCCAGGGAGCCGCCGGGGAAGGAGGGCTGGCCGGCGTGCGAGCGCAGCGAGCTGGCGCGCTCGGTGAGCAGCAGCTCGGGGCCGTCGTCGCCCTCGCCGAAGAGGACGAGCACGGCGGCGGGCCGGCCGCCGTCGCCGTCGGGCGGGAGGAAGCTGCTCAGCTCTTCCGGCCGTACGGTACGGGCCGCGTCGGCGACCGGCGCCAGCCACCCGGGCAGCCCGGCGTCGCTGACGGCGGCGGGTCCGGGGGAGGCGGGTCCGGAGGAGGCGGGCGGGTGCGAGCCGGTCCCCTGGGCGACGGGCGCGGGGGACGCGGGCGTTCGACCACCGGTCGTACGGGCGGGATCTGCGCCTCCGGTGCGCCCGTCCGCGGCGCTTGCACCGCCGCGCGCGCCCCCGTCCGCTTCCCCGCGCGCCCCGGCCACATCCACACGCAGCGAAGCACCGGGCACCGCCTCGTCCGCCCCGCCCGATCTATCCGCTCTGTCCGCCGTATCCGCCATGTCATGCGCGGCATCAGCCGCAGCGCCGCCGCCCGGCGCGCCGGGCGTTCCGCGTGAGCGCGTCATGCGGCTCCCAGCGGGGGCGCGGGCTTCCCGGGGTAGTCCGGCGGGGGCTTCAGGCGCTGCCCCGGCATGCCGCCCTTCTCGTACTTCAGCAGCTTCTGGGCCTTCTCGGGGTCCGTCTCCCCCTCGCCGTACGCCGGGCAGAGCGGAGCGATGGGGCAGGCGCCGCAGGCGGGCTTGCGGGAGTGGCAGATGCGCCGGCCGTGGAAGATCACGTAGTGCGAGAGCATGGTCCAGTCCTTCTTCGGGAAGAGGGACCCGACCTCCTGCTCGATCTTGTCGGGGTCGGTCTGCGCGGTCCACTGCCAGCGCCGCACGAGCCGGGCGAAGTGCGTGTCCACCGTGATGCCGGGGACCCCGAAGGCGTTGCCGAGGACGACGAACGCCGTCTTGCGGCCCACGCCCGGCAGCTTGACCAGGTCCTTCAGATTCCCCGGGACCTCGCCGCCGAAGTCGTCCCGCAGCGCCTGCGAAAGACCCATGATCGACTTGGTCTTGGCGCGGAAGAACCCCGTGGGCCGGATCAGCTCCTCGACCTCCTCCGGATTGGCCGCGGCCAGGTCCTCGGGCGTCGGGTACTTCGCGAACAGGGCGGGCGTCGTCTGGTTCACCCGCAGGTCGGTGGTCTGCGCGGAGAGCACCGTGGCGATGAGCAGCTGATACGGGTTCTCGAAGTCCAGCTCCGGGTGCGCGTACGGATACACCTCGGCCAGCTCGCGGTAGATCCGCCGGGCCTGCCGCACCAGCCCCGTCCGCGTCGGCGCCGCTTTCGCCTTGCGCACCACCGCGCGGCCTCCGGCCGCGGGTGCTGCCTTGCCACTCTTCGCCATGGGCCCAGCCTACGGGCCCCGGCTGACACCGAAGAGGGAAACCGCTGGGGCCCCTCCCGGGGAGGTGAAACCAAGATTGAGCGGCCGTCGTCGTGAGTAGGGTACGCATGAACGTCGCGAGCAGGGTGATGGAGGGGGATCCATCGATGGTGCCGGACGACGCCGTGATCGGCTGTCTCGGCGTTCTCGTCATCCCCACCCGCGGATCCGCCGGCCCCGGCGAGGTGCTGGTGCGGGTCAGGGGTGGCACGGAGACCTTTCTCGCCTGGTCCGCCGAGCCGTTGCCGCAAGGCTCTGAGGTGCTCGTCACCGAGTATTGCGGCGGTCGCCAGGTCACCGTGATCGCGTGGACCGATCCGCTGGACGAGCTGACCGGCGGCAGCGGTCCCGTGAAGTGAGGAGGTAAGCATGTTCGGCTATCGCGTTCCGGCCCCTGACCAGGCCATGCTCGTGTCGGGCGGCAGGCGCCGGCGGGACGGGGCACCGTTCCGCGTCGTCGTCGGACACGGCAGGTTCGTGTTACCGATCTTCCGCAAGACCCGCTTCCTGTCGCTCGCGATGCACGAGTCGGAGGTCGCCGAGTACTGCGTGACCAGACAGGGCATCCCGCTGACCGTACGGTCCGTGATCGCCTTCAAGGTCGGCAACGACATCGAGAGCATCGTCAACGCCGGACAGCGCTTCCTCTCCGAGCAGAAGGAGATGTCGGTGCTGACCGGGCGGATCTTCGCCGGGCACCTGCGCGCCATCATCGGATCGATGACGGTCGAGGAGATCGTCACGGAGCGGCAGAAGCTCGCCTCCGAGGTGGTGGAGACCTCCAAGAGCGAGATGGGCAGGATCGGCCTGATCGTCGACTCGTTCCAGATCCAGTCGATCGACGACGGCGACACCGGCTACATCAAGGCGATGTCGGCGCCCCACCAGGCGGCCATCCAGCGCGAGGCGAAGATCGCCCAGGCCCAGGCGGCGCAGCGGGCGTCCGAGGCGGAGCAGGAGTCCGCGCGGAAGCAGGCCGAGTACGCCCGGGAGACCGCCATGGTGCGGGCGCAGTACGAGGCCGAGGTCAGCCGGGTCGAGGCGGAGGCGGCGCAGGCCGGGCCGCTGGCGCAGGCGCACGCGCAGCAGGACGTGCTCGCCGCGCAGACCGAGCTGGCCGAGCGCGCGGCCCGGCTCCGCCAGCAGGAGCTGCAGGCCGAGGTGGTCAAGCCGGCCGAGGCGGAGGCCGAACGGGTGCGGGTGCTGGCGCTCGCCGAGGCGGAGAGGATGAAGATCCAGGCCGAGGCGGCGTCCTCGTACGAGCGGGTCGCGCTGGACCAGCAGTTGATCGACCAGCTCCCGAAGATCGTCGAGAAGGCCGCCGCGGGCCTCAAGGGCGCCAACATCAACGTGCTGAACGGGGCCGACGGCCTCGGCCAGCTCACGGCGGGGCTGGTCGGCCAGGGGCTGACCATTCTGGACTCCGTACGGAACACGATGCCCCAGCCCCGGCCCGCGGGCGACGAACAGCCGGGCCGCTAGGGCCCGTCGATCCGGACGTCCTGACCTCCTCCCCCTCCCCCGCCGGCCGCTGTCGCGTACGGCGGGGGAAGCTGGCCCCATGGACGGACAACACAAGCCGGTATCCCCTGCGGAAGACACGCCGGCCGGGAGCGACGCGCGGCTTGCCGTGACGGCGGCCCTGGCGGGCGCGGCGGTGCTCCGCGAGCTCCACGGCAGGTCGCTGCGGCGGTACGAGAAGTCCGCGGGCGACTTCGCCACGGCCGCGGACATCGAGGCCGAAGGTGCCGTACTCGCCGTGCTGCGCGCCGCCCGCCCCGGCGACGCCGTGACCGGCGAGGAGAGCGGCGCGAGCGGCACGGCGGAGGCGCGGCGCAGGTGGCTGGTCGACCCGCTGTGCGGCACGTTGAACTACGCCTCCCGCACCATGCTGGTCGCGGTGAACGTCGCCCTGCGGGCCGGGGACGCGGTGACCGCGGCGGCGGTGGCCGACCCGTTCGCGGGCGAGGTGTTCTGGACCGACGGGGTACGGGCCGGGCTCAGCCGCGACGGCGTGGACGACGGTGTGGACGAGGAGCTGGTACCGGCGCCCGGCTCCGGCCTGGTCGACGTCAACCTCGACCCGCCGTTCCCCCACTCCCCCGCCTTCGCGGCCGCCCGCCTGCTGACCTCCCCCGGATTCGCACCGCGTTTCCGGCCGCGGGTGGTGTCGACCACGCTGGCGCTGGCCTGGGTCGCCGCCGGCCGCCGGGCCGCGTACGTCACCGACGGCGGCGACCTGCGCGCCAGCGTGCACTTCGCCGCGGGGATCGCGCTGTGCCAGGCGGCTGGCTGCGTCGTCACCGGCATCGACGGCCGTCCGCTGCACAACAGTGCGGGCGGGCTGATAGCGGCGGCCGACGGCGGCACCCACGCCGCGCTGGTGGAGCTGGCCGCGGGGCAGCACCGGGGGTGACGGGGGCCGCAGCGGTCGCCGGTTGACCTGAACCTCGGTTCAATTCTTACGTTGGCCACTCCGAGTCGATCAAGACGGGAGCGTGGTCGCGGTGCGTGCGATCGAGGTACGGGAGTTCGGCGGGCCCGAGGTGCTGGTGCCGGCGGAGGTGCCCGAGCCGGTGGCCGGTGCGGGGCAGGTCGTGGTGGGGCTGGAGCTGGCCGACGTCATCTACCTGGACACCCTGCTGCGGTCCGGCTGGGGCGGCGAGTTCTTTCCGGTACGGCCGCCGTACGTGCCGGGCGGGGGCGGCGCGGGGACCGTGCTGGCCGTCGGGGAGGGCGTCGACCCGGCGTGGGCCGGGCGGCGCGTGGTCGCCCCGGCGTCCGCCGGGTACGCCGAGCAGGTCGTCGCCGAGGTGGCACAGATCGCCGCCGTCCCGGACGCGCTCGGCACGGCGGAGGCGGCGGCCCTGCTGCACGACGGCGCCACCGCGGTGCGGCTCGCCCGCGCGGGGCAGGTCCGCGCGGGCGAGACGGTGCTCGTGGCGGCGGCTGCCGGCGGGGCGGGGTCGCTGGTGGTGCAACTGGCGCGCGACGCCGGGGCGCGCGTCGTCGCGGCGGCGCGCGGCGAGCGCAAGCTCGCCCTCGCCCGCGAGCTGGGGGCGGAGCACGCCGTCGACTACTCCGAGGACGGCTGGCAGGACCGGGTCCGCGAGGCCGCCGGCGGGGACGGCGTCGGCCTGGCCTTCGACGGCGCCGGGGGCGAGCTGGGCCGGGCGGTGTTCGGGACGGTGGCGCGGGGCGGCAGGTTCGTCACGTACGGGACGTCCGACGGCGGCTTCGCCGAGATCGACCCGCGCACGGCCGAGGAGCGGGGCGTGCGGGTGACCAACCTGCTGGCAGGCGGCCCGCCCGCCGTGTCCGTCGCGCAGGCCGCGCTCGCCGAGGCCCTGGACCTCGCCGCCGCGGGCCGCATCAGGCCCGTGATCGGCGCGAGGTACCCGCTGGCGCGCGCCGGGGACGCGCACGCCTCGCTCGCCCGGCGCGCGACGGTGGGCAAGTCGCTGCTCGTGGTGTGAACGGGCGGACGCGGGAGGCCGTGAGCGTACGCGCGTGACGGCGTGCGGGCGTGACGGCGTGCGGGCGTGACGGCGTGGGCGTGGCGGCGTGGGCGTGGCGGCGTGGGCGTGGCGGCGTGGGCGTGACGGAGTACGCGCGCGTGACGGCGTATGCGCGTGGCCGGGCCCGGGCGGGGCTCACGCGTGGATCGTGGGCGCCCCGCCCTTCAGTTCCTTGGGCGCGCCGGGCGGATACAGGAACAGGGTCACCACCGCGCCGATGGTGAAGAAGCCCGCCGACCACCAGAACGCGGTGTGGTAGCTCTCCAGCGCGGCCTGCGCCCGCACCGCCGGGTCCTTGGGATTGCGCCCGGTGAGGTAGTCGGTGGCGGCGCTGGCGGAGAGGGTGTTGAGCAGGGCGATGCCGATGGAGCCGCCGACCTGCTGCATGGCGTTGACCGTCGCGGAGGCCACGCCCGCGTCGTGCACGGAGACGCCCAGCGTGCCCAGGCTCATCGCCGCCGCCACGACCAGCCCGAGGCCGAAGCCGGCCATGACGGTCATCGGCAGGATGTGCGCCGCGTACGAGCTGCTGAAGTCCAGCGTCGTCATCCACGCCAGGGCGACGGCCGCGATCGCCATGCCCAGCGGCACCACCACCAGCGGCCCGAGGCGCGGCACGGCGACGTTGGTGGCGAGCGTCGCGGCGACCACCAGGCCGCCGACCATCGGCAGAAAGGCGATGCCGGATTTGACCGGCGTGTAGTCGAGGCCGGTCTGC
Source organism: Streptomyces sp. CNP082 (assembly GCF_059570535.1). Lineage (NCBI taxonomy): Bacteria > Bacillati > Actinomycetota > Actinomycetes > Kitasatosporales > Streptomycetaceae > Streptomyces > Streptomyces sp. CNP082. Next base: position 22,506 of record NZ_JCANSZ010000053.1, read on the forward strand.
AGGTAGTACGTGAGGAACAGAAAGACGCCGAACATTCCGCCCGCGGCGATCAGCATGGCGAGGAAGGAGGTGCCGCGGTTGCGGTCGGTCACGATGCGCATCGGCAGCAGCGGATGCGGGCTGCGGGTCTGCCACCAGGCGAACGCCGTGAGCAGCACGGCGCCGGCGATCAGCAGCCCCCAGGTGGCGGGCGCGCCCCAGTCCTGGTGCTCGGCGTTGGAGAACCCGTAGACGACGGCGAACAGTCCGGCCGTGACCAGGAGGGTGCCGGGCACATCGAGCGTGACGCTCCGGTCGCGTGCGGTATGGGACAGCAGCGCGGAGGCGAAGACGAAGGCGACCACGGTGAGGACCACGTTCACGTACAGCGTCCAGCGCCAGTCCAGGTACTCGGTGAGCGTGCCGCCCAGCAGCAGGCCGATGGCGCCGCCGGCGCCGGACACGGCGCCGTAGACGCTGAACGCCTTCGCCCGCTCACCCGGGTCGGTGAACGTCGTCGTCAGCAGCGACAGCGCGGACGGGGCGAGGAGCGCGCCGAAGGCCCCCTGGAAGGCGCGGGCGACGATGAGCATCTCGAAGTTCACGGCGGCACCGGCCACGGCGGACGCGGCGGCGAAGCCGACGAGCCCGACGAGGAAGGTGACCTTGCGGCCGACGAGGTCGGCGATACGGCCGCCGAGGAGCAGGAGGCTGCCGAAGGCCAGCGAGTACGCGGTGACGACCCACTGCCGGTCGCCGTTGGAGAAGCCGAGGTCGGACTGGGCGGACGGCAGGGCGATGTTCACGATGGTCACGTCGAGGACGACCATCAGCTGGGCGAGGCCGAGGACGGCGAGGATCAGCCAGCGGTGGCGGTGGGCGCGCTCGGCGTGGGACGGGTCGTCGGCGCCGGCCGGGCCGGGGCTGTCGGCGGGGCCGCTGCCGGCTTCGGCACGGGATGGGGACATGGCGGGCTCCGTGTGGGGGTGGCGGAGGGGTCGGGTGCTCGAAGGCCGGATGAGGTGCGTACGGCCGCGGATGCGGGGCGTCGGGTACGGGTACGGCCGGGCTCGGCGGCGTCGGCCGGCAGGGCTGCGTACGCGGGCGGCGGGCGAGCGGCGGCCGGCGGTCAGCGGCAGTCAGCGGTGGGCAGCCGACGGCGGCCGGCGCGGCGGTGAGGTCGTACGGGTCAGGAGTGGCGCAGCGCCGGCAGCACGACCAGGTCGACGAACCGGGCGAGATACGCGGAATCGGCGAACGCCCCGTCGATCAGCGGACGTATGACGACAGCGCCGAACAGCAACTGCGGCAGGAACTCGGCCGCGCCCGGCTGCCCTTGCAGCTCCCCGCGCGCCACGGCGCGGTCGAGCAGCCCGGACAGGTGCGTCAGCTCGTAGTCCGCGAGCGAGGTGTGCAGCGTGGCGGCCAGGTCACCGTCGATGAGCGCGGCGTGGTGTATCGCGGCGATCAGCGCGGTGTCCTGCTCCGCGGTGGTGGACAACTCCTCGACGAGACTGATCAGATCGCCGCGGAGGGAGCCGGTGTCGACGGCACCGGGGTCCACGGGCCGGTTCGCGATCATCGCGGCCACGACCATCTCCGCCTTGCTGTGCCACTGCCGGTACAGCGTCGCCTTGCTGCATCGCGCGCGGGTCGCGACGAGGTCCATCGACAGCGCCTCGTACCCCGACTCGCGCAGCACGCCCAGCACGGCGTCGAGCAGCTCGCGCTCGCGCTCGGGGGTCATGCGGGGGCGGCGGATCCGGGTGCCGGAGCTCTGACCGGGGAGCTGGCTGACGGATCTGCCGGGCATGGCGGGCGGTCCTTTACGTACGGAACGGTTTCGTACCATCCACGCTAGCGGGCCGGTCGGGAGAAACGCAACCGTTTCACCCGGCGAGTTCGAGCAGGAACCTCCACCCTGCCAATCCCCCTTTTATACATACTCTTTTGAGCGATTGCCGCACTCGACGCAGATGCCTAGCGTCGAAGTATGACGATCTCCTCACCGGCCGCCGCGGAGGCCGGGTGCCGAGCATGACCGAGGCACCCGCCGAAGCACTCCGCGCCCTCCCCTCCCTCGGCCCCACCGGCCTCGGCACCGCCGCCGCGCACCCCCTCTCCGGGTACGTGCCGAAAGCCGCCCCGCCGCCGGGGTCGCAGCCCTCCGCCCGTACGCAGCCCAGCCCGAAGACCAGCCCGAAGACCAGCACTGAGACCAGTACTGAGCCCGGCCGAGAGCCCAGCGCGGAACCCGGCTCGGAGCCCGCACCCGGTGCCGGGTCCGCCGCCGTGCCCCCGCCCGACGGCGGCACCGGGCGCGGCGGCCTGCGGATCCCGCCGCTGTACTGCCCCGACGCCCTCCGCGACGACCCCGCGCTCGCCGAGGAGGTCAATAGGCGCCTGGTCGAATGGGCCGAGGAGATCGGCATCTTCACCGGCCGCATCGAGCGCCTGCGCTCCCACCAGTTCGGCCGCCTGTTCATGCTGGCCCACCCCGACTGCGACGACTCCGACCGGCTGCTGGCCGCCGCCAAGTGCGGCCTGTCCGAGTGGTCCGTGGACGACCACTGGGTGGACGAGGGGGAGGACGCGGACCCCAGCCTGCTCGGCGAGCGGATGGCGCTGGCGCACGCCGTCATCGACCCCGTGCGCCTCCCCGCGCGCTACATGCCCCAGTTCGAGGAGACCGTCCAGCGCGAGCCGGTGCTGCGCGCGTTCCGCTCCGCCCTCGCGCACCTCTCGCGGTACGCGGGCCCCACCCAGGTCGCCCGGCTGCGGCACGAGCTGGCCGTCATGTTCGTCGGATACGGCCAGGAGGCCGAGTGGCGCGCCTCGGGGCGGACCCCCGCGGTGTGGGAGTACCTGCTGCACCGCTACGAGAACGCGTTCTTCCCCTGCATGGTCCTCGTGGACCCCGTCAGCGGGTACGAACTGCCGCCCGACGAGTTCGCCGACGCCCGGGTCCGCCGCACGTACCTCTACGCCGGCACCGCCAGCGTCCTCCTCAACGACCTGTACTCGATGGGAAAGGAAGACCCCACGGACACCAACCTTCCCAACCTGATCGCCGCCGAGGAAGGCTGCACCCTCCAGGAGGCCGTGGACCGGACGGCCCTGATCCACGACGAGCTGATGCACACCTACGAGGCGGAGGCCGCGGCCCTGACCGCCGCCGGCTCCCCGCAGCTCGGCCGTTTCCTGGCCGGGGTGTGGGCCTGGATGGGCGGCTGCAAGGAGTGGCACGCCACGAGCGCGCGCTACCAGACCGCCTGACCCGGCTGATCCGCCTGACCCGGCTGATCCGCCTGACCTGGCTGAACCGCCTGACCCGCTGAGCCGCTGCCCCGTCGTGGCCCGCCAGTCCCCCTGACGAGCCCACGCGTCCCGCGCGGCCCGCATCAGCACGTCCCCGACCACACCTCAGCAGCCTCTGCACGCTTCAGCACGCCCCAGAAGGAGAACGACCATGGCGGCAGCCGCCGACACGCACGTCCTCACCAGCCCGTACCAGCACTCCATCGCCGACTACTGGAACCGGGAGAAGAACCCGGTCAACCTCAAGCTCGGCGACGTCAGCGGGACGTACCACCACCACTACGGCATCGGCGAGGCCGACCAGTCCGTGCTGGCGGGCCCCGAGGAGACCCGGGAAGCGCGGATCATCGCGGAGATGCACCGCCTGGAGACCGCGCAGGCCACCCTCCTGCTGGACCACCTCGGCGCACCCGACCCCGGCGCCCGGCTGCTGGACGCCGGCTCCGGCCGCGGCGGCACGAGCTTCATGGCGTACGAACGGTTCGGCTGCCGGGTCGACGGGATCTCCATCTCGCAGTCCCAGGTCGCCTTCGCCAACGACCAGGTGCAGCGCCGCGGCCTGGGGAGCGCGGTGCGGTTCCACCTGAAGAACATGCTCGACACGGGCTTCGAGACGGGCGCGTTCCGCGGGATCTGGAACAACGAGAGCACGATGTACGTGGAGTTGTCGCAGCTCTTCGAGGAGCACGCGCGGCTGCTCGCCCGCGGCGGCCGGTACGTGACCATCACCGGCTGCTACAACGACGCGTACGGGCTGCCGTCCCGCGCGGTCAGCCAGATTAACGCGCACTACATCTGCAACGTCCACCCGCGCTCGACGTACTTCAAGGAGCTGGTGGCGCACCGGCTGGTGCCCGCGGCGGTCATCGACCTGACCGAGGCGACGATCCCGTACTGGGAGCTGCGGGCCGAGTCCTCGGTGGCCACGGGGATCGAGGAGGTGTTCCTCACGGCGTACCGCAGCGGGAGCTTCCAGTACCTGCTGATCGCCGCGGACCGGGTCTGACGGTTTCCAGCCGGGTCTGACCGGATCGCCCGGTGGGCGCCCGCGCCGGCGGGATCCACCGGGACGGCCCGGCGCCGGTGACCGCGTCCGCACCGGCGCCGCGGTCCGGGTCCCGGAGCCCGGGGGCTCCGGGGCCCGGCGGGGCAGGAGCCGGGCCGGCGGTCCGGCGGCGGGTGAAGCCGGCGGCGGTAGAGCCGGCGGCGGTAAAGGAAGCGGCGGGCAAAGAGGCCGCGGTGAAGGAGGTCGGCCGCTCACGGGGTGCGTGAGAGGCTGGCCTACGTGCGCATAGGGGTGCTGGGTCCGCTGGAGGTGGCCGCCGGCGGAGTGCCGGTGGAGGTCGCCGGCGGCCGGCTGCGCGCGCTGCTCGTACGGCTCGCGCTCGACCCCGGCCGGTACGTCGCCACCGCCCTGCTCGCCGAAGCCCTGTGGGGCGACGCCGCCCCCGCCGACCCCGGCAACGCGCTCCAGTCCCTCGTCTCCCGGCTGCGCCGGGCGCTCGGCCGGGCCGACACCCTCGCGTACGGGCCCGCCGGCTACCGGCTCGCGCTGCCGCCAGAGGCGGTGGACGCCGTGCGTTTCGAGCGGCAGGCGCGGGCCGGGCGCGAGGCGCTGGCGGCGGGCGACGCCGCCGCCGCGCGGCGGCTGCTGGAAGAGGCGCTGGCGCTGTGGCGGGGGCCGGCGCTCGCGGACGTGGCGGACGCGCCGTTCGCGGCGGCGCCCGCGTACCGCCTGGAGGAGTTGCGGCTGGCAGCCACCGAGGACCGCATCGAGGCCGGTCTCGCCGCGGGCGGTCCCGGGGCCGGCCGCCCCGGTGCCGCGGTCACCGAGCTGGAGGCGCTGACGACGGCGCACCCGCTGCGCGAGCGCCCGCGCGCGCTGCTGATCCGCACGCTGTGCGCGGCGGGACGGCAGCCGGAGGCGCTGGGGGCGTACGAGCAGTACCGCGCGCTGCTGGCGGAGGAGCTGGGTGCGGACCCGTCGGAGCACCTGCGCGAGCTGCATGTGGCGGTGCTGCGGGGCGAGGTGCCGGGGTGGGGTGGCGGCGGCGGTACGGAGGGTCCGTACGGTACGGCGCCGGGCGGCAGAGGCGGTGCGGCAGGTGCTGCGTCAAGCGGTGCGTACCGTACGCGCCCGGGCGGCACCGGCGGTCCGTACCGTACGGAGCCGGGCGGCGGCGCCGGAACACCCGCCCCCGACGAGCCCGCTCCCCCGGTCCGTACCAACCTGCGCGCCGCCCTCACCAGCTTCGTCGGCCGCGACGACGAGCTGCGCCGGGTGCGTGCGCTGCTCGGCGGCTCGCGGCTCGTCACCCTCACGGGACCCGGCGGCGCCGGCAAGACCCGGCTGGCCACCACCGCAGCCGCCGCGCTGCTCGACGACTCCCCCGGCGGCGTGTGGCTGGTCGAACTCGCCCCCGTGACCGGCGGCGACGACGTCCCCCTCGCCGTGCTCGGCGCCCTCGGCCAACGCGAGAGCGCCGTACTCGACAACCGCCACCTGCCCCCGCGCGACGTGCTGACCCGGCTCACCGACACCCTCGCCGCCGCGCCCACCACGCTCGTACTCGACAACTGCGAGCACGTCGTCTCCGCCGCCGCCCACCTCGCCGACCATCTTCTGCGCCGCTGCCCGGAGCTGCGTGTGCTCGCCACCAGCCGCGAGCCGCTGGGCATCGACGGCGAGGCCCTGTGCCCCGTTCCGCCCCTGGGCCTGCCCGCGCCGGGCGCACCGGCCGTCTCGGACGCGCCGGCCGCCTCGCCCGACCCGGCCCCCGCCGTGCGGCTCTTCGCCGACCGTGCCCGCGCCGCCCGCCCCGACTTCGCCGTCGGCCCCGCCAGCGCCGCCGCCGTCGCCGAGATCTGCCGCCGCCTCGACGGCCTGCCGCTGGCCATCGAACTGGCCGCGGCCCGGCTGCGTTCGATGCCGGTCGAGCAGGTCGCCGCCCGCCTGGACGACAGGTTCCGGCTGCTGACCACCGGCAGCCGCACCGCGCTGCCCCGGCACCGTACGCTCCAGGCCGTCGTCGCCTGGAGCTGGGAGCTGCTGGACGAGGAGGAACGGCGGCTCGCGGAATGGCTGTCGGTGTTTCCCGGCGGTGTGACGCCAGAGTCCGTGGCGGGGTTGTGCGGTATGGAGGTCGTCACCGCGCTCGACCTGCTCGCCGCGCTCGCCGACAAGTCCCTGCTGCAGATGCAGAGCGCGGAAGCACCTCAGGGCGCGGAAGCCGGGCCGAGCGCCGGTCCGCGCTACCGCATGCTGGAGACCATCCGCGAGTTCGGCCGCGACCGCCTCGCCGAGGCCGGCGACCTGGACCGCGTACGGGCCGCGCACGCCGCGCACTTCCTCCGGCTCGCCGAGACCGCGGAACCGCACGTCCGCGGCAGCGGCCAACTCGGCTGGATAGCCCTGCTCGACGCCGAGCACGACAACCTCCTCGCGGCCCTGCGGCACGCCATCGACGCCGAGGACGCCGAAAGCGCCATCCGCCTGGTCGCCGCCCTCGGTATCTACTGGACCATCCTCGGCCACCACACCGAGGCCGCCGACTGGCTGGGCCTCGCGCTCGCCGTCCCCGGCGATGCTCCCCTCGAACCGCGCGCCGTCGCCCTCGGCTTCTACCTGATCAACTGCGCCACCGCCGGCGACTCCCACCCCAGTGCGGGGGCCATCGAGGAGCTGACCGCGCTGGTGGCGCGCATCGACCCGGAGCACGGGCATCCGATGCTGGCGGCGCTGGAGCCGGGCATCGCGGTCTTCACGGACGACGACGAGCGCGGGCTCGCGGCGATCGACGAGCGGCTGGGGCACCCGGACCCGTGGGCGCGGGCGCTGCTGCGGATGATCCGGGCGGCGTTCCGGGAGAACCAGGGGTACGCCGCGGGGCTGGAGGAGGACCTGGAGCTGGCGGCGGCGGAGTTCCGCGAGGCCGGCGACCGGTGGGGGCTGGCGATGGCGCTGCACCAACTCGGCGAGTACCGGGCGCTGCTGGGGGACGCGGAGCGGGCGCGCGCGGGGTTCGACGAGGCGCTGCGGCTGATGCGCGAGGTGCACGCCGAGGACGACGTGGGGCAGTTGCGCATCCGCCTCGCCCGGCTTGAGGCGGCGCAGGGGCGTACGGAGGCGGCGCGCGCGGAGTTGCACCGCGTGCTGCGTACGGCGGCGCGCGACGGGCGCTCGCACGTTGCGGCCCTGTGCCGCAACGTCCTGGGCGACCTGGCGCGCTGGGCGGGGGAGCCGGACGAGGCGGGGCGGTGGTACGAGGAGGCGCTGGCGACGCTGCGGCGGGGCACGATGGCGGTGCCGCAGATCGAGGCGATCGTACGGACCGGGCGGGCGCTGCTGGCGTGCGTACGGGCCGACTTGGCGGGCGCGCGTACGGAGCTGGCGGCGGGGCTCGGCACCGCGGCCGGGGTGAAGGACATGCCGGTGGTCGCGGTGGTCGGGGTCGGCGTGGCGACACTGGCGGCGGAGCACGCGGCGGAGCACGCGGCGGAGCACGCGGCGGAGCAGACAGCGGAGCACGCAGCGGCAGTGGAGCACGCGGCGGCGGAGCCGGGGGCACGGGGGCCCGTACGTGCACTGTTCGCCCGCGCCGCCGAACTGCTCGGCGCGGCCGACGCCGTCCGCGGCGTCGGAGACGTCGCGCTGCCGGACGCCGCGGAACTGGCCGTCCGGCTGCGCCGCGCACTCGGCGCGGACTTCGAGCCGGCCAGGGCCCGCGGCGCCGTGCTCAAGCAGGACGACGCCATCGAACTGCTCCGCGCGTACGTGGCCGAAGCCCCGGCCTCCGCCGAAGCCCCTGCCCCGCCCCCTGCCGGAACCCCGGACCCCGCCGGCGGCCCCGCCCCCGGCTCCCCCTACGCACGCCGCAGGTAGGCCCGTACCGCCAGCGGGAAGAACACCGCGAGCACTCCCGCACTCCACAGCACCGTCTCCAGCGCCGGCCCCGCGACCGCGCCCCCGACCATCAGCCCGCGCGAGGTCTCCATCACCGCCGTCACCGGGTTGGCGTCGACCCATGCCTGCAGCCAGCCGGGCAGGGTGTCAGTGGGCACCAGTACGTTGGTCCCGAAGGTCAGCGGGAACATCGCCAGGAAGCCGATGCCCTGCACCGCCCCCGGCTCCCGCGCCAGCATCCCGATCAGCACGAACACCCACGTCAGGCAGAACGCGAAGAGCATCACCAGCAGACAGGCCGCCAGCGCCGACAGCGGATCCGTCTCGACCCGGAAGCCCACCGCGTACCCGAAGCCGAGTTGCACCACTATCAGGATGACGAACCGGATCAGGTCCCCGAGCACCGAGCCGATCAGCGGTGCGGAGCGGGCGGTGGGCATGCTCCGGAAGCGGTCGAAGATGCCCTTCTTGATGTCGTCGTTGAGGTTGATGCCGGTCTGGACGGAGGCGAAGACCGTGCTCATCACCATGAGCGCGGGCAGCAGGGTCTGCAGGTACTCCTGCGTCGAGCCGGCGACCGCGCCGCCGAGCAGGTAGAGGAACATGACGATGAAGAGGACCGGCTGCAGCGTCACGTCGATCAACTGCTCGGGCGTGCGCGCGGTCTTGGTCAGGCTGCGGCCGGCGAGCGCGCCGCTGTGGCGTACGAGCGCGAAGGAGCGCGCGGCGCCCTGGCGGCGGGTCGGCACGGCGGTGCGGCCGGGGGAGGTGAGCGTGGTCATCGGACGGCCTCCTCGGGCTTGTCGGTACGGGCTTCGCCGACCGGCTCGGTGACGGATCCGGCCGGGTCGGCTGCGCCGTGGCCGGTGAGGGTGAAGAACACGTCGTCCAGGTCGGGCAGGCGCAGCGCCAGCTCGGCCACCGCGATCCCGGCCTCGTCGAGGCGGCGTACGGCCGCGGTGAGCATCCCGTCGTCCTCGACGGGGACGCTCAGCGTGCCGCGCGTCGGCGACTCCGGCTGCGTGCCCGCCACCTCCCCGAGGATCCCGGCGGACTCCAGCAGCCGCGCCGGGTCCAGCGGGCGCAGCTCGAGGTGGCGGCCTCCGACGCGCTGCTTCAGCCCGGCGGGGGTGCCGTGGGCGATGACCCGGCCGTGGTCGATGACGGAGATCTCGTCGGCGAGCGCGTCGGCCTCGTCCAGGTACTGGGTGGTGAGCAGCACGGTCACGCCGTCGGCGACGAGCGAGCGGACGATGCCCCAGACGTCCTCGCGGCGCACCGGGTCCAGGCCGGTCGTCGGCTCGTCGAGGTAGATGACGTCGGGCCGGCCGACGAGGGAGGCGGCGAGGTCGAGACGGCGGCGCATGCCGCCGGAGTACGTCTTCACGGGGCGGCCGGCGGCCTCGGCCAGCTCGAAGTGCGCGAGCAGCTCGCGGGCGCGCGCCCGGGCGGCGGCGGTGCGCAGGTCGAGGAGCCGGCCGATGAGCACGAGGTTCTCGGTGCCGGTCAGGTCCTCGTCCACGGAGGCGTACTGGCCGGTGAGTCCGATGAGCCGGCGCACCTCGCCGGCGTCGCGTACGACGTCGAGGCCGCCGACGGTGGCCGTGCCCTCGTCGGGGCGGAGGAGGGTGGCGAGGATGCGTACCGCCGTGGTCTTGCCGGCGCCGTTCGGGCCGAGGACGCCGAGGACGGTGCCCGGCCGGGCAGCGAGGTCGATACCGGCCAGCGCGGTCGTCGCGCCGAACCGTTTGACCAGGCCCTCGGCCTTGAATGCGTAGGTCATACGGGTGTCTCCTTCTCGGTCTGCGGGAAGGAGCGTGCCGAGGGCCGCTGGCACGGTGCGCACAGGACGCTGACACGGTGGCGATATGTCCGGGTTATCGGGTTGCGGGAGGTGCGTTCGCTGAGAGCGGAATAGGGCCGTACGGGTCAACCCACGCGCCCCGCGCGAGGGCGGCTCGACCGGCTCATTGAGCGCCCGCCCGGGCCTCCACGCGCAACCGCGCGCCCCCGCGCAACCCCCCGAGCGCCCGCTGCTGAACACCGGAAAAGTGCCGCCAATCGGATCCCTGGCGTACGGTTCACGCTGCGGTACGTCAAACTTGTGACTGATCGCACTGTTTTACTGTCCGGCATCATGTAATTCGACGGGCCGACCGAGCAGCGGCCCGCGGTCGCCCGGGCACCCCGACAAGGAGAGAACTCGTGGACGACGTTCTGCGGCGCGCGCCCCTCTTCGCCGCGCTCGACGACGAGCAGGCAGCGGAGCTGCGTGCCTCCATGACCGAGGCGACGCTCTCGCGCGGGGACGCGCTCTTCCACGAAGGCGAGCCCGGCGACCGGCTCTACGTCGTCACCGAGGGCAAGGTCAAGCTCCACCGCACCTCCCCCGACGGCCGCGAGAACATGCTGGCCGTACTCGGCCCCGGCGAGCTGATCGGCGAGCTGTCCCTGTTCGACCCGGGTCCGCGCACGGCCACCGCGACGGCGCTGACCGAGGTCAAGCTGCTGGGCCTCGGCCACGGCGACCTCCAGCCCTGGCTGAACGCCCGCCCCGAGGTCGCCTCCGCGCTGCTGCGGGCGGTCGCCCGCCGGCTGCGGCGCACGAACGACCAGATGTCCGACCTGGTCTTCTCCGACGTCCCGGGCCGCGTCGCCCGCGCCCTGCTGGACCTCTCGCGGCGCTTCGGCGTGCCGGGCGACGAGGGCATCCACGTCGTGCACGACCTGACGCAGGAAGAGCTGGCCCAGCTCGTCGGCGCCTCCCGGGAGACGGTGAACAAGGCACTTGCGGACTTCGCCAGCCGCGGCTGGCTGCGCCTGGAGGCGCGGGCCGTGATCCTGCTGGACGTGGAGCGCCTGGCCAAGCGCTCGCGCTGACGCCGGGCCGCCGCGGCGCCGCCGGCCCCCGGCAGGCGTCGGCGAAACCCGGCGGACATCGCGGAGCCCCGGCACCGCGGACCCTCGGCGCGGCGGACCCTCGGCGCGGCGGATTGAGCCGACGCCACGGATCGGGCCGATGGCTGGTGCTGCGGCCGGACGCTGCCGCCACGAGCCGGGCCCGGCGCCGCCGGACGCGCGGTCCCGCGGCCTTCAGCCGGTCAGCCGCAGTCGGTACGGGCCACGGCTACGTGATCAGGCCGTGCTCTTCCAGATACTCGAGCTGGGCCCGCACTGACTGCTCCGCCGCGGGCCACAGCGAACGGTCCACGTCCGCGTACACGTGCGCCACCACGTCCGCCGGCGTGCGGTACCCGTTCTCGACCGCCGTCTCGATCTGGGCCAGCCGCGTCGCGCGGTGGGCCAGGTAGTACTCCACGGCGCCCTGCGCGTCCTCCAGCACCGGACCGTGGCCCGGCAGCACCGTCGCGACGCCGTCGTCCACGGTCAGGGACCGCAGCCGGCGCAGCGAGTCCAGGTAGTCCCCCAGCCGGCCGTCCGGGTGGGCGACCATCGTCGTGCCGCGGCCGAGGACCGTGTCACCGGTGAGCACGGCGCCGTCGGCCGGCAGGTGGAAGCAGAGCGAGTCCGACGTGTGCCCCGGCGTGGGTACGACCCGCAGCTCCAGCCCGCCGACGGATATCACGTCCCCCGCGGCCAGCCCCTCGCCGCCGAGGCGCAGCGCCGGGTCCAGGGCCCGCACCTTGGTCCGGGTCAGCTCCGCGAAGCGGGCCGCGCCCTCGGCGTGGTCCGCGTGCCCGTGGGTGAGCAACGTGAGCGCCACCCGCAGGCCCGCCCGTTCCGCCGTCTCCACGACCGCCGCCAGATGGCCTTCGTCCAGCGGCCCGGGGTCGATCACCACGGCGCGGGCGGAGTCCGGCTCGGCGACGATCCACGTGTTCGTACCGTCGAGCGTCATGGGCGAGGCGTTGGGCGCCAGCACGCACGTCGCACGCGCGGTGGCCGGTCCGCCGAGCACCCCGCCGCGCGGCTGCCCCGGCAGCGCCGCCGCGTCCGTCACAGGACCACCTCCGCCGTCCCGGCGCCGCCCGGCGTCCCCGGCACCGCCCCACCGCGTCCCACCGCTGCCGCGGCACGCGCCGCACGCGCCGCACCCACCGGCCCCGTGTCCGCCGCCGGCACCGGCCTCCCCGTCTCTGCCGGCGTCCCCCCCGGCGCCTCTCCCGGGGTCTCCCCCGGCATCGTCACCCTCATGACGGCAGCCTCCGCGTGAACTCCTCGTGCCCGGGGGCGGTCAGCACGACCTCGTCCCCTTCCATCCTGGCCTTCACCAGCACCGCCGACAGATCCCGCGCCCCGGCCGCGCCCAGCGCCTCGGCCGCCGATCCGTACGCCTGCAGCCCGCGCAGCATCGAGATGGTCGGCGGCAGCATCGCCAGCTCACCCCGGTCGTACCCCGCGGCGGCCTCGGCGGGCCTGACCCACTCCGCGCGGTCGGCCTCCGTCGAGGCGTTCCGCGTGCGCTGGCCCTCAGGGAGCGCGGCGACGAAGAACCACGTGTCGTACCGCCGGGCCTCGAACTCCGGGGTTATCCAGCGCCCCCAGGCACCGAGCAGATCGGTCCGTACGACCAGGCCGCGGCGCGCCAGGAAGTCGGCGAAGCCCAGCTCGCGGGCGACCAGCGCCGCGCGGTCCGCCTCCCAGTCCGCCCCCGTGGTGTCCGCCACGACCTCCGCCGCCGAGGGCCCGGCCAGCAGCACCCCGGCCTCCTCGAACGTCTCACGCACCGCCGCGCAGACCACCGCCTGCGCCACCGGCTCCGCCACCCCCAGCCGCGCCGCCCACTGCGCCGGAGACGGCCCGGCCCAGGCCGCCGGGTCCAGCGGGCGCTCGTCGCGCGGATCGACGCCGCCGCCCGGATAGGCGTACGCACCGGCGGCGAAGGACATGGAGGACTTCCTCCGCAGCATGAACACCCAGGGGCCGTCGGGCGCCGTGCCGCGCAGCAGCAGCACCGTCGCGGCGCGGCGCGGCGTGACGGGCGTCAGCTCGCCGCGGGCCAGCGCGCGGATGCGCTCGGCGGGCGGAAGCCACCGGGCAGTCGCGTCGGTCGCTGCGCTCGCCGGGCTCGCGGCGCGCGCTGCATCCGCTGCATCTGCCGCGTTGACCGCGTTGGCCGCGTTCGCTGCGTTCATTTCGGACATGACCGGGAGCCTACGGGCTGCCGACGCCATGTTCGAGTGGGCAACCCGCAGCCTGTGGACAACCCGCGGCATGTGGATAACCCGGCCACACCGACACCCGCGCCCGGCACAGGACGACCCGGCCAGGCACGGCCAGGCCCGGCCCCGCCCAGGACGCCGCCCGCCGCCCCCGCCCCGTACAAACCCCGGGACCTCAGCCGCCCCCGCCTACTCGCCCAGCTCCACCTGGAACTCGATCTCCACCGGCGCGTCCAGCGGCAGCACCGCCACCCCCACCGCACTGCGCGCGTGCACGCCCGCCTCGCCCAGCACCTCGCCGAGCAGCTCGCTCGCCCCGTTGACCACACCCGGCTGCGCCGTGAAGTCCGGCGCCGAGGCGACGAAGCCGACGACCTTCACCACCCGTACGATCCGGTCGAGGTCCCCGGCGACCGACTTGACCGCCGCCAGCCCGTTCAGCGCACACCGCGCCGCCAGCTCTTTGGCCTCCTCCGGCGTGACCTCCGCCCCGACCTTCCCGGTCAGCGGCAGCGTGCCGTCCGTCATCGGGAGCTGCCCGGCGGTGAACACGTACGGCCCGCTGCGCACCGCGGGCACGTACGACGCCAGCGGCGGCACGACCTCCGGCAGGCTGAGCCCCAGCTCCGCGAGCTTCCCCTCGACCCGCCCCGCCATCAGCTCTTTTCCCGCTTCAGGTAGGCCACGAGCTGCTCGGGGTTCGGCCCCGGCACGACCTGGACCAGCTCCCAGCCGTCCTCGCCCCACTGGTCCAGGATCTGCTTGGTGGCGTGTACGAGCAGCGGCACGGTCGCGTATTCCCACTTCGTCATGGGCCAGACTCTAGCCCGGCGCGAACAGCCGCGAACGGCCCCCGCCCGGGTCCGCGGGGCGGGAGGCGGTCTGCTGAGTCGCACGCCGAGGAATTAGGCTCGCGGGCATGAGCGGGCTCCAGAGGCTGCACGTGGTGACCGGCAAGGGCGGGACCGGCAAGACGACCGTCGCCGCGGCGCTGGCGCTGGCTCTGGCCGCCGACGGCAGACGCACCCTGCTCGTCGAGGTGGAGGGGCGGCAGGGCATCGCCCAGCTCTTCGAGACCGAGCCGCTGCCGTACGAGGAGCGGCGCATCGCCTCGGCACCGGCCGGCGGCGACGTGTACGCGCTCGCCATCGACGCCGAGCAGGCCCTGCTGGACTACCTGCAGATGTTCTACCGGATGGGCAGCGCGGGACGCGCCCTGCGCCGGCTCGGCGCCATCGACTTCGTCACCACCATCGCCCCCGGCCTGCGCGACGTCCTGCTCACCGGCAAGGCGTGCGAGGCGGCCCGCCGCCAGGACAAGCACGGGCGGCACGTGTACGACGCGGTCGTCATGGACGCCCCGCCGACCGGCCGCATCACGCGCTTCCTGGGCGTCAACGCCGAGGTCGCCGGGCTGGCCAAGGCCGGGCCCATCCACAACCACGCCCGGTCCGTGATGCGGGTGCTGACCTCGGCCCGTACCGCCGTGCACCTGGTCACCCTCCTTGAGGACATGCCCGTGCAGGAGACCGTCGACGGCGTCGCCGAACTCCGCGCGGCCGGGCTGCAGACCGGCGCCGCGGTGGTCAACATGGTGCGCCCCGCCCTCATGGACGAGGCGGAGGTGGAACGGGCCGCGGCCGGCCCCGCCGCCCTCGCCGCCGCGCTGTCCGCCGCCGGGCTGGGCGGCGCGAGCCGGGGCGCGCGGGCGGAGCGGCTGGTCGCGCCGCTGCTGCGGCAGGCGCACGAGCACACCGAGCGGCTGGCCCTGGAACGTACGCAGCGGGCGGCGCTGGCGCGGCTGGAGCTGCCGCAGTACGAGCTGCCGCTGCTCACCGAGGGAATAGACCTGGCCGGCCTCTACCGGCTGTCCGGCGAGCTGGGAAAGCAGTGGCCCCTATGAGCCTCGACACCGCGCCCCGGCTGGACGCCGACGCGCTCCTCGACGACCCGCAGACCCGCATCGTCGTCTGCTGCGGCGCCGGCGGCGTCGGCAAGACGACGACGGCCGCCGCCCTCGGCGTACGGGCCGCGGAGCGCGGGCGCCGCGTCGTCGTGCTCACCATCGACCCGGCGAAGCGTCTTGCGCAGTCCATGGGCATCGACGCCCTGGACAACAGCCCGCGCCGGATCGAGGGCATCGAGGGGCCCGGCGAGCTGTACGCCATGATGCTCGACATGAAGCGCACCTTCGACGAGATCGTCGAGGCGCACGCGGACGCCGACCGGGCCCGCGCCATCCTGGAGAACCCCTTCTACCAGTCGCTGTCGGCCGGCTTCGCCGGCACCCAGGAGTACATGGCGATGGAGAAGCTGGGCCAACTGCGCGCCCAGGACTCCTGGGACCTGATCGTCGTGGACACCCCGCCGAGCCGTTCCGCGCTGGACTTCCTGGACGCGCCGAAGCGGCTGGGCTCCTTCCTCGACGGGCGCTTCATCAGACTGCTGACCGCGCCCGCGAAGGCCGGCGGCCGGGCGGGGATGAAGTTCCTCAACGTCGGGATGTCGATGATGACGGGCACGCTCGGCAAGCTGCTGGGGTCCTCCCTGCTGCGCGACGTGCAGACGTTCGTCGCGGCGATGGACACGCTCTTCGGCGGCTTCCGCACGCGCGCGGAAGCGACATACCGGCTGCTCCAGGCGCCGGGCACGGCCTTCCTGGTGGTGGCGACGCCGGAGCGGGACGCGCTCCGGGAGGCCGCGTATTTTGTCGAACGCCTCGAAGCGGACCGGATGCCGCTGGCGGGACTGGTGCTCAACAGGGTGCACGAGAGCGACGCCGCGCAACTGAGCGCGGAGCGGGCGCTGGCGGCGGCGGAGGCGCTGGACGAGCGGGGCGTGGACGACGCGGGCACCGGCGCGCGGAGCGCGGGGGCGGCGGGCACGAGCGCGGGGACCAAGGGCGGTGCGGGCACCGGGAGTCCGGGCGCGGAAGGCGCGGAGGGTGCCGCGGCGCTGCTGCGGCTGCATGCGGAGCGGATGCAGGTGCTGGCGCACGAGCGCCGTACCCGGGACCGCTTCGCGGCCCTGCACCCGGAGGTTCCGGTCACGCAGGTCACCGCGCTGCCGGGGGACGTGCACGACCTCGCGGGGCTACGGGACGTGGCCGAGCGGCTGACGGCGCAGGAGCCGCCGGGCGCGTAGACCAGAGCGCGCGTGGGGGGACGTAGCCGGGGCGTACGACGTGCAGCGGCGCCCGGTATGCAGCGCCGGGCTCAGGACTGACTCGCGGCGGGGCTCACAGCGGGGCCCGCGGCGCACTCGCCACGGGCGCACAGCAGGCTCACGGCGGGGCTCAGGGCCCCCGAGCCCGGGGTCAGCCCGCGGCGACCGGCAGTTCCTCCGCGGCGCGCAGGGCGTCCTCGTGCAGGGCGCCTTCGTGCAGCGGTGTGCCCGCGCTCTCGTACTCCTCGCGCGCCGTCTCCAGCAGTCTGCGCCACGAGGTGATCGTCGGCCGGCGGCGCAGCAGCGCCCGCCGCTCGCGCTCGGTCATGCCACCCCAAACGCCGAACTCGACGCGGTTGTCGAGCGCGTCCGCGAGGCACTCGGTGCGCACCGGACATCCGGTACAGACCGCCTTGGCTCTGTTCTGTGCCGCGCCTTGCACGAACAGTTCGTCCGGATCGGCAGTGCGGCAGGCTGCCTGTGCGCTCCAGTCGGTAACCCAGCCCATGCTGGTGCCGTCCTCTCCCGAATTGAGGCTCCCCCACGGCGGCAAAGGGCATATGCACCGTTGCCAGTTGAGGACGTTACGGAAGGAGTGCGGCTACGCAACACCCCCGTCAGGCCCAAAGTTGAATGGCCCGAACGGACTATGCGTACGCGGCAGATCACCCACTGGAGTGACCCCTCCCAGCCAAGGACGATCCGGCCAAAGCGGGCAAATTACCGGCCCGCTCCCGGGTCCCGGGTGTCACTTGCCGTCAATTCGGTCAAGCCTCATCACCCACAGGAGTGAATCAAGGAATGGAGAAGACCGTGGCCGGTGGTGGTGGCTGAAAACAGAGTAGGCGAACAGACGGGCGGCTGTCCGGGGAATCAGAAGTTAGGGTGGGCTCCATGGCCTACAAGCGCCCGGGCGGCGGACTCACCGCCACGCAGCAAGCCGCGAAGTTCCTCGGCGTCAGCGTCCTCGCGGGCTCCGTGCTCGCGGGCCTCGCGCTGCCCGCCGCCGGCCTGCTGGGCCTGACGGCCAAGGGAACGGTCGCAGAGTTCGACGACATCCCCGCCGACCTCAAGCGCCCGCCGCTCAGCCAGAAGACCACCATCCTCGACAGCAAGGGCGGCCACCTGGCCACCGTCTACTCGCGCAACCGCACGGTCGTCGAGTTCGACGACATCGCGCCGGTGATGCGGCAGGCGATCGTCGCCATCGAGGACGAGCGGTTCTACGAGCACGGGGCCGTCGACCTGCAGGGCATCCTGCGCGCGCTCAGCAGCAACGCGCAGTCCGGCACGGTCTCCGAAGGCGCCTCCACCCTCACCCAGCAGTATGTGAAGAACGTCTTCGTCGAAGAGGCGGGCAACGACGCCGACAAGGTCGCGGAGGCCACCCGGCAGACGCTCGGGCGCAAGATCCAGGAGCTGAAGTACGCGATCCAGGTCGAGAAGGAGCTGACCAAGGACGAGATCCTGGAGAACTACCTGAACATCGCCTTCTTCGGCCAGCAGGCGTACGGCATCGAGGCCGCCGCCGAGCGCTACTTCAGCAAGCCCGCCGACAAGCTGACCCTCGCCGAGTCCGCGATGCTCGCCGGCATCGTGCAGTCCCCGACCCGGTACGACCCGGTCAACGACCCGGAAGAGGCCCAGAAGCGCCGTAACACCGTGCTGCGGCGCATGGCCGGCAATGACTACGTCAGCCGGGCCGAAGCCGACAAGGCCATGAAGGAACCGCTGGGGCTCAAGGTCAGCCAGCCGCGCAGCGGGTGCGTCACCGCCGTCAGCGGCGCCGGATCCTTCTGCGACTACGTACGCGAAGTGCTGCTCAAGGACAAGGGCTTCGGCAAGACGCCGCAGCAGCGCCTCAACCGCTGGAACCGCGGCGGCCTGACCATCCGCACCACGCTGGACCCGGTGGCGCAGAAGTCGGCCACCGAATCGATCAAGAGCCACGTCTACCAGGACGACAAGGTCGCCACCGCGGTGACCATGGTGGAGCCCGGCACCGGCAAGATCCGCGCGATGGGGCAGTCCAGGCCGTACGGCTCCGGCAAGAACGAGCTGATGATCAACCTGTCCGTGGAGAAGGCCATGAACGGGTCGAACTACGGCTTCCAGGTCGGCTCCACCTTCAAGCCGTTCACGGCGGCAGCCGCCCTGGAAAAGGGCGTGCCGAACACGAAGGTGTACCCGTCGCCGAACGAGATGCCGTACCCGAGCCCGGTGGAGACCTGCGAGGACGGCAAGAACTGGGTCAACACCGAGGGCTCCGAGGTCGAGAACGAGACGGAGGAGGAGGTCGGCCCGTACAGCATGCGCGAGGCCACCGCGAAGTCCATCAACACCTACTTCGTCGACCTCATCTCGGACATCGGCATCTGCCCGGTCAAGGAGCTGGCGCAGAGCATGGGCGTCCACCGGGGCGACGGCAAGGAACTGGAGGAGTCCCCCTCGCTGACCCTCGGCGGCCAGACCATCGCGCCGCTGGCGATGGCCAACGCGTACGCGACGTTCGCCAACCGAGGCGTGTACTGCAGCCCGATCGCCATCGAGTCGATCAAGGACGCCAGGGGCAAGAAGCTCCCGGTGCCGAAGTCGCAGTGCAAGCGCGCCATGTCGGAGAAGACGGCCGGCACGATGAACACCCTGCTGTCGGGCGTCGTCGAGGACGGCACCGGCCAGGAGGCGGGGCTGCCCGGGCGGGACAATGCGGGCAAGACCGGTACGACGGACGAGCGGAAGGCCGCCTGGTTCGTCGGCTACACCTCGGACCTCGCAGGCGCGGTCTGGGTCGGCGGGCCGACGGACGACGTCTCCATGGAGAACATCCAGATCGGCCCCACGTACCACGCCCGCGTCTTCGGTGGCGCGGTCCCGGGCCCGATCTGGCGCGACGCCATGGACGGCGCCCTGGCGGGCAAGACGTCGCCGCCGCTGTACAAGGTGCCGGTGGCGGCGGACCGCCCGGACAAGGGCAAGCGCGACGACGACGAAGAGGACGACGACAAGCCGGACGACCCGCTGGGCGGCCTCCTCGGGGGCAGCACCGGAAACGGCGGCGGGAACGGCGGCGGTCCGGGCGGCGGAGGCACCGGCGGCGGGACGCTCGACGGGGGCACGCTGGACGGCGGCTCGCTCGACGGCGGCTGGTCGGACGGCGGGACCTGGCCGGACGGCAGGTAGGGGGTCCCGCCGGCAACCGCCCGCCTCCCCCCTCCGCCTCAGCACCCCGAGACAGAGGAAACAGTCACCCCTGCCCGAGGGCGCGCTTGACGGCGGCGGCCACGCGCCCGCCCTCGGCCCGCCCGGCGACCTTGGGGTTCACGATCTTCATCACGGCACCCATGGCCCGCGGCCCCTCGGCCCCGCCCGCCTTCGCCTCGGCGACGGCCTCGGCGACCAGCGCGCTCAGCTCCTCGTCGCCGAGCTGCTTCGGCAGGTAGTCCGCGAGCACCTCGCCCTCGGCGCGCTCCCGCTCGGCGGACTCCGTACGGCCGCCCTGCGCGAACGCCTCCGCGGCCTCGCGCCGCTTCTTGGCCTCGCGGGTGATCACCTTCAGCACCTCGTCGTCGGAGAGCACGCGCGCCTCCTTGCCCGCGACCTCCTCCTTGGTGATCGCGGTGAGCGTCATACGAAGGGTGGCGGCGCGCAGCTCGTCGCGGCCCTTGATGGCCGCAGTGAGGTCGTCCTGCAGCTTCGACTTGAGCGTGGTCATGGTCGGAGTCTCCCATGCCGCGCCGGCAACCGGCCCCCGCCGCGAGAACCGGCCCCGGGCCACCCGTACCCCGTACCTCTGCGACGATAGGGGGATGCGCGCGCGATACGGAGTGCCCCTGGGCCTGGCCGCTCTCTCGGCCGGCGGCGTCGCCTACGCCGCAGCGATCGAACCCCGCGCGTTCCGGCTCCGCCGGGTCACCGTCCCCGTACTGCCGGAGGGCATGCACCCGCTGCGCGTCCTGCAGATCTCGGACATCCACATGGTCTCGGGACAGCAGGCGAAGCGGCGCTGGCTGCAGTCCCTGGCGGGCCTGCGGCCGGACCTGGTGGTGAACACGGGCGACAACCTGTCGGACCCCGACGCGGTGCCGGAGCTGCTGGACGCGCTGGGCCCGCTGATGGAGTTCCCGGGGACGTATGTCTTCGGCTCGAACGACTACTACGCACCGTCGTTCCGGAACCCCGGCCGCTACCTGGTCGAGAAGGCCCGCGGCATACACGGCCTCAACGGCCGCCACCGCCTCCGCCACAACGTCCCCCGCAACCCCTGGGAGGGCATGCGCGACGCCTTCGACGCGGCGGGCTGGGTGGGCCTGGACAACAGCCGCGGCCGGCTGAAGCTGGACAGCGGCGCGGTCCTGGGCCTGACGGGCCTGGACGACCCGCACATCAAACACGACCGCTACACCGCGGTCGCCGGCGGCCCCGCCCCGGACGCGGACTTCTCCCTCGCCCTGGTCCACGCCCCGTACCTGCGCGTCCTCGACGCCTTCACGGCCGACGGCTACCCGCTGATCCTCGCCGGCCACACCCACGGCGGCCAGCTCTGCATCCCCTTCTACGGCGCCCTGGTGACCAACTGCGACCTCGACACCGACCGCGTCAAGGGCCTCTCCACCCACACCGCCGGCTCCCACCGCGCGACCCTCCACGTCTCCGCCGGCTGCGGCGCCAACCGCTACACCCCCTTCCGCTTCGCCTGCCCCCCGGAAGCCACCCTCCTCACTCTGACCCCCACCCCGGGAAACGAATTTCACCCGACCCGGCAGGGTGGGCTACAGTAGTCCTCGCAGTCACGGGGTGTGGCGCAGCTTGGCAGCGCGCTTCGTTCGGGACGAAGAGGTCGTGGGTTCAAATCCCGCCACCCCGACAGCAAAGCACCAGGTCAGGGGCTTGATCCGTTTGATGGATCGGGCCCCTGAGTGGTTCCTGGAGATCGCTTGGGAGAAATCTGGGAGAAGATCTTGGTCGGCTTCTCCGAGAAGCAGTCTCCAGTGCCGCAGGAACGGCGGCGCTCACGCGCCCCGGGACCTGTGCATTCGCGAATCCAGGGCTCGTAGCCGACCAGGAACACCGCGGCGGGCCGCCCCAACGGTCGTGAGGAACACCGCACATGGCAGGTCATCGCTCAGCGCCTCCACACGACCACGCCCGTGCGCTCGCCCGGCGGGTACGGGCGTTGCGGGAGGACCGCGGGTGGTCGCGTGAGCGACTGGCCAAGGAAGCGGGCATCGCCGTCGGGACGCTGGGCCGTCTGGAGAGCGAGGGGGCGATCCAGCCAGGTTTCTTCACCGTCGGCGCGGTGGCCGAGGCTCTCGGGGTCTCCCTCGACGATCTCTTCCAGGCGGCCCAGGTCACGCCCGGTCTCTGGTCAGCCGGGTACGAAGGACGCGACATCGACTCGTTCGTCGCCGCGCTCGTCGACAGCCGTGTCAGCGTCGTGGCGGACGTACGGCTCACCCCGATCAGCCGAAAGAAGGGCTTCAGCAAGACGCGCCTCAAGGAGGCCCTAGCCGAGGCCGGCATCGAGTACACACACCTGCGTGGCCTGGGCAACCCGAAGGACAACCGGGAGCCCTTCTGGGACGGTCGCGTCGATGTGGGCCGGGCACGCTTCCGCAGCCTTCTGAGGTCCGACGAAGCCCAGGCCGACCTTGACCGCCTTGCGGAGCACGCCCAAACATCGCGGGTCGCGGTGCTGTGCTTCGAGAAGGACGAGAGCCGCTGCCACCGACAGGTCGTGCTGGAGGCGATCGGGAACCGAGTCTCGGTCCCCGTAAACCCCCTGGCCTGACTTCGCCCCGGCTCTCGCGGCGCCCTTGCCAGCGGTGCATGCCTCTCCTCCAATCGAATGGGGGAGACCGCTGGAGGGGGCACGCCATGGTGTCGTCGGCATCCGGAAAACGGCAGCGCGCGCGGATCATGATCACGGTCAAGACGTATCCCGAGCTGTCCAACAAGTACCGCGAGACCAGTTGCGTAGCCGGCATACGCCTGGACCAGGGCGAGCCGCACCATGTGCGGCTCTTCCCGGTGCCCTTCCGGCTGCTGAGCGAGGAAGCCCAGTTCTCCAAGTACTCGATCATCGATGTCGACGTTGAACCCCACCGCCCGGAGCGGGACTCCCGCCCGGAGAGTCTTCGCCCCGACCTCGACACGTTGGAGATCGTGGGTGAGGTGCCGTCCGACGGCGGCTGGAAGGAGCGGTACAAGTACATAGAGCCGCTGGTCGCTCCCTCCCTATGCGCCATCAAACGCGACCAGGAAGAGCGAGGAACGTCCCTCGGCGTCTTCCGCCCCGCCGAGATCATCCGCTTCCGACTGGAGCCAGCCGAACCCTGGTCCGCCTCCAAAGCCGCACTCGCCGACCAACTCGACCTGTTCGAGCAGGAGCTGAACCCGCTGGACTGGGTACCACTCGACCTCCGCTACAGCTTCCGCTGCACCGACGCCGACTGCCCGACCCACGACATGGCCCTGAAGGACTGGGAGGCCGGCCAGTCGTACCGCAAGTTCCTCCGCAAGTACGGCGAGCACCGGGTCCGTGATGCGCTACGCGAGACCTGGTACGACCGGATGTGCGCCCCCACCCGGGCCGTCCACTTCTTCGTCGGCAACATCGCCGCCCACCCCAAGACCTTCATGCTCCTAGCCGTCTTCTACCCCGAGCGGAAGGTCATCGAATACGTGCAAGACAGTCTGTTCGGCGAATGAGACGTGCCGGCCGGAGATTCAGCCGGACTTCCCTTGCTGCTGTGCGCCGTTCTCTTCCGGCGCTCCCGGTGCTGCGGTGGTGGCCGAGCACCGTCGGCCGTATGCATGTGATCTCGCCAATGGCGTCAGCGATCCCTCATCACAGCCCGTCCAGACCACGGTGACGAGCAGGGACCTGTCCGACGTGGGTTCGGCTCAGAGTTCGGTCCAGGTGAAGGCGACTTCGTCGCCCGCGTTGATGCGGAACTGGCAGCCGCCGACGGGGGTGGGGGTGCCGTTGACGCTGATGTTCCAGTAGGCGGTGGCGTCACCGGTGTGGCCGTCGATCGTGGTGACGAAGTAGTCCTCGAAGGATGGGTACCAGGTGCCGTCCCAGGTGAAGTTCTGCTGCTGGGCGGCGTCGTCGAGGGCGGCGGTGGGGGTGGCGCCGGGGGTGGGGTTGGCGGCGTTGTTGGTGCCGTCGCACTTGTGGGTGCCGCCGGAGGCGGTGGTGACGTCGTGGCCGGTGGTGCTGATGCTGCCGCTGAAGACGGTGCTGGCGGGGCCCTGGACGGTGAGGGTCACCGTGACGGGGGCATTGGCCCGGGGGGTGAGCGCGGTTGCGGTCGCCGCCGTGCCCAGGGTGAGGCCGAGGGCGGCGGTCAGGACTGCGGCGCGGCGGAGCAGGGTATGGCGCATGGCGGTTCCCTTTCGTCTACGGGTGCCTTGCTGCGGGGTGTACGGGTTGTCAGCGGCGCGGGCGCGCCAGGGCTACGGCCGCGGCGCCGACGGCGAGTGCGGCGGTCGCGGCCACCGCGAGGAGCAGGGCCGGGGAACCGGTGGCGGCCAGACCACCGTCCGGGGTGGGGGCGTTGCCGCCGCCGGTGGCGGCGGTGCCGGCGGAGTCCGGCGGCGGGCCCGCTGTACCGGAGGTGCCGCCGGAGCCGGAGGAGCCGCCTGCGGTGCCGCCCGGGGCGCCCGTCGTCGCGGTGCCGCCGGAGTCCGTGCCGGTGCCGCCGCCCGTGCCGCCGGAGCCCGTACCGGCCGAGCCCGAAGTTCCGCCCGCCGTGCCCGGGTCGCCGCTGCTGCCGCCGTCCGTCTCGCCCGGCGGGGTCGAGCAGTCGATCTCCTTCAGGCCCGGCGTCGCGTCCGTGCCGTCGACCTCCGCCAGCGACTTGCCCGACAGCGCCGGGACCGCCTGTGCCGTGGCGCGCAGTGCGGTGCCGTCGGCGACGGGTTCCGCGTAGCCGACGGCGCCACGGTCGGCGGCCGGGGCGTCGCAGCCGACTTGGCGCGACTCCAGCCACGCGACGCCCTTGGCGGCCGCCTCCGTACGGCCGCCGGCGCCGAGGGCCTGGACGTCGAGCGCGGTGGAGTTGGAGTTTCCGGGCGGGGTGCCGAAACCGTTGTCGCGGAAGCCGCCGTCGTCGAGTTGCTGCGCCTCCAGCCAGTCCAGCGCAGGCTTGGCGTCCGCGGCACGTCCCGCGCCGAGGAGGGCTTGGACGGCCAGGCCCGTGGAGTCGGTGTGGGGCTTGCAGCGCGCGGGGTCCGTACGGAACGTCAGCGGATAACCGCCGTCCGCGCACCGCGAGCCGGCCAGGAAGTCGACCGCCTGCTCGGGGAGGTCTCCGGTGCGGGCCAGGGCCAGGACGGCCAGGGACTGGGTGAACTGGTTCGACATGTCGCCGCTCGGGGAGGAGTCGGTGAAGCGTCCGTTCGGCTGCATCCGTCCGAGCAGCTTCCCCGTCAGGTCCATGCCGCCGAAGTCGCCGGGGTCGCGGCCCTGGACGGCGGCGACAAGGGCGAGTTTGGCGGCTCCGCCGGCGAAGACGGTGGCGGGACCGCCACGTTCGACGTACGAGGCGACGTCGTCCTCCAGCCAGTCGGTGGCCTTGGCTGCCGTCGTGCCTCCGGTGCCGGTCGCCGCCAGTGCCAGGACCACGTCGGCGGTCAGGCCGTGGTCGCCGGAAGCGTGGGTGCCGTCGGTGAGCTTCCCGGCCATCCAGGTGGCAGCGGCGTTCGCCGGCGAGGCGAGGACGGGGGTGTCGGCGGGAGCAGGGGTGTCCGCCGTTGCCGCGGCGGGTGCTGCCAGCAGCAGGGCCGAGGCCAGCGCAACCGCCGCCGTCCGTAGCGTCCCTCTCGCACGGTCACTCACGAGGTGCCTTCCTTCCCCGGTCGGCACCCGGGCCCACAGCACCGCCACCGATACGAAGACCCCTGGCGCGTCATCCCTAGGGATGCGGCAGGGGCCGGGAGTGCCGGGCGGCGACTCGGGGCTCCACGCTGCGGACCGTGACAGTGAGAAGCAGTGCACGCACGCGGTGGGCGGTCCGGCTTGCGGCAGCGGGACAAGTGCCTTGCTGCCGCTCACGGTTGCAGGTCAGCGCCGGTCTTTCACCGGCTTTCCCCAGTCGCGAACGCCTTCAGTTGTCGGTCCGCCGGACGGGCGGACCGCGCGTAGTCTACGAGCCCGGCGCCGACGCCGCCAGACCGCCCGCGTCCCCTCTACGCTCGTCCCATGCGCATCGTCTCGCTGCTGCCCGCCGCCACCGACATCGTGGCCGAACTCGGCCTGGCAGGTGTCCTGGCGGGACGAACCCACGAGTGCGACTGGCCGCCCGAGGCCGTCGCGGACGTGCCCGTCGTCACCGCCGCCGGCTTCGACGCCGACACGCTGAGCAGCCGCGAGATCTCCGCCGCGGTCGGCGGGGCCGCGCACCGGGGCTCGTCGCTGTACGCCCTGGACGCCGAGGCGCTGGCCGCCCTCGCCCCGGACGTGGTGCTGACCCAGGACCTGTGCGACGTGTGCGCCGTGTCGTACGAGGCCGTGTCGCGGACGGTGCGGACGCTGGGCGGCGAAGGGCCGCGGGTGCTCAGCCTTGAGCCGCGCACGCTGAACGACGTGCTGGACTGCCTGCTCCGGGTCGGCGACCTGCTGGGCGTACGGGACGTGGCCGAGCGCCGCTGCGCCGAACTGCGGGCCCGGCTCGGGGCGGTCGCACGCCTGACCGCCGGCCGTCCCCGGCCCCGGGTGGCGGCCGTCGAGTGGCTCGACCCGCTGTGGCCCGCCGGGCACTGGGTGCCCGAACAGCTCCACCACGCCGGCGGCGAGCCGCTGCTCGCGGCGCCGGGCGAGCACACCAAGCCGGTCGAGTGGGAGGCGCTACGGGCCGCCCGCCCGGACGTCGTCCTGCTGCTGCCCTGCGGCTTCCCGCCCGAGCGCACGCTCCGCGAGTGGCGGGCCGCGCTGACCGGCCTGCCCGGCTGGCACGAACTGCCCGCCGTGCGCACCGGTGAGGTCTGGGTGCTCGACGGTCCCGCGTACTTCAACCGCCCCGGTCCGCGCGTTGTGCGCGGGGCCGAGGTGCTGGCGCACGTCCTGCACGGGGTGACGGCCGGAGAGCCGGTCGAGGAGGGGGAGGCGCGGCGGGTGGGGCGCGTGTGACCCGCGTGGGGAACATGCCCGACCGCGCTTGTCCACAGCCTCTTTGAGCGCCATACCGCGCTGGATGCTCTTATGGATGTCAAGCGGCGGTGGTGAGCTGTTCGGCAGTGGTGGTGGTGGTGTTGGCCGGGGTGGTCAGGACTTGGTAGATCTCGCGGGCGATGTACCGCTTGAGGCAGCGGATGATCTCCTTCTTGGACAGGCCGTCCTTGGTGCGCCGCTGCGTGTACTCCTTGGTTCGCTGGTCCCAGCGCAGGCGGCAGAGCACGATGCGGTAGAGCGCGGAGTTGGCCTGCCGGTCGCCGCCGCGGTTGAGGCGGTGGCGGTGGGTGCGGCCTGAGGAGG
>NZ_JCANSZ010000054.1:0-48792 GCF_059570535.1 Streptomyces sp. CNP082
CAGGCCGCACCCACCGCCACCGCCTCAACCGCGGCGGCGACCGGCAGGCCAACTCCGCGCTCTACCGCATCGTGCTCTGCCGCCTGCGCTGGGACCAGCGAACCAAGGAGTACACGCAGCGGCGCACCAAGGACGGCCTGTCCAAGAAGGAGATCATCCGCTGCCTCAAGCGGTACATCGCCCGCGAGATCTACCAAGTCCTGACCACCCCGGCCAACACCACCACCACCACTGCCGAACAGCTCACCACCGCCGCTTGACATCCATAAGAGCATCCCACGACCGGCCCGGACCCCGTGCCCTCCCACCCGGGAGGGCGCGGGGTTTTCCGTGTCGCCACCCCCGTCGCCACCCACGCCGCGGGCCGGGCCGTACGGGTGCCGCCGGCGCCGCCGCGGACGTCCCGCCCCGCCGCGCTGAGCAGGGCGTTCCAGACGGGCGCCGGCGGTGCCCGGGGCCGTCGGGCGCGGGGCTTCAGAAGGCTGGACCAATGGCGGCCGAGGGTGCCCTTGCCGGATATTCCGGCCGACCGGGTGCGGGTCGGGCCGCAGGGCGTTTCCCGCAGGTCTCAAGTAGGGAAATAGTCTCGGTGAACCTTGTATTCGATCTTGATATGGCGGCGCGGAGTGGACTATACCTGTCCGCACCCGGCGGCACCCCAACCCTCCGGCGTACCACCCTGCACCACTCACGTAACAGCTGACCGCGGTAATCGGCTCCTGCACATGAGGCACGCTGCATCGGGGGATCCGGTACACCGCCTGAGTCCTGGAGAGAGTGAGGACTTGAGCATGGGATCCAACTCGCATGTCGGTCGCCGTGATCTGATCAAGCGGGCCGTGGCCCTCGGCCTGATCTCCGTACCCACCGTCGGTGCTCTGTCGGCGTGTGCCAGCGGTGGCGACGACGACAGCGACGGTGGGGCGAAGGGCGACAAGACCGACAAGAATCCCCTCGGTGTGGACAAGAACGCCGGCCTCGAAGTACTGATGTTCGACGGCGGTTTCGGCACGAAGTACGTGGACGACGACGCCACCGCGTTCCAGAAGAACTTCGGCAAGGTGGAGACCAACTCGACGGAGAAGATCCAGTCGAAGGTCCAGGGCCGGATGGCGGCCGGCGACCCGCCGGACCTCATCAACAACTCGGGCGACGAGGCCATGGACGTGCCCGCGCTCATCACCCAGGGGCAGCTCGCCGACCTCACCCCGCTGCTCGACGCCCCGTCCATCGACGACCCGGCGAAGACGGTCCGCGACACCCTGCGCGACGGCACCATCGAGATGGGCCAGTACGGTGACGAGAAGGTCTACCGGATGAACATCGCCTATTCGGTGTTCGGGCTCTGGTACTCGCAGAAGCTGCTGGACGACAACGGCTGGGAGTACCCGAAGACCTGGGACGACATGCTCGCCATCTGCGCGGACGCGAAGAAGCAGGGCATCGCCGGATTCGCGTACACCGGCGTCTTCCCCCAGTACCTCGGCTTCAGCATGCTGCCGATGATCGGCAAGGTCGGCGGCGTCGAGGTGCTCGACGCGATCGACAACCTCGAACCCAACGCCTGGAAGCACGACGCGGTCAAAGCCGTCATGGAGGCGCACTACGAGCTGTACGACAAGGGCTACGTCCTGAAGAACTCGCCCGGCAAGACGCACACGGACGTCCAGACCGACTGGACCGAGAAGGGGAACTGCATCTTCATCCCGAACGGCTCGTGGGTGGAGAACGAGTCCAAGGACACCACGCCCCCGGACTTCCAGATGGCCGTCGGTCCGTCGCCGAACCTGGACAGCTCGGACGCGATGCCGTTCGAGACCATCTGGGCGCAGGCCGGCGAGCCCTTCATCGTGCCGGCGAAGGCCAAGAACTCCGTGGGCGCCATGGAGTTCCTGCGGAACATGCTGAGCAAGAAGTCCGCGTCGGGCTTCACCGAGCTGGTGTCGTCCCTCGCCTGCGTCGAGGGCTCCGAGGAGGGCCTCACCCTCGGCACCGGGCTGACCGCCGCCGTCGGGCTCCTCGACGGGGCCGGCGAGAACTTCCTCAACCCCCGCTTCCCCGACTGGTACCCGACCCCGTACCGGGAGAAGATCGTCTTCGTCTGGGGCGACATGATGAAGGGCGGCATCAAGCCCGCCGAGGCCATCGACAAGATCCAGGGCATCGCCGACGAGACGGCCCAGGACGACAGCATCAAGAAGTACAAGCACTGAAGCGGCGGATCCAGTCGGTGAACGAGCAAGATGGGGGCGCCGGAATGACGGACGACGGCCATGCCGCGACGAAGGTCGGGGAACCACGGAAAGCAGCGGCGCGGCCGGTGCCGGAGAAGTCGCGGAAAACGAGCTTCCGCAGCTCGCCGCGGTACCGGTCATTCGTCAAGTACCGGTTCGTGGTGGGATTCCTCATCATCCCCTTCGGGCTGTACGCGGTCTTCGTCATCTCACCGTTCGTCCAGACCTTCTACTACTCGTTCACCGACTGGACCGGCGTCAGCAGCGACTTCAACATGGTGGGGTTCGAGAACTACTCCCGGCTGCTGGACGACTCGACCTTCTGGGCCGCCGTCCGCAACAACCTGATTCTCGCCCTCGCCGTTCCGCTCGTGACGCTCAGCCTCGGGCTGTTCTTCGCCTTCATGGTCACCGTCGGCGGCCGGCACAAGAAGGGCGAGGCCGTCTCCGGGGTCCGGGGCGCCAAGACGTACAAGATCGTGTACTTCTTTCCGCAGGCCCTGTCCATCGCGGTGATCGCGGCGCTGTGGGGCTATATCTTCAAACCCGACGTCGGCCTGCTCGAACCCCTCCTGCCCGAGGCGCTGTCACCGAACGGCGGCTGGCTGGCGGACTCGAAGTTCGCCCTGTGGGCCGTGGTGATCGTGATGTGCTGGGCCATGGTCGGGTTCTTCGTGGTCCTGTTCTCCGCGGCCATCGGGCAGATCCCCAAGGAGATCTACGAATCCGCGCTGCTGGACGGCGCAAGCCGGGCGGCGACCTTCTTCCGCATCACCCTGCCCCTCATCCGGGACACCGTGCAGACCGGCTGGGTGTACATGGGGATCATGGCGCTCGGCGCGGAGTCGTTCGCCGTCGTCAACATCATCACCCAGGGGCCGGGCGGACCCGACGACTCCACCATGGTGCTCGGCGTCTACCTGTGGAACACCGGCTTCAGCCAGTTGCAGGCCGGCCGGGGCGCGGCGATGGGCGTCGCGCTGTTCCTCCTCACCATGATCCTCGCCGTGGCCGCGCTGTCCGTCGGCCGGCGCCGCGACCGCATCGAGTACTGAGCATCGAGTGCAGAGCACGATCCGGAAGGCCAGGTCATGACCACTGCGGAACCCACCGACCGCCCAGCCGCGCTCGACAAGGCGGACGTGGCCGACGACCCGTCGCGGTCGCCGCTGCTGGAGCCGCGGAAGAAGATCGAGGGCGCCGTACTCAACGTCTTCTCGCACGGCTTCCTGATCCTGTGGACCGTGCTGGCCGCGGGCCCGCTGGTCTGGGCCCTGATGAACGCCCTGAAGGACTCGGGCGACATCCTGGCCAACCCGTGGTCGCTGCCCACCAGCATCGACTGGGCGAACTGGTCGAACGCCTGGAGCCGGGCGCACATCGGCCGCTATGCCGCGAACTCCGTGGTCATCGTGGCCATCTCGGTGCCGCTGACGATGCTCTTCGGGTCGATGGCGGCGTACGTGCTCGCCCGGTTCGACTTCAAGGGCGCGCGCATCGTCTACTTCACCTTCGTCGGCGGCATGGCCTTCCCCGTGGTGATGGCGCTCGTGCCGCTGTTCTTCGTCATGAAGAACCTGTCGCTGCTCGACACCCGGCACGGGCTGATCATGGTGTACATCGCGTACTCCATGCCGTTCACCATCTTCTTCATGACCACGTTCTTCCGCACGCTGCCCTCGTCCGTCTCCGAGGCCGCGGAGATCGACGGGGCCTCCCACAGCCGGATCTTCTTCCAGGTGATGCTGCCCATGGCGAAGCCCGGCCTGATCAGCGTGGGCATCTTCAACTTCCTCGGGCACTGGAACCAGTACGTGCTGCCCTTCGCGCTCAACCAGGGCGACGAGGACGACTACGTGCTCACCCAGGGCATCGGGCTGCTCTTCGCCCAGGCCGGCTACCGCTCCGACTACGGCCGGCTCTTCGCGGGGCTGGTGATGGCGGCGCTGCCGATCCTGGTCGTGTACATCATCTTCCAGCGCCAGGTGCAGTCCGGGCTCACCGCGGGCGCGGTGAAGTAGGACGCGCGCGGCGGCCGGTGCGGGCCCACCGCACCGGCCGCCGGGCGGCGGTCAGCGTACGACCGTCTGGATCTCCTTGACGGTCACGTCGTACGTGCCGGAGGACAGGCCCTCGGGCAACTGCGGGTCGCCCGCCTCCGGCGGGCCGTCCGGGTCGGCCGAGGCGGTCCAGTGGACCTCCCAGGTGAGCGAGGCTTCCAGCGGGTAGGTGCCGCCGCCGGAGGACTTGCGGTACGTCACGTTGCAGGCGGCGTCCTCGGTGTTGACGTTGTACCCGCCCGCGCCGCCGCTGAGTTCGTACGTGCAGGTCTGCGGCTCGGCGTACTCGGTGCCTGCGTCGATCTGCAGCCGCTTGGGCGTGGCCACGGTGGTGGCAGCGAACTGGACGCCGAGGACGTCGACGCTGGCGGTGGTCGCCACCCGCTGCAGCCCCGTGTCGCTCTGGAACGTGGCGTGCACCGGCAGGTTGACCTTCTGCAGCGCGAAGTCGGGCTTCAACCGCACCGGCGGGGCGGGCAGCCTGGTCGCGTTGTAGGCGATCTCCGCGAGCATCTCGGGGCTGATGGCCGGGCCGCCCTCCGGCACGTCCCCCTGGTCCACCCAGACCGGGTTGCCCTGGAGGACCTCACATGCCGCGAGCGCCTCGTCCCTGCCCATGTCCTTGTTGTAGACGACGTCCCACCAGGCGCCGTCCTTGTCCTTGTTCCACTCCTTGTCCTCCCACTCCCGGATCCAGTCGGCCTGCGCGCTCTCCGAGCTCGTCCAGGTGCCGGGCCCCCACTCCGCCATCTCCTCGGAGGTCATGACCGGTTCCAGCCAGCACGCCGGGGGAGTCCAGTTGCCCTGGGCCGGGGTCATCGGCGGGGCGGAGGAGTCGCCGCCGGTGGTGGTGACCGTCACCTGGGACACCGCGCTGATGTTGTCGCCGCCGTCGGAGCCGCCGCCCCCGTCGGTGCCCCAGCCGCCGCCCTGCGCGTACGCGGGCTGCGCGGTCGTCAGCAGCATCGCGGACACGCTCAGCGCGGCGGTGAGGCCGATCCCCGACCGGCGTACCGCGACCGCCTTGTTCACCGACATGTTCCGTTTCCCTCCGTCCAGTCGGACTCGGTCACCGTCCAGGTGCCGTCGTCCGCGCGCGTGAGCGTCTGCCGGTACAGCCGCAGGACCGCGGCGTCGCCGCCGCCGTCGCTGCCCACGCTCTTGCCGGTCTCGGCGTCGACGACGTAGCCGTCGCTCTGGTCCTCGCAGAACACGATCAGCGCCTTGCCGTCCGTGACCTGCTTGACCTCGCGGTTGAAGTACCGCCCCGTGCCCGCGATGCGCTGCCCCTCGTCGGCGAAGCGCTTGAAGTCCTTCACGTAGTTCGTGTAGGCCGGATCCTGCCAGTACTGCTCGAAGTTGGCCGTCGCCTTCTGCTGCCCGTAGCTCTCCACCATGGCGCTGAGGGCGTAGCCGTGGTCGCGCAGCACGGCGTCCTTCTTCTTGTCGCCGGTGTCCGCGGGCTCCACGTCGGCCTTCAGGTCGTCGGGGAAGTCGAAGGCGGGGGCGTCGGGGTCCTCTTCCGCGGGGACGTCAGGGGACGCGGACTCGCTGGTCTCCGCCCCCACGATGTCCTCTCCGCCGTCGCCGTCGTCGGAGCCCCCGCAGGCGGTGAGCAGCAGCGCAGCGCCGAGGGCTGCGGCCGTCGCCCGGCCGAGGGTGCGGTGCCGCATCGATGACCAACTCCCAGCGTCGTCCGGTTGACTGCGGCAGGGGGCGGTCCGGTACGGGCTCGAAGTGGTCTGGCCTTCCGAGCGGTTGTGCGTTCCCCGCGCGTCATGTTCGAAACAACGTTATCCAGCCATGACCTGGACGGGCCACCGGATGACGGGAGTTCGCGACACAGCCGTTACACGTGCCACGGCAATGACACGCGGCACAGCCGTGCCGCGGGCGGGGGCGTTGAAGGGGCCCGCCGGGCTCCGGGCGGGCGGTGGCCGACCCGGAGCCGCTGCCGGAAACCGCGGGTGGGCGGGGCGGCCGGACGGCCTCGGTACCGCGGAAGTGTGCGGGTTACGGAATAGTCACGCCGTCAAGGTCTTGACGGCGGCAACCATGGCCGTCGAGCCTAGACTTCATAAGTTGTAGGCGATCCGGGTCGCATCGGTGTGGCCCGGGAGGTGGGCGGCCGTCGTGTCACCCGCCGAACCAGGAGTGGATGGCCGTGGAGACTCCGGGCTCGCAGTCCTCGCTGCACCGGGCAAACCTTGAGCGCGTCGTGCGCGCCGTGCGACTGTCCGGTTCGCTCACCCAGGCGCAGATCGCACGGAGCACGGGGCTGTCCGCCGCCACGGTCTCCAACATCGTACGTGAACTGCAGGAGAGCGGCACCGTCAGCGTCACGCCCACCTCCGCCGGCGGGCGGCGGGCCCGGGCCGTGTCGCTGAGCGGCGACGCCGGAATCGTCGTCGGGGTCGACTTCGGCCACACGCACCTGCGCGTGGCCGTGGGCAACCTGGCGCACCAGGTGCTCGCCGAGGAGTCCGAGCCGATCGACGTGGACGCCTCCGCCACCCAGGGCCTGGACCGGGCGCAGGCCCTGGTGAGCCGCCTCGTGGGGGCCACGGACGTGCCCGCGGACAAGGTCGTCGGCGTGGGGCTCGGGGTGCCGGGGCCGATAGACACCGAGACCGGCGTGCTGGGCTCCACCGCCATCCTGCCGGGCTGGACCGGCACCAACCCGCGCGACGACCTCCAGTCCCGCCTCGGCGTCCCGGTGTACGTCGACAACGACGCGAACCTCGGCGCCCTGGGCGAGCTGGTCTGGGGCAGTGGCCGGGGGGCCAAGGACGTGGCGTACATCAAGGTCGCCAGCGGCGTCGGCGCCGGTCTGGTGATCAACGGGCAGCTCTACCGCGGCCCCGGCGGGACGGCCGGTGAGATAGGGCACATCACGCTGGACGAGTCCGGCCCGGTCTGCCGCTGCGGCAACCGCGGCTGCCTGGAGACCTTCACCGCCGGGCGCTACATACTCGGTCTGCTGGAGGCCAGCCACGGCCCCGGGCTGACCGTGGAGCGCATGGTGCAGCTCGCGCGGGACGGCGACCCCGGCTGCCGGCGGGTGATCGCCGACGTCGGCCGGCACATCGGCAGCGGCGTGGCCAGCCTGTGCAACCTGCTCAACCCCAGCCGGGTGGTGCTCGGCGGCGACCTGGCCGAGGCCGGGGAGCTGATCCTGCAGCCCATAGGGGAGTCCGTCGCGCGCTACGCGATCCCCAGCGCCGCCCGCCAGCTCGACCTGGCCTCCGGGTCGCTGGGCAGCCGAGCGGAGGTGCTCGGGGCGCTGGCGCTGGTGCTGAGCGAGATGGGCGACCGTTCGATCCTTGACGGCGCCGTGCCGGTTCTCGCGCCCGCTCTCACAGAAGGATGAGTTCACGTAGAGAAACCAGGCGATCGTATCCGTCTCGTTAAGCATTTACTTCTTGACGGCATGGTTACGGGCGAGTTGACTACCGAACACCTCGGCCGCGAAGGCGCGGCCACGTCAGGGAGGTTCGACCGTGCACACCTATCTGCGCCGTGCGGCAGTCACACTGGCCGCCGTAACCATGACCGTCGGCATCGCGGCCTGTGGCAGCGCCGATGAGGCCGACAGCGATTCCGACAGCGGTGACAAGAAGAACGACGGGCCGTTGACGATAGGTCTCCTCCTGCCGGAGGACCAGACCGCGCGCTACGAAGATTTCGACCGGCCGCTGATCGAGGAGAAGATCAAGGAGCTGGCCCCGGACACCAAGATCGTCTACAACAACGCCAAGCAGGACGCGACCACCCAGCAGCAGCAGGTCGAGACCATGATCACGCAGGACGTCGACGCCCTGATCCTGGACGCCGTCGACTCCAAGGCGATCGCCACGGGCGTCGCCGCCGCCGACGACGCGGGCATCCCCGTCATCGCGTACGACCGCCTCGCCGAAGGCCCCATCAGCGGCTACACCTCCTTCGACAACAACAAGGTCGGCCAGGTCCAGGGCGAAGCCCTGCTGGAGGCGCTCGGCGACAAGGCCAAGGACGGCGAGGTCGTCATGCTCAACGGCTCCGTCACCGACCCGAACGCCGCGATGTTCAAGGAGGGGGCGCACTCCGTCCTCGACGGCAAGGTGAACGTCGGCAAGGAGTACGACGTCGAGGAGTGGAAGGCGGAGAACGCCAACTCCGACATGCAGGGCGCCATCTCCTCGCTCGGCAAGGACAAGATCATCGGCGTCTACTCCGCCAACGACGGCATGGCCGGCGGTGCGATCACCGCCCTGCAGAACGCCGACTTCGACCCGCTGCCCCCGGTCACCGGCCAGGACGCGGAGCTGGCCGGCGTGCAGCGCATCGTCACCGGCGACCAGTACATGAGCGTTTACAAGCCGTACAAGCCGGAGGCCGACGCCGCCGCCGAGATGGCGGTCAAGGCGGCCCGCGGCGAGAAGCTCGACTCCGTCGCCACCAGCACCGTGGACAGCCCCACCGACAAGGGCGTGCCGGCCGTGCTGATCGAGCCGATCGCGCTGACCAAGGACAACATCAAGGAGACCGTCGTCAAGGACGGTCTCTGGACGATCGACCAGATCTGCAAGGGCAAGTTCGCCTCCGCCTGCAAGGACGCCGGCCTGGAGTGAGCGCGCCCTGACAGCCACCCGCGTGCCCGGGGACCCGCCACTCATCCCGCTGCCGGCGGGGCCCCGGGCACCCGGGCCCATGGCCACAGACCGCCCTCACCCCCACCCACGCCTATCCCCCTGTAGGAGATGGTTCACGTGTCCGCTACGCCCGTGCTGGCGTTGCGCGGGATCTCGAAACGGTTCGGTGCAGTCCAGGCGCTCACCGA
The DNA here is from genome assembly GCF_059570535.1 of Streptomyces sp. CNP082. Classification (NCBI taxonomy): domain Bacteria; kingdom Bacillati; phylum Actinomycetota; class Actinomycetes; order Kitasatosporales; family Streptomycetaceae; genus Streptomyces; species Streptomyces sp. CNP082. Next base: position 9,114 of record NZ_JCANSZ010000054.1, read on the forward strand.
CGTCGATCTCGAGGTCCGCGCCGGTGAAGTCCTCGCCCTCGTCGGCGACAACGGCGCCGGAAAGTCCACGCTCGTCAAGACCGTCGCCGGCGTCCACGCCATCGACGACGGCTGCATCGAGTGGGGCGGGAGCCCCGTTCGCATCCAACGGCCGCACGACGCCCAGGACCTGGGCATCGCGACCGTCTACCAGGACCTGTCGCTCTGCGACAACCTCGACGTCGTCGGCAACCTCTTCCTCGGCCGCGAGATACGCCGCGTCGGCGTTCTGGACGAGGTCGAAATGGAGCGCCGCTCCCGCGAGTTGCTCACCACCCTGTCCATCCGCATCCCCAGCGTCCGCATCCCCACCGCCTCCCTGTCCGGCGGCCAGCGGCAGACCGTGGCCATCGCCCGCTCGCTCCTCGGCGACCCCAAGCTCGTCATCCTCGACGAGCCCACCGCCGCCCTCGGCGTCGAGCAGACCGCCCAGGTGCTCGACCTCGTCGAGCGGCTCCGCGAGCGCAACCACGCCGTGCTGCTGATCAGCCACAACATGGAGGACGTCCGGGCCGTCGCCGACCGGGTCGCCGTGCTGCGCCTCGGCCGCAACAACGGCGTCTTCGACGTCGCGACCACGACGCAGGAAGAGATCGTCGCCGCCATCACGGGCGCCACGGACAACGCCGTGACGCGCCGCTCGGCACGTACCAGCGCGGAGGCAGAGAAGTGAGCACCGAGGGGATCGGGACAGAGGACGCCGCGAAGCCCGACCTCGCGAAGTCCGCCCCGCGCACCGAATCCGCACCCGCCGACACCCCGTCCGCCGAGTCCGCGCCCGGCGTCGCCAAGGACGCCGTCACCGCCGTCGACCCCCGGCTGCTCGTCCGCGAGCAGGGGTTCGCCGGCTACCTGACCGAGTTCAAGCGCCGGATGCGGGCGGGTGAGCTGGGCTCCGTCCCGGTCGCCGTCGGCCTGATCCTCATCATGGCGATCTTCCAGGTTCTGGACGACGCCTTCCTGTCCGCACGGAACCTGTCCAACATCTCCGTCGACATCGCCGGCCCCGGCCTGATCGCCGTCGGCATCATCTTCGTGCTGCTGCTCGGCGAGATCGACCTGTCCGTCGGCTCCCTCAGCGGCCTGGCCGGCGCGGTGTTCGCGGTGCTCGCCGTGAACGAGGGCTGGCCGGAAGTCCCGGCGATCATCCTCGCCGTCCTCATCGGCACCGCGACCGGTGCCTTCCACGGCTTCTTCTTCGCCAGGATCGGCGTCCCGCCGCTCGTCGTGACCCTGGCCGGCCTGCTCGGCTGGCAGGGCCTGATGCTCTACATCCTCGGCAGCACCGGGACCGTCAACCTCGACCGCGACGGCATCGTCGGCAAGCTCACCACGTACTACTTCACCGACGTCGCCGCCGCCTACGGGCTCGCGACCGTCGCCGTCGCCGGCTACTTCGCCGCCGCGTACTTCGACGCGAAACGGCGCGCGGGGGCCGGCGTGCCGGCCCGGCCGTTGAGCGAGATCATCCTGCGTACGGCGGTCCTCGCGGTGCTCGCGTACGTCCCGGCCTACGTGCTCAACCAGCACAAGGGCCTGCCGCTGGCGCTGCTGGTCTTCCTCGTCGTGGTCGTCGGCGCCGACTTCGTGCTGCGCCGCACCGGCTTCGGCCGGCGGATCTTCGCCCTCGGCGGCAGCGTCGAGGCCAGCCGCCGGGCGGGCATCAACGTCGAGCTGATGCGCATCGCCGTCTTCGCCACCTCCGGCACGCTGGCGGCGGTCGGCGGCCTGTTCATGGCCTCCAAGATCGCCGCGGCGAACCAGGGTGCCGGCGGCGGCACGCTGCTGATGAACGCCATCGCGGCGGCCGTCATCGGCGGCACCAGCCTCTACGGCGGCCGGGGCAGCAGTTGGTCCGCGCTGCTCGGCGTGCTGGTCATCATCTCCATCCAGTCGGGCCTGGCGCTCAAGGGCATCGACGCGCCGGTGCAGTACATGATCACCGGTGCGGTGCTGCTGGCGGCGGTCGTCATCGACTCCGTCTCCCGCCGCACCCAGAAATCGGCCGGACGCGCTTGACCGGCGTCCCGCCCGCCACCCGCTGTGCCCCCGTGCCGACCCCGGTCCGGGGGCATAGCTGTTGCGGACCTGTGGCATACATCGCACTGTCGGATCAGCGACCGGACATGGGGAACATTAGACTCGTCCGGACGCTCCGGATCCGGCACGTCCGCGTGGGCGGCGGGGCCCGGGCGCACCGTACGGCCCGAAAGCAGGCTGCGACAGCAAGGAGGCACGGGTGGCACTGCTGGCCCGTATCAAGGGACCCCGCGACCTGGACCGGCTCAATCCCGAGCAGCTCGAGCGGCTGGCCGCGGAGATCCGCACCTTCCTCGTGGAATCCGTCGCCCGCACCGGCGGCCACCTCGGTCCCAACCTCGGCGTGGTGGAGCTGAGCATCGCGCTGCACCGGGTCTTCGACTCGCCCCGCGACCGGGTGCTGTGGGACACCGGTCACCAGTCGTACGTGCACAAGCTGCTCACCGGCCGCCAGGACTTCGGCAAGCTCAAGCAGAAGGGCGGCCTGTCCGGCTACCCCTCGCGGGCCGAGTCCGACCACGACGTCATCGAGAACAGCCACGCCTCCACCGTCCTCGGCTGGGCCGACGGCCTGGCCAAGGCGAATGAGGTGCGGGGCCGGGACGCCGCCGTCGTCGCCGTCATCGGTGACGGGGCGCTGACCGGCGGCATGGCCTGGGAGGCGCTGAACAACATCGCCGCCGCCCGGGACCGCCCGCTGGTCATCGTCGTCAACGACAACGAACGCTCGTACGCCCCCACCATCGGCGGCCTCGCCGACCACCTCGCCACCCTGCGCACCACCGACGGCTACGAGCGCTTCCTCGCCCGCGGCAAGGAGCTGCTCGACCGCACGCCCGTGGTCGGCAAGCCGCTGTACGAGACCCTGCACGGCGCCAAGAAGGGCCTGAAGGACTTCATCGCGCCGCAGGGCATGTTCGAGGACCTGGGGCTGAAGTACGTCGGCCCCATCGACGGGCACGACATCGCCGCCGTCGAGTCCGCGCTGCAGCGCGCCCGCCGCTTCGGCGGGCCCGTCATCGTGCACTGCCTGACCGAGAAGGGCCGCGGCTATCTGCCCGCGCGCCAGGACGAGGCCGACCAGTTCCACCAGGTCGGCGTCATCCACCCCGACACCGGCCTGCCGGTCGCCGCCGGCGGCGCCGACTGGACCTCCGTCTTCGCCGACGAGATGGTGCGGATCGGCCGCGAGCGCGCCGACGTCGTGGGCATCACGGCCGCGATGATGCGCCCCGTGGGCCTGCAGAAGTTCGCCGAGGCGTTCCCCGGCCGGGTCTACGACGTGGGCATCGCCGAGCAGCACGCCGCCGTCTCCGCCGCCGGCCTGGCCACCGGCGGGCTGCACCCGGTCTTCGCCGTCTACGCCACGTTCCTCAACCGCGCCTTCGACCAGGTGCTGATGGACGTCGCGCTGCACCGCTGCGGGGTGACGTTCGTCCTGGACCGGGCGGGGGTCACCGGCAGCGACGGCGCCTCCCACAACGGCATGTGGGACATGTCGATCCTCCAGGTCGTCCCCGGCCTGCGCATCGCCGCGCCGCGCGACGCCGACCAGGTGCGCGCCCAGCTGCGCGAGGCCGTCGCCGTCGACGACGCCCCGACCGTCGTGCGCTACTCCAAGGGCGCCGTCGGCCCCGCGGTCCCCGCGGTCGGCCGGATCGGCGGCATGGACGTGCTCCACGAGCCGGCCGGCGGCACCGAGGCCGGCGGCACCGAGGAAGCCCAGCGCCCCGACGTGCTGCTGGTCTCCGTCGGCGCGCTGGCCCCGATGTGCCTGGAGGTCGCCGCCCTGCTCGACAAGCAGGGCATCACGACGACGGTCGTCGATCCGCGCTGGGTCAAGCCCGTCGACGAGGCGCTGCCGCCGCTCGCCGCGCGGCACCGCGTGGTCGTCACCGTCGAGGACAACATCCGCACCGGCGGTGTGGGATCCGCCGTCGCGCAGGCGCTGCGCGACGCGGGCGTCGACATCCCGCTGCGCGACTTCGGCATCCCGGAGCGGTTCCTCGACCACGCCTCCCGCAAGGAGGTGCTGGCGGACATCGGCCTGACGGCGCCGGACATCGCCCGCCAGGTCACCGGCCTGGTGGCCCGGATCGACCGGCGCGCGGGCGAGGACTTCGCGCCCCAGGAGACCGGGGACGGCACGGTGTCCGAGGTCGCCAGGGACTGAGCGCACGGCACAGCAGACGGAACTGCACGGCAGAAGGGGCGGCCCGCCCGGCGGGCCGCCCCTTCGCCGTTCCCGGGCAGTCGGCGAAGCGGTATAGGTTGCTATCCAACCTAGGTCGCTCTATGGTCTAGCTAGTCATCAGAGCAAGAGGGGGAATCCGATGTCTCTTGAGATCTCACCCGAGTTCTCCACCGCCGGCCTCGCCGTGGCCCTGCCGCTCGCCGCCTACCTCGCGCTGGCGGACCCGTGGGCAGGCCGCCGGCTCTACGCCCGCCTGGAGCGCCGACGGGACACGGACGACCGCGCACTGACCCGCTTCTACCGGACCCTCCTCGCGATCTGGTGGCCGCTGGCCGCGCTCGCGGTCGCCGCCGTGCTCCTCTCGCCCGGCGTCGCCGCCGCCGACGTCGGCTTCGCGCTCCCCGACTCGCCGGGCGCCGCCCTGGCCACCTTCGGCATCGCCGTCCTGTTCACCGGTTCGGTGCTCCTGGGCGGGCGGAACATGCGCAGGCTCGCCGCCGACGACAGGAACATCCCCGGGCTCGCCACCATCGCGGCGATGCTCCCGCGCACCCCCGCCGAGCGCCGGCTCGCCGTCGCGGTCTCCCTCACCGACGGCATCTGCGCCAATGTCGTCTACCGCGGCCTGCTCATCGCCCTCGGCACCGACGTCCTGGGCATCGGCGTGTACCCCGCCGCGGCCGTCGCCGTCGCCGTCCACGCCCTGGCCGGCCTCTACCAGGGCGCGGCGCAGATCCCGCTGTTCGCCCTGTGGGGCGCGGTGGTCACCGTCGCCTACGTGGCCACCGGCAGCCTGCTGCTGCCCATCCTCATGAACGTCGTCACGGTCGGCCGGGACCTGCTGGCCGTACCGCCCGCACTGCATCCGGAGCGCGCGTGACCGCAGACCGCCGGGCCAGTTGGCTCAAGGGCGTACTGGACCTGCTCGTGCTCGCCGCCCTCACCGGCGGCGAGAGCTACGGCTACGAGATCGCCAAGCGCCTCGGCGAAGCCGGCCTCGGCCAGATCAAGGGGGGCACGCTGTACCCCGTACTCAACCGGCTGGAGGAAGCCGGTCTGCTGGAGGCCGAGTTCCGCGCGGCCGACCGCGGCCCCGGCCGGCGCTACTACAAGCTCACCGCCGAAGGCCGCGCCGTCCTCGGCGAACAGGGCCGGCTCTGGCTCGCGTTCGACGAGTCCGTACGCGAACTGCTCGGCAAGGGGGGAGTCACATGACGCACAGGCACCAGCCGCCGGGTGCGGAAGCGGCAGCGGCAGCGGCAGCGACCGGCGCCGGCGGCTACGCCGGCGAACTCGCCGCCCGGCTGCGCGCCGCCGGGATGGCCGCGGACCGGGTGGCCGCGACCGTCGCCGACGTCGAGGCGTACCTCGCGGAGTCCGGCACGCCGGCGGAGGCCGAGTTCGGCCCGGTCGACGCCTTCGCGGCGCAGCTCGCCGGGGACGGCGGCCCCGGGGACCCGCCGGAGGAGGCGGCCGAGGAGTGGCGCTGGAGCGCCGGCACCTCCGTCGACGAGCGGCTGCTGAACGAGTACGGGGAGCAGGGCTGGGAGCTGGTCCGCGTCGATGCCGCCGGCCGGTTCGTCAGCCGGCGCGAGCGGGGCGGCGCGCAGCGCTGGGAGTACCGCAGGGAGACGGTGCTCGGGGACCGCGACCGGGTCGAAGCGCGGCTCGCGCCGGACGGCTGGGAGGCGTGCGGGACCTGGGTGATGTACGCCTGGTTCAAGCGCCCGCGCGCGGCCAGCCTCGGCCCGGCCGCGGACCTGGCGGCGGTGCCGCCCGCACCCGCCCGCAGGGTCTTCGTCACCTGGCGGCTGTACGCGCTCCTGGCGCTGGTCGCGGTCGCCGTGGCGGCGGTCGGGGTCTACGAGGCGGTCGAGGCGGGCGATGCGGGGGAGGGGCTGAGCAGCGCGTCGGGCACGCTGGTGGGCGGTGTGGCGGGGGCGCTGGCGGTGCTGCTGCCGTTCGCCGGCTACGCGGTGTGGCGCAACCGCGGCGGTCGCTGAGCGGGCGTCGACGGCGGGGAGACGCGGGGGAGTCGCGGGGAGACGCGGGGGAGCGGGGCTGCGCGCGTACGAGGGGCGTACGCCGTGCCCCGCGCGCTACGGCCGTACCGTACGCGGGCCCGCCGTGCCCGCGCCGTGGCGCTGGACGCGCTCGCGCAGGGCGCGGTCCGCCGTGACGACCAGCACGCGCCGCCCGGGATCCCGCTCGACGGCGTCCGCGACGACCGCCACGATCCGGTCGTCCCCGCTGCCGTCCGCCGCCGTGACCCGTACCCCCGGCACCTCCTGCACCCCGCGGGCCGCGCCCTCCACCACGAGCACCACCTCCACCGGCCCCGGCAGGCCCGCCACGCCCGCCGAGGCGTACGGCACGAGCCCGTCGCGCAGCCGCTCCGCCGCACCGTGCCGGTCGCGCCACCAGCCGTCGGGGACCGACCCCACGACGTTGGCGGCGTCCACGACGAGCAGGGGGAGCGGTGCGTCCATGCCGTCCAGCCTCCCACGCCCGTACGACACGCCTGTGCCCCGGCCACCGCGGCGGCCGGGGCACAGGCGCCGGCAGCCTACGCCGGGACGCTCGCCACGCCCGGCTGCAGGAACCGGCGGCCCGTCACGCGCTCGCTGACGCCCGCGCGGTCCAGGTACGGCGTGATGCCGCCCAGATGGAACGGCCAGCCCGCGCCGGTGATCAGGCACAGGTCGACGTCCTGCGCCTCGGCCACGACGCCCTCGTCCAGCATCAGCCGGATCTCCTGCGCGATGGCGTCCAGCGCCCGGTCGCGTACCTGCTCCTCCGTCAGCACCGTGTCGCCCACCTGGAACAGCGCCGCCACCTCCGGGTCCAGCTCCGGCTTGCCGGAGTCATGGACGTACAGCGTCCGCTTGCCCGCCTCCACGACCCGGCCCAGGTTCGCCGACTGCGCGAAGCGGTCCGGGAACGCCGTGGCGAGGGTGCCCGCGACGTGGTGGGCGACCGCGGGGCCGACCAGGTCCAGCAGCACGATCGGCGACATCGGCAGCCCTAGCGGCGCCAGCGCCCGGTCCGCGATCTCCACCGGCGTGCCCTCGTCCACGGCGCCCAGCACCTCGCCCATGAAGCGGGTCAGGATGCGGTTGACGACGAACGCGGGGGCGTCCTTGACCAGGACCGCCGACTTCTTCAGCTTCTTGGCGACGGCGAACGCCGTGGCCAGCGAGGCGTCGTCGGTGCCCTGGGCCCGTACGATCTCCAGCAGCGGCAGGACCGCGACCGGGTTGAAGAAGTGGAAGCCCACGACCCGCTCGGGGTGCTTGAGCCCGGCCGCCATCTCGGTCACCGACAGGGACGAGGTGTTCGTCGCGAGGATCGCCTCGGCCGGGACGACCTCCTCAAGCTCCGCGAAGATCCGCTGCTTGAGGGAGAGTTCCTCGAAGACCGCCTCGATGACGAAGTCGGCGTCGGCGAACGCCGCCGCCTTGTCCAGCGACCCGGTGACCAGCCCCTTGAGCCGGTTGGCCGCGTCCTGGTTCACCCGGCCCTTGAGCAGCAGCATGTCGATCTGCTCGTGGACCCAGCCCACGCCCTTGTCGATGCGCTCCTGGTCGATGTCCGTGAGCACGACGGGGACTTCGAGCCGGCGGGCGAAGAGCAGGGCCAACTGCGAGGCCATCAGCCCGGCGCCGACCACACCGACCTTGGTGACCGGCCGGGCGAGGCTCTTGTCCGGCGCTCCGGCGGGCCGCTTGGCGCGCCGCTGCACGAGGTTGAAGGCGTAGATCCCGGCCCGCAGCTCGCCGCCCATGATCAGGTCGGCCAGCGCGTCGTCCTCGGCCGCGAAGCCCTGCCGCAGGTCGCCGTTCTTCGCCGCGGCCATGATGTCCAGCGCGCGGTACGCCGCGGGGGCGGCGCCGTGCACCTTGTCGTCGGCGACGGCCCGGCCGCGCCCGATGGCGGCGTCCCACGCCTCGCCGCGGTCCAGGTCCGGGCGCACGACCTCCACCTCGCCGCCGAGGACGGCGGCGGTCCAGGCGAGGGACTGCTCCAGGAAGTCGGCGCCGTCGAAGATCGCGTCGGCGATGCCCAGGTCGTAGACCTGCTTGCCCTTGAGCTGCCGGTTCTGGTTGAGGCTGTTCTCGATCACGACGGTGACCGCGCGGTCCGCGCCGATCAGGTTCGGCAGCAGCGTGCAGCCGCCCCAGCCGGGCACCAGCCCGAGGAAGACCTCCGGCAGCGAGAACGCGGGCACGGCGCGCGAGACCGTGCGGTACGTGCAGTGCAGGCCGACCTCGACGCCGCCGCCCATCGCGGCGCCGTTGTAGTACGCGAACGTCGGCACGGCCAGGGCGGACAGCCGCTTGAACACCTCGTGCCCGCCGCGCCCGATGGCCAGCGCCTCGTCGCGGTGCCCGAGCACCTCGACGCCCTTGAGGTCGGCGCCGACGGCGAAGATGAACGGCTTGCCGGTGACGCCGACGCCGACGATCTCGCCGTCCGCGGCCTCCTTCTTGACCTGGTCGAGCGCGGCGTCCAGGCGCGCGAGCGACTGCGGGCCGAAGGTGGTCGGCTTGGTGTGGTCGAAGCCGTTGTCCAGGGTGATCAGCGCGAACCTGCCGGCACCGTCGGGCAGGTCGAGGTGGCGTACGTGCGCCTGCGTGACGACCTCGTCGGGGAAGACCTCGGCGGCGCCCTTGAGAAGTTCCACGGTGCTGCTCACTTGCCTGCCCCCTCGAAGTGCGGGTTCTCCCAGATGACCGTGCCGCCCATGCCGAAGCCGACGCACATGGTGGTGATGCCGTACCGCACCTGCGGCTGCTCCTCGAACTGCCGCGCCAACTGCGTCATCAGCCGGACACCGGAGGAGGCGAGGGGGTGGCCGAAGGCGATGGCGCCGCCGTACTGGTTGACGCGGGGGTCGTCGTCGGCGATGCCGAAGTGGTCGAGGAACGCCAGCACCTGCACGGCGAACGCCTCGTTGATCTCGAACAGGCCGATGTCGCCGATGCCCAGGCCCGCCTTGGCGAGGGCCTTCTCGGTGGACGGGATGGGGCCGATGCCCATCACCTCGGGCTCCACGCCGGCGAAGGCGAACGACACGAGCCGCATCTTCACCGGCAGCCCCGCCGCCCGCGCCACGTCCTCGGCGGCGATGAGGGAGGCGGTGGCGCCGTCGTTGAGCCCGGCGGCGTTGCCGGCGGTGACCCGGCCGTGGGCGCGGAAGGGGGTCTTCAGCCCCGCGAGGTTCGCCAGCGTGGTGCCGGGACGCATGGGCTCGTCCTGCGTGGCCAGGCCCCAGCCGGTCTCGCCGGCCTCTGCGCTGGTGCGGCGGACGGAGATGGGCACCAGGTCGGCCTGGATCCGCCCGTTCGCGTACGCCTTGGCGGCCTTCTCCTGCGAGTGCACCGCGTACTCGTCGGCGCGGGCCCGGGTCAGGTGCGGGAAGCGGTCGTGCAGGTTCTCCGCGGTCATGCCCATGAAGAGGGCGGACTCGTCGACGAGCTTCTCGGAGACGAACCGCGGGTTGGGGTCCACGGCCTCGCCCATCGGGTGCCGGCCCATGTGCTCGACGCCGCCGGCCAGCGCGATGTCGTACGCGCCGAAGGCGGTGGAGGCGGCGGTCGTCGTCACGGCGGTCATCGCGCCGGCGCACATCCGGTCGATGGAGTACCCGGGCACGGTGGGCGGCAGACCGGCGAGGATGCCGGCGGTGCGGCCGATGGTCAGGCCCTGGTCACCGATCTGGGTGGTGGCGGCGACGGCGACGTCGTCGATGGTGGCGGGGTCGAGGGCGGGGTTGCGGCGCAGCAGCTCGCGGATGCACTTGACGACGAGGTCGTCGGCGCGGGTCTCGTGGTAGATGCCCTTCGGGCCCGCCTTGCCGAACGGGGTCCGGACGCCGTCGACGAAGACGACGTCCCTTGCGGTACGAGGCACGGGCTCTCCTCCGGAGGGGGTGCGGGTTCTCGTGGTGCCGGCCCGCCGGGGGCGGCGCGGCTCTGAGGCCATGCTACTCGTGGGTAACAGGAGGTGCCCAGGGGGCCGCCCGGAGGCGTCTCTCACAGCGTCCCCGCGCGGGCCCGACCGGGCGCCGGCGGGAACCCGGCCCTGTCCCTGTGCCTTCCCGGCCCGCCACGGTGCCGGCGACCCCGGCGGCGGCTTCGACCAGGCCGCGGGCGATCGCCGCGTCCGCCAAGGTCACGCCCAGTCGCCCCGCCGGATGGCCGTAGCAGGTGCGGGCCCGGCCTTCGGCGCTGCGCCGCACCGGGCAGGGCGGCGGTCTCGGCGAGTGGGGGCATGGGGGCCATGATGGCGCAGGGACGGTTCGGGAAGCGCCGAACCGTCCCCGCCCTAGCGTCGGGCCATGACGTGCACGAGGCATGAGTTCGACCGCTACGAGGATATTTCGGCGGCACTCGCCGATCCGGCGCTCGTCCCGGAACCGCCGGCCCTGGACGGCGGTCCGCCCGGGGCCGGCGTCGCATGGCTGCGCGCCACCGTGGCCCGGTTCAGCTCCGGAGAGCGGCACCGGCGCCGGCGGGCTCTGGTGGAGGCCGAACTGGCCCGGCTGGAGCCGGCCGCGCTGCGGCGGGCGGTCGCGGCAGGGCCCGAGGAGGAGGTCCGGGTACGGGTGGTGCGTACCCTCGCAGAGGCCCTGGGGATGCCGGAGCCCGGGGCGGTCGCCGAGGCGGTGACCGTGGTGGCCGGGGCCTGCTTCGGAGGCCCCGGCCACCACGGTGCCGCGGACGAGGCTGTGGCCCGGCTGGTGGCGCGGCTGGTGACACCGCCGGCGGACGAAGCCGCCCTGGAGGCCGCCGCCAACCGCATCGGGCTGCTGGTACAGGCATGCGCGGCGACGGCTGCCCTGGTGGAGGCCGCGGCCGGCCGGGACGCACCGCTGTCCCGGGTACTCCGGGAGGTGCCGCCGGTCCAGGCCATGCGCCGGGTCGCCGCCCGTGCCACCCGGGTCGCCGGCCGGGAGATCGCCGAGGGCGACGTGGTGCTCCTGGACCTCGCGACCGCCAACCGCGGCCACCCCGTGCCCCTCGCCTTCGGCGCCCCGCCGCGCGTCTGCCCCGGCCGGGCCCACGCCCTCGCGATGGCCGAAGGCCTGCTCCAGCGCCCGCGGACCGCCTTCGCCCGGCTGCACGACGAGGCGACGCCGCTGCTGCTGCCCAACGCCTGGGACCACGCCTCCGCCGCCCTGCTGGCGGCGCAGGGCTTCCGGGCGATCGGCACCACGAGCCTCGGCGTGGCCGCGGGCGCGGGGCTGCCGGACGGGGCGGCGGCGATCGCCGAGGAGACCCTGGCGCTGGCCCGCCGACTCGGACAGTGCCCGTTCCTGTTCACCGTCGACATCGAAGGGGGCTTCGGCGACGACCCGGCGGAAGTGGCCGAGCTGGCGGGACGGCTGTACGCCGCGGGCGCCGCGGGGATCAACCTCGAAGACGGGCGCCCGGACGGCACCCTCGCCCCGGTGGAGCTGCACGCCGCAAAGATCGCCGCGGTCAAGGCCGCCGTACCCGAGCTGTTCGTGAACGCGCGCACCGACACCCACTGGCTCGGACGCCGGAGGGAGGAGACCGGGACGCGTCTCGCGGTGTACGAGCAGGCCGGTGCGGACGGCGTGTTCGTGCCGGGGCTGTCGGATCCGGACGGGATCACCGCCCTGACGGCGACCCTCACCGTCCCGCTGAACGTCCTGTACGCACCGGGCGGCCCCACCGTCACCGAGCTGGCGGCGCTGGGCGTGCGGAGGATCAGTCTCGGCTCTCTGCTCTACCGCAGCGCCCTGGCGGCGGCCGTGACCACCGCGAGCGACGTCCGCGACGGCCTGCGGAGGGAACCCGCGGCTCCCTCCTACGCGGAGGTGCAGGCGCTGGCCGCGCCTGCCGGGAAGCCGCGGAGACCCGCGTGACCCGCACGCCGCGGGCGCCGGTCAGCCCTGGACGGCCGTGGTGAGGAGCGGGGTGACCTGTTCGATCTGCCACGGGCGGGCGCCCAGGCGGGTCAGGGCCGCCGCCACCGACTCCTCGGTGGCGTCCTTCGGCGGCTCCCAGCACACGCGGCGGACCGTGTCCGGTGCGATCAGGTTCTCCTGCGGCAGGCCCAGCTCCTCCGCGCGCGCCGTCACCGACGCCCGCGCCCGCGACAGCCGCGCGGCGGCGGCCGGGTCCTTGTCCGCCCAGGCGCGCGGCGGCGGCGGGCCGTTCAGCGGCAGCCCCGGCTGCGGCAGCTCGGACTCCGGCAGCGCGCGGGCGCGCTCCACCGCGGCGAGCCACTGCTCCAACTGCCGCCGGCCCATCCGGTGCCCGAAGCCGGGCAGCGCGGCCAGCGCCCGCGTGGAGGTCGGCATCGCGAGCGCCGCCTCCACGATGGCGGTGTCCGCGAGCACCTTGCCCGGTGAGATGTCGCGCCGCTGCGCGATGCGGTCCCTGGCCGTCCACAGCTCCCGTACGGTGCCGAGCTGACGCCGGCGCCGTACCTTGTGCATCCCCGACGTGCGCCGCCAGGGGTCCCGCCGCGGCTCCGGCGGCGGCGCCGCGGCGATCGCCGCGAACTCCTCCTCGGCCCAGCGCAGCTTCCCCTGCGCCGTCAGCTCCCCGGCCAGGGCGTCGCGCAGGTCCACGAGCAGCTCGACGTCGAGCGCGGCGTAGCGCAGCCACGGCTCGGGCAGCGGCCGGGTCGACCAGTCGACGGCGGAGTGGCCCTTCTCCAGCGCGTACCCGAGGACGTTCTCGACCATCGCGCCGAGGCCGACCCGGGGGAAGCCGGCGAGCCGCCCGGCCAGCTCCGTGTCGAACAGGGTGGTGGGGTGCATGCCTATCCCGGCGAGGCACGGCAGATCCTGGGTGGCGGCGTGCAGAACCCATTCGGCACCGCCGATCGCCGCCGCGAGCCCGGAGAGGTCCGGGCAGGCCACCGGGTCGATCAGCGCGGTGCCCGCGCCCTCGCGGCGCAGCTGTACGAGGTACGCCCGCTGCCCGTAGCGGTAGCCGCTGGCGCGCTCGGCGTCGATGGCGACCGGGCCGCTGCCCGCGGCGAACGCGCGGACCACCGCGTCGAGCGCCTCGGCGTCCGCGGTGACGGGTGGAATGCCCTCGCGGGGATCGAGAAGGGGGACCGGCGCCGATCCGGAAGTCGGTGCTCCGGGGGCGGGGAGTCTGTCCTCTGCTGCGGTCTCTTGGGCGTCGGTCACGTGTTACAGGGTATCTGTGAGTCGTGCACGACAGCGCCCGTCGACGGAACGTCACGTCGACGGGCGCTGCGCGTGCTGCCGGGAGGGGCCCGTCACCGGGCCCGGTTCAGTGGATGATGCCGGTGCGCAGGGCCACCGCCACCATGCCGGCGCGGTCGCCCGTGCCGAGCTTGCGCGCGATGCGGGCGAGGTGGCTCTTGACGGTCAGCGCGGACAGCCCCATCGAGACGCCGATGGCCTTGTTCGACTGGCCCTCCGCCACCAGCCGCAGCACCTCGACCTCGCGGCCGGACAGCTCGCGGTAGCCGCCCGGGTGCCCGGGCGGGCCGGAGTTGCCGCCGGCACCGGGGGAGCCCGGTGGGCGGCGGTGGTGCAGCCGGCCGGCGGCGGCGCCGATGTGCGCGGCGTTGGGGCGGGTGGGCAGGCCCATGCTGGTGCGGGTGCCGGTGACGACGTAGCCGCGGACGCCGCCCGCGAGGGCGTTGCGTACGGCGCCGATGTCGTCGGCGGCGGAGAGCGCGAGGCCGTTGGGCCAGCCCGCCGAGCGCGCCTCGGAGAGCAGCATGAGACCGGAGCCGTCGGGCAGGTGGACGTCGGCGACGCAGATGTCGCGGGGGTTGGCGATCCGGGGGCGGGCCTCCGCGATGGACGACGCCTCGATCACGTCGCGCACGCCCAGCGCCCACAGGTGGCGGGTGACGGTCGAGCGTACGCGGGGGTCGGCCACGACGACCATGGCCGTCGGCTTGTTCGGGCGGTAGGCGACCAGGCTTGTGGGTTGCTCGAGGAGAACAGACACCAGGTCCCTCCAGACGGTGGTGCGGGGACGGGGCCGGCTGGGAGAGCCGGGACGTTCCGCTCGGTGAACGGAAGGTCTCTCACGTCTTCGGCAGGAGCCCGGAGAGGCTTTAGGCAATGATCACGAATGAGGGAGTAAAAAACGGACAATTCGGATGGGCGATCGACTGCGGGACGGTCAGCGCCGGCGCGAGTCGCGGCGCTGCGGCAGCGGCACGATCGGTGCGGCGTCCGGCTCCGGCGCCGTCTGCGGTGCCGGAGCCGGCGGCAGGCCCGCGCACTGGCACAGCATCTCCACCCACGCCGCCAGGTGCGCCGCCGCGTCCGGGGTCCCGTCCCCAGCCGCGCGCGACGGCTGCGGCGTCCAGGAGGCCCGGATCTCGATCTTCGTCGTCGTGCCGCGCTCCGCCAGCCCGCCGAAGTGGTGCGAGGACGCGCGCGTGACCGTGCCGCCGGGCTCGCCGTAGCCGAGGCCGCGGGTGTCCAGCGCGCCGGTCAGCCAGGACCAGCACACCTCCGGCAGCAGCGGGTCCGCGGCCATCTCCGGCTCCAGGTCCGCGCGCAGCAGCGTGACGAAGCGGAACGTACCGCGCCAGGTGTCCTGCCCGTCCGGGTCGTGCAGCAGCACCAGCCGGCCGTCGGCGGGCGCGGCGTCCTGTGCCGCGCCCTCCTCGATGTCCGCCTCCAGGGCGTACGCGAACGGGGCGATGCCCCGCGGCGCGCGCGTCGGACGCAGCGTCACCTCGGGGCGTACCGCAGCGGAGCCGAGCGCCTCGACGGCCCGCCGGAACGGGGGCGGCAGGGCTCGGCCCGCCGGCTGGCCGTCCGGGGGGCCATCGGGTTCGTCGACGAGGTGTCCAGGAGCCGCAACCATGCCCGGAAGACTAGGGGGCGCGGCGCGCAGAAGCGCTGCGGGACACCCGGGTGGCCGGATCTCGACTCCCACGCGCGTGCGAAGATGCAGGGGTGAGTCCCGACAGCGCCTCCCGCCCCTCTGCCACGTCCGTCGCCGGTGCCGCCGCGGCGCCCGCCCGCCCGGGGCCGGCCGCCGACTCCGCGTTCCTGCGCGCGTGCCGGCGCGAGCCCGTGCCGCACACCCCCGTGTGGTTCATGCGCCAGGCGGGCCGCTCGCTGCCCGAGTACCGGCGGCTGCGCGAGGGCATCGGCATGCTCGAGTCGTGCCAGCGGCCCGACCTCGTCACCGAGATCACGCTGCAGCCCGTACGGCGGCACGGCGTGGACGCCGCGATCCTCTTCAGCGACATCGTCGTACCGCTCAAGGCCATCGGCGTCGATCTCGACATCAAGCCGGGCGTGGGGCCCGTCGTCGCCCAGCCCGTCCGCAGCCGCGCCGACCTCGCGCGGCTGCGCCCGCTGGAGCCCGACGACGTGCCGTACGTGACCGAGGCCGTGGGCCGGCTGACCGCGGAGCTGGGCGCGACGCCGCTGATCGGCTTCGCCGGGGCGCCGTTCACGCTGGCCAGCTACCTGGTCGAGGGCGGCCCGTCGCGCAACCACGAGCACACCAAGGCGATGATGTACGGGGCGCCGGAGCTGTGGGCCGAGCTGGTCGGCCGGCTCGCGGGCATCACGGCGGCGTTCCTGCGCGTGCAGATCGAGGCCGGGGCCTCCGCCGTGCAGCTCTTCGACTCCTGGGCGGGCGCGCTGGCGCCCGCCGACTACCGGCGCGCGGTGCTGCCCGCGTCGGCGGAGGTCTTCGCGGCGGTCGCGGAGTACGGCGTGCCGCGTATCCACTTCGGCGTCGGCACCGGCGAGCTGCTGACCGCGATGGGCGAGGCGGGCGCCGACGTCGTCGGCGTCGACTGGCGGGTGCCGCTGGCCGAGGCGGCGCGCCGCGTCGGCCCCGGCAAGGCGCTGCAGGGCAACCTCGACCCGGCGGCGCTGTTCGCGCCGCGCGCGGCGATGGAGGCCAAGGCCGGCGAGGTGCTGCAGGCGGCGGCGGGGCTGGAGGGGCACGTGTTCAACCTCGGCCACGGCGTGCTCCCGACGACGGACCCGGACGCGCTGACGCGGCTCGTGGAGTACGTGCACGAGTCCTCGGCCCGCTGACACCGGCCGGCCGGCGCCGGAGCCTCCGTGCGGAGAGCCGGCTGGGGAGGGCTCGTAGCGCATGCGGTACGGGGGCGGGGGTACGGAGCGGAGCCCGCGGCCCCCACCCCGTACGTACCGCACCCCTGTGCCCGTCCGGCTAGGGCACCAGCACCAGCCGGCCCCGCACGCCGCCCGCCGTCAGCCGTTCCTGCGCCTCGCCGGCCCGCTCCAGCGGCAGCGTCTGCGCCACCCGCAGGCTCAGCCGCCCCTTCTCCGCCAGCACCGCCAGCTCCGCCAGGCGCTCGCCGTCCGCGGCGACCAGCACCGTCTCCACCCGCGCCCCGCGCCGCGGCACCGGACCGGCGCCGGGCAGCACCGCGACGTACGCGCCCCGGGGCCGCAGCGCGTCGAACGCCGCCACGCCCACCGACGCCGCGTCGACCACGCCGTGCACGCCGCCCGGCACCGCCGCGTGCACCCGGTGCGCCAACTCTGCGCCCCGCGCCACGAACAGCCCGGCGCCGAAGCCCCGTACCAGCTCCTCGTCCCGCTCGCCCGCCACCGCGACCACCGTCAGCCCGCGCTCGCGGGCGGCCAGCTCCACGGTGAAACCGCCGACGCCGCCGGCCGCGCCGGTGACCAGGACGGTGCTCCCTTCGGGCAGGGCCAGCAGGTCGAGCGCCTGGTCGGCGGTGAGGGCGTTGAGCGGGAGGGTCGCGGCCTCCGCGGCGGTGGCGCCGGCGGGTGCCGGCGCGACGGCGTGGGCGTCGACGACCGCGTACTCCGCGTACGCACCGAGCGGCAGGTCGATGCGGTCGATGAGGGCGACGACCCGGTCCCCGGGGGCGAAGCCCTCGGTACCCGCGCCGACCGCGTCCACCGCGCCCGCCGCGTCCCAGCCGAGCCCGAACCTCTCGCGCGGCGGCGTCATCCCGGCCTCGACGTACGCGCCGGTCCGCGTGGCGATGTCCGTCGGGTTCACGCCGGCCGCCTCGACCCGGATCCGGACCTGCCCGGGACCCGGCTCGGGCACCGGCACCTCGACGGTGCGCAGCACCTCGGGACCGCCGTGTCCGGTCACGACGACAGCACGCATGGGCAACTCCTCACAGAAGTGACGGAAGGGGAATGCACCCGACCCTAGGGAGGGTTGCGGTGAGCGAGAAGAACGCACTTTGCAGTGCGTACCGAACCCGGAGGAGCGCACCCGCATGTCCACCCTCACGGCCGCGCAGCGCCGGGCGGCGGCCCGCGCCGCCTACGACGAGTACCTGGCCGCCTGCCCGTCCCGGCAACTGTTCGCGCGGCTCGGCGACAAGTGGACCGGGCCGATCGTGCTGGAGCTGGCCGAAGGCCCGCGCCGCTACGGCGAGCTGACCCGCGCGCTCGCGGGCGCCAGCCAGAAGATGCTCACGCAGACGCTGCGCGCCCTGGAGCGCGACGGGTACGTGGCGCGCTCCGTGACGCCCACCGTGCCGGTCAGGGTCGACTACGAGCTGACGCGGCTCGGCCGCGGGATGCTGCCGATCCTTCAGGCAGTCAAGGAGTTCGCAAACACCCACATCGACCAGATCCACGCGGCCCGGGCGAGCTACGATGCGGCGGAGCGCGCAGAGGAGCGCGGGGGCGCCGCGGCGCGTAACGACCCGCTATCACGGTGGCGTTCGGAAAGATAGGTCTGGCGCCCTGCGCCCCCGATCGCGTAGAACACGGCCATGTGGGTGTGCTTCGCGCTCGTCGCCTGGGTGGCCGCGCTGGTGACGTGCGGGCGCCTGGTCCTCGTCGGTTCGGTCGCCGCGGCACTGCCCGAGCCCGAGGCGGCGCGGGTCCGCGGGGCGCGTGAGCTGACCCTGTACGAGGCCGCCTTCCTCGCCGGCGGGCCCCGGCGGGTCGTCGACGTCACCCTGGTGTCGCTGGCGCGGGAGCGGCGGCTGCTGCTCGCGCACACCGGCTGGGCGACCGTCGTGGCACCCGAGGGGCGCGACCCCGTCGAGCGGGCCGTGATCGCCGCCGCCGGGCCCGGCGGGCAGCGCCCGATACCGGCCATCCGCGCCACCGCCCGCGCCGCCGGGGCGCTGCGCGACCTGGACGACGGCCTCGCCGCGGCCGGGCTCGCGGTGCCCGCGCCGGTCCGGTCCGCCGTGCGCACCGCGGTTCGGCACGTGCGGGTCGCGGGGGTGGTGGTGCTCGGCGCCGGGATCGCCGCGCTGGCGCTGCGGGCACCGGCGCAGGAGCCGATCGCGGGCTGGTTCGTACTGCCGCTGATACTGGTCTGCGGCTGCCTGGCCATAGCCCGGCTGGAGGTCGGCGAGTACACCCGCTGGGCCACGCCCGACGGCCTCGGCCTGCTCGCCACCCTCGACGAGGCGGACTCGCTGCTGACCGGGCTGGCCGTGCGCGGGCCCGCGGCGCTGTCCGACCCGGAGATGCGCGCCGCGCTCGCACGGTAGGCGGACGCGCCGCGACACCCCGCCCGGGTCCTTTACATCAGCAACTCCGCCGAGAAACATCACTTTTACCCTCCTTTCTCCCCGTCGCGCGCGCCGCCCAGAGCGGCCGTCCGCCACGCCTCACCGCGCCCGGTCATGTCCCCACGCCTCGTCACGCCTCGTCACCCCGGAAGGGTCCTTCGTGAGAGCAGCAGTGCTGTACGGAGTCCTCGGTTCGCTCGCTCTCACCGGCCTCGCCGCGGCTCCCGCCGCCGACGCCGCCCGGACGGATACCGGCGTCCCGGTCTCCCGGGCGGCCGAAGGGCCCGAGGCCCGCGGGGCCGCCGTGGCCGCCGCCCGCGCCGCCGGAGCCGGCGTCGAGTTCGGCCCCTGCCCGAAGGCGGAGGGACTGCCGGCGCCCATCAAGTGCGGCACCGTCGCCGTCCCGCTGGACTACGCCCGCCCCGGCGGCCGGCAGCTCAAGCTCACCGTCAGCCGCATCGGCGCCACCGGCCCGCGCGCCGGGCGGCAGGGCAGCCTCGTGTTCAACCCCGGCGGCCCCGGCGCCTCCGGCACGTACTTCCCGTTGCTGAGCCGGTCCCCGAAGTGGCAGCGGCTCGCCGAGGCGTACGACTTCACCGGTTACGCGCCGCGCGGCGTCGAACGCTCCCGCGCGCTGTCCTGCCAGGACCCCGACGAGTTCAAGAAGGCGCCGTCGCACACGTCCCCGCACCCCTCGGAGCGCGAGAAGCGGGCCCGTATCGAGAAGGCGCGCGCGTACGCCGACGGCTGTGCCCGGATCACCGGCCTGCGGCACTACACGTCCCTCAACAACGCCCGCGACCTCGACGTGCTGCGCGCCGCGCTCGGCGAGCGCAGGCTCTCCTACCTCGGCGCCTCCTACGGCACCTACTTCGGCAGCCTGTACGCCGCGCTCTACCCCGGACACGTGCGCCGCATGGTCTTCGACAGCCCGGTCGACCCCGACCCGCGGCAGATCTGGTACGGCAACAACCTGCGCCAGTCCGCCGCGTTCGAGGAGCGCTGGGCCGACTGGCAGCGGTGGGTCGCCCGCCACGACGACGTCTACCACCTCGGCCGCAGCCGGTGGGAGGTGGCGGCGGCGTACGAGCGGGCCCGCAAGATGATCGAGAAGGAGCCGGCCGGCGGCCGGGTCGGCACGGCCCAGTTGCAGGCGGGCTTCCTGCGGGCCGCGTACGCCGACGGCTACTGGGCACGGGCCGCCACCGCGCTCGCGGACTACCTGGACGGCAAGCCCGGGACACTGGTGGACTTCGCGGCCGACGACGCTGTGGACAACGCGGCGGAAGAGAACGGCAACGCCGTCTACACCGCCATCGAGTGCAACGACGCGCCCTGGCCGACCGACTGGGAGACCTGGGACCGCGACAACAGCCGGCTCGCGCGCGTGGCTCCGTTCGAGACATGGGAGAACGCCTGGATGAACCTGCCGTGCGCGTTCTGGTCCGGGCCGCGGCAGCAGCCCCTCGACGTGCGCACCGACGCCGGCGAGCTGCCGCCGGTGCTTCTCCTCGCCGCCGAGCGGGACGCGGCCACGCCGCACGACGGTGCGGTGGAACTCGCCCGCCGGCTGGGCGGCTCTGCGGACCTGGTGACGGAGAAGGACGCCGGGTCGCACGGGCTCGCCGGGGGCGCGAACGCCTGCGTCAACAAGCACGTCGACACGTACCTGCTGACCGGCCGCACACCCGGCGACGTGAACTGCGCGCCGCACCGGGAGCCGGAGGCCGAGCGGGGCGGAAAGCGGTCCGCGGCGCCGGGGGAGGGCGGCCCGGCGGCGGGCTGAGGCCGTGCCGGCGGCGGGCGCGGGGCGCGGGGCGCGGGGCGCCGGGCGGCGGAGCCGGGCGTCAGGCCAGGGAGGTCACCAGCTCGGCGACGGGCTTGCGGCGGCCGGTGTAGAACGGCACCTCCTCGCGCACGTGCATGCGCGCCTCGGACCCGCGCAGATGGCGCATCAGGTCCACGATGCGGTGCAGTTCGTCGGCCTCGAAGGCGAGGATCCACTCGTAGTCGCCGAGGGAGAACGAGGGCACCGTGTTGGCGCGCACGTCCGGGAAGCCGCGGGCCATCTTGCCGTGGTCTGCGAGCATGCGGCGGCGGTCCTCGTCCGGCAGCAGATACCAGTCGTAGGAGCGGACGAACGGATACACGCTCACGTACGCGCGCGGGTTCTCGTCCGCCAGGAACGCCGGGACGTGCGACTTGTTGAACTCGGCGGGGCGGTGCAGCGCCATGTTCGACCAGACCGGGGCGAGGGCGCGGCCGAGGCGGGTGCGGCGGAAGAGGTTGTACGCCTCCTGGAGGGCGTCCGAACTCTCCGAATGCCACCAGATCATGACGTCCGCGTCGGCACGCAGCCCGGACACGTCGTACGTGCCGCGCACGACGACGTCCTTCGCGGCGAGCTGCTCGAACAGCCCGGTCACCTCGTCCGCGTAACCGGTGCGGTCCTCGGGGAGCGCGTCGCGGAGCCGGAAGACGGACCAGAGGGTGTAACGGATGACCTCGTTGAGGTCCTTGGCCTTCTTTCCGGCGTTCGCGGGGCGGGACGAATCCGCGGGCGAGGAAGCCGACGGGAGGGTTGCGTCACTCATGCGGCCATTGTCCCAGAGCGCCCCAGCAGCTCGTCGGCGGCCCGGTGCGCGCTCGCGATGCAGGCCGGGATGCCCACGCCGTCGTAGAGCGCGCCGCACACCGCGAGCCCGGCGGGCAGCGCGCCGCGGATCCGCGCGACGCGCGCGTCGTGCCCGACCTCGTACTGCGGGAGGGCGCCCCGCCACCGGCTGACGCGGCTCGCGACGGGGCGGGCGGCGAGGCCGGTGGCGGCGCGGAGGTCGTCGAGGGAGGCGGTGACGAGGTCGGCGTCGTCCCGTTCGAGGGTCTTCTCCTCGTCGACGCGGCCGACGGAGGTGCGCAGCAGGAAGAGGTCGTCGTCGCCGGCCCAGCGCCACTTGGCGGAGGAGAACGTGGACGCCTTGATCGTCCGCCCGTCGACCGGCGGCACGAGGAATCCGGTCCCGGCCGGCAACTGCTCCTCCGCCTCCCGGCGGGGGAGGGCGAGGGTGATCAGCGCCATGGAGGCATACCGCACGCCGTCGAACTCCGCGGCGGCCCGCGGCGCGAGCCCCCGCAGCAGCCGTGCGGCAGCCCCGGCGGGCACGGCGAGCACGACGGCGTCGGCGTCGTAGGACCGCCCTCCGGCGACGACCCGCCAGCGGGCGGGGGAGGCGCGGCGGGCGGCCGGGGGCGCCGATACGGCCGGGGGCGCCGATACGGCCGGAGCGCCGTCAGCGACTCCGGGGCGGTCTGCAGGAGTGCCGGGGGCGGCGGTGGCCGACGCGCCTGCCGCGGGGGCCGGGGGCGGCGCCCCGGCGGGGTCCCCGGGGCGGAGCCCCGGGTTTCGGGGAGTGGGGGTACCGCCCACGCCCCCAAGGGCGTAGGGGGAGGGCCCGGGGAATCCCTCCCGCAGCTCCAGCGCGGCGGCCTCCGTACCGAGGACGATCTCGCCGCCCGCCGCCCGCACCGCGTCAGCCACCGCCAGCGGCAGCCGCCCGACACCGCCCTCGATGCCCATGAACACCGGCGCCTGCGCCACGCCCGCGCCCGCGGCGGGCGCGGCGGCTCCGCGGGACTGCACCGCCCGCGCCGCACCGAGCAGCGTCCGCTCCTCGCGCAGCGCCGCGAACAACTGCGGGACCGCCGCGCGCATCGACAGCCGGTACGCATCTCCCGCGTACACCCCGCCCAGCAGCGGCTCCACCAGCCGGTCCGTGACCTCCGCGCCCAGCCGCTCCGCGACGAACGCGCCGATCGCCACGTCCTCGCCCGGCTGCGCCGGCGGCAGCTCCGCCTCGCGGGCGACCCGCGCCAGGCCCTCCGGCGACAGCACTTCCGCCGCCGCCAGCCGCTCCAGGTCGGCGGGGACGCCCATCACCTGGCCGCCCGGCATCGGCCGCAGCCGCCCCCGGGTCCAGACCGCCGCGCCCCCCGCGGCCACCGGCTGCAGCTCCTCGGCGAGGCCCACCGCGCGCGCGAGGCCGACGGCCTCCGGGCGGCGGGCGAGCAGCGCCTCCGCGCCGAGGTCGGCCGGCACCCCGGCCAGCTCGCCCGCGTGCAGCTTGCCGCCGAGCCGGGTCCCGGCCTCCAGCACCGTCACGCGCGCCCCGCCGGCCAGCAGCCGGTGCGCGGCGGCGAGTCCGGCGATGCCGCCTCCGATGACGACGACCCTGGGCGGCCCGGGCTCCGCGGGCGGTGCGCTGTCCATGAAAGCCACTGTCTCAGACGGCACCGGCGGGCCCGTACGCGCCTGTGGACAACCGTGACCCGCCGCGCGCGGCTGTACGCGTGTGTACGCCCCCGGCGCGCCCCCGGGACCCCGTCCGTGCCCCCGGCACCCGGCACCCCCGGGACGCGCGGCGGCGTCACCGGACGTAGCGTGTCCTTCACGGCGACGAAAGGGACGTCATGGGGGCCAAGCAGCGGATGGTGGTCATCGGCGGTGACGCGGCGGGCATGTCCGCGGCGTCGCAGGCGCGCCGGATGCGGTCGCCGGACGAGCTGGAGATCACCGCGTTCGAGCGCGGCCGGTTCACGTCGTACTCCGCCTGCGGCATTCCGTACTGGGTCGGCGGTGAGGTCGCCGACCGGGACCTGCTCGTCGCCCGCACCCCGGAGGAGCACCGCGAGCGCGGGATCGACCTGCGGATGCTCACCGAGGTCACCGAGATCGACCTCGACCGGCAGTGCGTCCGCACCCGGGCCCTCGACGGGCCCGGCGGCGCGCAGGAGCGCTGGCACGGCTTCGACCACCTGGTGGTCGCCACCGGCGCCCGCCCGCTGCGCCCGCCGCTGCCCGGCATCGACGCCCCCGGGGTGCACGGCGTGCAGAGCCTGGACGACGGCCAGGAGCTGCTGGACCGGCTGGAGAAGCAGCAGGTGCGGCACGCGGTCGTGGTCGGCGCCGGGTACATCGGGGTGGAGATGGCGGAGGCGTTCTGCCACCGCGGCATCCACGTCACCGTGCTGGAGCGCGCCGACCAGCCCATGAACACCCTCGACCCCGACATGGGCGCGCTGGTGCACGAGGCGATGAACGGCAACGGCATCGACACCGTCACGGGCGCGGAGGTCACGGAGATCCTCACCGGCACCGACGGTGAGGTGCGCGGGGTGGCCACGGCGAAGGGCGAGTATCCGGCGGACGTCGTCGTGCTCGGCCTCGGGGTGCGCCCGGAGACCGGGCTCGCGCGGGACGCGGGGCTGCCGCTGGGCGAGTCCGGCGGGCTGCTGACGGACCTGGCGATGCGGGTGCGGGGGCAGGAGAACGTGTGGGCGGGCGGCGACTGCGTCGAGGTGCTCGACCTCGTCTCGGGCCGGGAGCGGTACATCCCGCTCGGCACGCACGCCAACAAGCACGGGCAGGTCATCGGCAGCAACGTCGGCGGCGGCTTCGGCACCTTCCCCGGCGTGGTCGGCACGGCCGTCAGCAAGGTGTGCGACCTGGAGATCGCCCGTACGGGGCTGCTGGAGGCGCAGGCGCGCGAGGTGGGCCTGCAGTACGTGACGGTCACCATCCAGTCGACCAGCCGGGCCGGTTACTACCCGCGGGCCGCGCCGATGCACGTGAAGATGCTCGCGGAGCGGCGTACGGGGCGGCTGCTCGGCGTGCAGATCGTCGGCCGCGAGGGCGCGGGCAAGCGGGTGGACATCGCGGCGGTGGCGCTGACGGCGGGCATGACGGTGGAGCAGATGACGGCCCTGGACCTGGGGTACGCGCCGCCGTTCTCGCCGGTGTGGGACCCGGTGCTGGTGGCGGCGCGCAAGGCCGCGGCGGCGGTCGCGGAGGACGCGCGGGAGAGCGACGGCGGCTGACTCTCCAGCCGTACGGGTACGCGCGCGTGCCCGTACGGCCGCGGGTCAGGCGGTGCGCAGCGCCGGGTGGTCGGCGACGACCGTGCAACTGCCGGGGGCGATCTCCGTCCACCCGGCGTCCCTGACCACCGGCAGCCCGCTGGCGGCCAGCTCCGCCCAGCGCTCCGGCGCCGCGGTGCGGACGGCGAGGGGGAAGCCGGCGGCGCGCCAGGCCGCGCGGTCCGCGTCGGACAGCTCCCACCAGGCGAGTTGGGCGCCGTGGCCGGCCTGGGCCATGGCCTTGCCCGCGGTCATCCCGAGCCCGGGCGCCAGCCACAGCACCGGGACCCCCGCGGGGGCCGGGCCGGGGGGCTCGGGGTCGTCCAGGTCGGTGCCGGAGACCTGGAGCCGGGCGAGGTCCCCGGGCCAGCCGTCGACCGGCACGGGCGGGAAGACCCGCACCTCGGCCGGTCCCGGCCCACCGGGCGGGCTCCCGGTACCGGCCGCCGCGCCCTCGCCGTCCGCCGACGTCACCGTGATCCCCGGCAGCGCCTCCGCCCGGCGCCACTCCGCGCCCCGCGCGCGCCGCACCACCTTGCGGATCCGGGCGTCCTCCCAGTCCCGTACCGCCCGGGCCCACGGGCCCTCGCCCTCCGTCCGCTCGTCGGCCAGCAGTATCAGCACCGCGCGTGCCGCCGTCTCGAGCGCGTCGGTGCGGGTGGGCGGGCTGCCGCGTTCGATGCGTACGACGAGGGGGAGGACGAACTGCGGCAGGTCGTCGCGGCTCACCGTCTCGGGCGGGAGGGGGCTGGTCTCGGCGCTGGTCACGCGATCAAGTGTGCCAGGGGCGCAGCCCGCTTGGCGGAGGGAGCAATTCCGGCGGATCATGCGCGTATGCGCAGTGATTTGTTCGCGAAGGAAAACATGGCCGAGCCTGCCACACAGGCCGGCATGATTCTGCAGAACGCCAAGTCGATCAAGTACGCCGTCAACGGCGAGTGCCTGGCCCGGCAGGGCGCGATGATCGCCTACCGGGGCAATCTGCAGTTCGAGAAGAAGGGCCAGGGGGCGGGGCAGTTCCTCAAGCGCGCGGTCACCGGCGAGGGGCTGGCGCTCATGTCGGTGAAGGGGCAGGGCGAGTGCTGGTTCGCGCTCAGCGCGGCCAACTGCTTCATCCTGGACCTCGACCAGCCGGGCGACAGCATCACGCTCAACGGGCGCAACGTGCTGTGCTTCGACGCGACGCTGTCGTACGACATCAAGCTGGTCAAGGGCGCGGGCATGGCGGGCGGCGGGCTGTTCAACAGCGTCTTCACCGGCCAGGGCCGGCTGGGCGTGGTCTGCGACGGCACCCCGATCGTCATCCCCGTCTCGCCGGGCTACCCGGTCTTCGTCGACACCGACGCCGTCGTCGGCTGGAGCACGCAGCTCCAGACGGGGCTGCACCGCTCGCAGAGCTTCGGGTCGATGATCCGCGGCGGCTCCGGCGAGGTCATGCAGCTCCGGCTGGACGGCGAGGGGTTCGTCGTGGTCCGGCCGAGCGAGACCGGCCCGGGGGCGCCCGCCGGGTGACCACTGCCGCCGCGGCGGAGGGGGAGAGCGGTCGGGGCGGGCGGGACGGGTGGGGCGGGCCGCGTCCTCCCGCCGGCGCCGCCGCGGTGCGTACCGTACGCGCCTCAGCGCGCCGCCATCAGCTCGGAGACCTTGGCGAAGCCGTAGCCGCGCCGGCGCAGCTCCGGCACGATCTCGCGCACCGCCTGCTCGGTGACCGGCGCCGCGCTGCGCGTGACGTGCAGGACGACCACCGACCCCGGCCGCACCCGCGTCAGCACCTCCTCGGCCACCGCGCCCGGGTCGGTGGCGAAGGCGTCGCCGCTGGAGACGTCCCACTGCACGGCGGTCACGCCCGTCGGGGCGAGGGCGCGCAGCGCCGCGTCGTCGTAACAGCCGCCGGGGAAGCGGAAGTACGGGACGGGCGCGCGTACACCCGCACGGCGCAGTGCGCCGAAGGTGCGCTCGACCTCGGCGCGCATGGCGCCGGGTGCGACCTCGGGCAGCCCGTAGCAGGGGGCGGCGAAGGCGTGGTGGCTGTAGGAGTGGTTGGCCACCTCGAACAGGGGGTCGCGGCCGATGGCGCGGGCCTGGCGGGGGTAGCGCTCGGCCCAGGTGCCGGTCATGAAGACGGTGGCGGGCACCTTCAGCTGCTGCAGCGCGGCGATGAGCCCGGGGTTGTCGAACCGCTCGCCGGCGTCCGCCCTGGCGTGCTGGCCGGCCATCATGTCGGCGTCGAAGGTGAGCGCGACCCGCTTGCCGCCCGCGCCCCGGCGCGTGCCGTGCCACCACACCGGCGCGTGCGCCGCGCGCAGCGCCTTGGCCTCCCCGCGCGCTGCCCTGCGCAGCTGGTCCCGTGGGCCGCCCCGCGGGTTCTCCGGCGGTCGCACCCTCCCGTACGCCGCCGGGTGGTCGCTGCGCTCCCGCGCGGCGGGCGCGCCGACCGGTGCCGAGGGCGCGGTCGGCTCGGCGCACGCCGGGAGGAAGAGCGCGAGCAGCGTGACGAGGGCCGCGCGGGCAGGGCGCGGGCGCCGGAAGTCGATCATGCGGGGAGCGTAAAAGCGCTCGTGGGGGCGCGCGCGCCGGAGCGAGCGCCCGGGTGAACGGGGTACGACACGCCGCGGCGCCGGCCCGGGCGGCGGACCGGGTCAGAACCAGTCCGCCGCGGGGCCGGCGCAGGGCGCCGGGGCGCCGTGCCTGTCGGCCCTGCCGTCCGGCGGGTGCCGTGCGGCGTGTGCCGTTCAGCGGTTACGGCCGGGCGGTTACCGCCAGGGGCCGGTGATGGCGAACGTGGTGCCGGGCGCGTAGCAGTTCACGTACATCGTCTGGCCGCTGGGCGAGAACGTGACGCCGGCGAACTCGCCGTACGCCGGTTCCTCAGCGCTGCCCGTGTTCTGCCGGTTGCGCGCCACCGCGAAGACCTCGCCGCGCTGCGAGACGCCGTACACGTGCTGCTCGCCGCCGCCGTCCTCGCAGAGGAACAGGCCGCCCGAGGGCGACAGGCAGATGTTGTCCGGGGACTCGCCGGGGGTGTCGACGCCGTGGTCGGGGCCGAAGCGGATGACGAGCTTCAGCTCGTTGGTCCGCGGGGTGTAGCGCCACACCTGGCCGAAGTGGTCTGCGCCCGAGCCCTCGTCGGACACGGCGAAGCTGGAGACGAAGTACACCGAGTCGCCGCCCCAGTAGCAGCCCTCCAGCTTCTGCGCGTGAGACATGGCGCGCCCGAAGTCCTGGTGGCGGATCGGGGTCCCGGCCGCCAGCGGGTCGGGCACCTCGATCCACTCGACGTCGTCGAACGTGGTGCCGATCTCCTCGACCACCGACAGGTCGGGCACGTCCGGCACCCGCATGGCCTGCAGTTCGCCGCCGGCGCGCAGGGAGCCGAGGCCGCCCTTGGGCTTCTTCGGCAGGAAGCGGTAGAACAGCCCGAACGGTTGCTGGAAGGCGTCCTCCGTCTCGTAGACGACGCCGTTGGACGGGTCGAAGGCCACGGCCTCGTGCTGGAAGCGGCCCATGGCGGTGAGCGGCTCGGCGCCGCTGTCGTGCGGGTCGGCCGGGTCGACCTCGAAGATGAAGCCGTGGTCCTTGGTGTACCCGTTGGTGCCGGCCTTGTCCTCGGTCTCCTCACAGGTCAGCCAGGTGCCCCAGGGGCTGGGCCCGCCGGCGCAGTTGACCGCGGTGCCGGCGATGCCGACGCGCTCGCCGGCCAGTTGGCCGTCCCGGCCGACCTCCAGCACGGTGCAGCCGCCCATGCCCATGGGGTCGTAGGTCAGGCCGTCGATGGCGGGGACGCGGTGGGTGGCGTTGTGGCGGTTCTCGTGGTTGCGGACGAGCCGGACGTCACCACCGCGGGCGCGGAAGGCGGCCATGCCGTCGTGGTTGCTGGGCACGGTGCCCTCGCCGGAGAGCAGTTGGTCGCCCTCGCGGGAGAGCACCCGGTATGCGAAGCCCTTGGGAAGGTCCAGGATGCCGTCGGGGTCGGGGACGAGCGGGCCGTACCCGGCGTCCTGCGGGGCGTGCGCGGCGGCGGTGCCGGCGTACAGCTCGGAGACGCTCCCGGTGAAGGCGATGCCGGCGCCGAGCGCGCCGGTGCGGGCGAGGACCTGACGTCGTGTTGCAGACATGCGGAAAGACCAACTCCCTGCTGACGGACAGGAAAACGGTGACCAGACCGTGTGTACCACCCGGTGAACCGAAAGTGAACCAGGTGATGGGTGTGTGAAGGGTCTACTCCTGTGGCGGCTTTGTGCCGTCGGTGCCGCTGTCTGTCGCGGACTCGCCCGCGGTGTCCCGTTCGTCCACGTCAGCGCGGGCGTCGCGGGCCAGGGCGGTGAGCCGGGATATCGCGCGGAAGTACTTCTTGCGGTAACCGCCGGCGAGCATGCCGGCGCCGAAGAGCCGGTCGAACGGCACACCGGAGGCGAGTACGGGTATCTCCCGGTCGTACAGCCGGTCCGCGAGCACCACGAGCCGCAGCGCGGTCGCCTCGTCGGTCACCGGCCGCACGCCGGTCAGGCAGACGGTCCGTACGCCGTCGGTCAGCGCGCCGTAGCGGCTGGGGTGGATGCGGGCGAGGTGGCCGAGGAGGTCGGGGAAGGCGTCGAGCACGGCGCCGGGGGCGGTACGGGCGGCGCGGGCGACGGCCTCGTCGGTCAGCGGGGCGGAAGTGGGGGTACCCCCGCCAGTGAGGGCGTAGCCGGCGGGGGCTGCCGGCAGGCCGCGGTGGCGGTAGTCGTCGCCGTCGATGCGCAGGGGGCGGAAGCGGGCGGCCAGCCCCTGTATCTCGCGCAGGAAGCCGGCCGCGGCGAAGCGGCCTTCGCCCAGCTTGCCCGGCAGGGTGTTGGAGGTGGCGGCCAGCGCGACGCCGGACTCCACCAGCTTGCCGAGGAGGCTGGAGACCAGCACGGTGTCGCCGGGGTCGTCGAGCTCGAACTCGTCGATGCACAGCAGTCGGTGGCTGCCGAGGGTGCGTACCGTCTGCTGGAAGCCCAGCGCGCCCACCAGATGCGTCAGCTCGACGAAGGTGCAGAAGCCCTTGCGCTCGGGCGCCGCCTCGGTCGCGTGCCAGAGCGAGGCCAGCAGGTGCGTCTTGCCGACGCCGAAGCCGCCGTCCAGATACACCCCGCGCGGCCCGGCCGGCTCCTTCGGCGCCCGCTGCCACCAGGGGCGCCGGCCCCCCACGGTGGCGCCGCCGCCGAGGCCCGCGGCGAAGGCGGCGAGGGTGCGTACGGCCTCGGCCTGGCTGGGGCGGGCGGGGTCCGGGACGTAGGTCGAAAAGCGCACCGCGTCGAAGCGCGGCGGCGGCACCAGCTCGGCGACCAGCCGCTCGGCGGGGACGTGCGGCTCGCGGCCGGTGAGCGCGCCTGGGGCGATGCCGCCGGGCGTGTCGGTGGTGGAGGCGGAGGCGGAAAGTGGCACGTCTTCACTGTACGGTCGGCAATTCGTTGAGCCGTACACCAGTGCGCCATGCCACACTGCGGCATATGCGCCGCCTGCTGCCCGTACCCGCAGAGCCGTCCGCCCTCGCCGACCGCGAGTGGTCCCTGGACGAGCTGGCGGACGCCTATGCCTACCCCCCGGGGGACGGCGTGTGGCTACGGGCCAACATGGTCAGCTCCGTCGACGGCGCCGCGTCCGCCGACGGGCGCTCCCAGCCGCTGTCGTCCGCGGCGGACATGCGCGTCTTCGGCGTGCTGCGCGCGCTGGCGGACGTGGTCGTCGTGGGTGCAGAAACGGTACGCCTTGAGGGGTACCGGCCGGCCCGCGTCCGGGCGGCCTTCGCGGCTCGCCGGGCCGCGGCGGGCCAGTCGCCCGCGCCGCCCGTCGCGGTGCTCTCCGCCTCGCTCGACCTGGACTTCTCGCTGCCGCTCTTCACGGCGCCGGCCGTCCCGACGCTGCTGCTCACGGGCGTGCAGGCGCCCGCTGAGCGGGTGGCGGCGGCCCGGGCGGCGGGGGTGGAGGTCGTGGTCGCGGGGCAGGGCCGGGGCGCCGACCCGGCGGCGGCCGTCACCGCGCTGGCCGAGCGCGGGCACCGGCGGCTGCTGACGGAGGGCGGCCCCTCGGTGCTGGCGGGCTTCGCCCGGGCGGGGGTGCTCGACGAGCTGTGTCTGACGCTGGCACCCCGGATGGTGCTGGGCGACGCGCCCCGGATCATGCACGGCACCGCCCCGCTGGCGGAGCCGCTGGGCCTCGATCTGGAGTCGGTCATGGAGGAGGCCGGCTTCCTGTTCACGCGTTACCGTCGGTTCTGACAATCCGCGGAATATAGCGTTCCGCTTAGCCGTGCTGGGGCAGACTAGGTCGGCAGGATCGTTTCTGGCGTGGTCTGTGAGCCTGTGCGGAAGAAGGGCGTTCATCGTGTTCACCACCGTGCTGATGATCGAGAAGCCGCTCGCACCCGTGGATGCGGAAATGGTCACCACGCTCCACGGGCAGGAGCCCGTCAGCTTCGTCGTGCTGCTGCAACCCCGCGGAGACCAGGGAGTGCTGTTGCGGGCGCTCGACGACGTAGCGCTCGGAGAGCTGGAGGACGCGGTCCGCGAGTCGGAGGAGCCGGAGGGGAACGAGGCGCTGCCCACCGCCAAGCTGGCGCTGGAGCACTCCTTGCAGGCACTGCGCGAGAAGGGCGCGGAGGCGGTCGGGGAGATCGTCGACCGGCACCCGCTCGACCTGCTGAAGTCCGTCGTGGAGCAGACCCGCGCCGATGAGGTCATCGTGCTCACCGCGCCGCACCTGGTGGAGGAGTTCTTCCACCGCGACTGGGCCTCCCGGGCCCGGCACAAGGTCGGCGTGCCGGTGCTGAAGCTCTTCGCGCACGAGGGCTGACCGGCCCCCGGGCCGCGGCGGCGCGCCCCGGCACCCGTACGCGGGCCCGCCGCCCGGTCCGGCCCCGGAATGACGGAGCGGGGTGCGAGAATCGTCGCGTCCGACCCGAGCCCAAGGAGCGCACCACATGACCCCGGGGATCCCGCCCACGCTGGAGAGTCCGCACTTCATCGGCATCGGCGGCGCCGGTATGTCGGGCATCGCGAAGATCCTCGCCCAGCGTGGCGCCGCCGTCGCCGGCAGTGACGCCCGCGAGTCCGGCGCCGTCGCCGCGCTCCGCGAGCTGGGGGCCGTCGTGCACCTCGGCCACGCCGCCGGGCACCTGGACCCCGGCGCCACCGCCGTCGTCGTCTCCTCCGCCATCCGCGAGGACAACCCCGAGCTGGCAGCCGCCCGCGAGCGCGGCCTGCCCGTCGTGCACCGCTCCGACGCGCTGGCCGCCGTCATGGACGGGCTGCGCCCCATCGCCGTCGCCGGCACCCACGGCAAGACGACGACCACCTCGATGCTCGCCGTCGCCCTGCGCACCCTGGGCCGCGACCCGTCGTACGCCATCGGCGGCGACATCGACGCCCCCGGCTCCAACGCGCACCACGGCACTGGCGAGCTCTTCGTCGCCGAGGCGGACGAGAGCGACCGCAGCTTCCACAAGTACGCGCCCGAGGTCGCCATCGTCCTCAACGCCGAGCTGGACCACCACGCCAACTACGCCTCGCTGGAGGAGATCTACGCCTCCTTCGAGACCTTCGCCGCCCGCATCGTCCCCGGCGGCACCCTCGTCGTCTCCGCCGACCACCCCGGCGCCCGCGAGCTGACCCGCCGGCTGGCCGGCAGCGGCGTGCGCACCGTCACCTACGGCGAGTCACCCGACGCCGACGTGCGCGTGCTCGCCGTCACCCCCCGCGGCCTGGCCAGCGAGGTCACCGTGGTCCTCGACGGCGAGAAGCTCACCTTCGGCGTCTCCGTCCCCGGCCGCCACTACGCCCACAACGCCGTCGCCGCCCTCGCCGCCGGCGCCGCGGCCGGCGTGCCCGCCGCGGAGCTGGCGCCGGCGCTGGCGTCCTTCACCGGCGTCGGCCGGCGGCTGCAGCCGAAGGGCACGGCCGCGGGCGTACGGGTCGTGGACACGTACGCGCACCACCCCACCGAGATGAGCGCCGACCTGGAGGCCGTACGGGCCGCCGCCGACGACGGCCCCGGCGGGCGCTCCGGCCGCATCCTCGTCGTCTTCCAGCCGCACCTGTTCTCGCGCACCCGCGAGCTGGGCACCGAGATGGGCCACGCACTCGCGCTCGCCGACGCCTGCGTCGTGCTCGGCATCTACCCCGCCCGGGAGGACCCCATCCCCGGCGTGACCAGCGACATCATCATCGAAGCCGCCCGCGCCCGGGGCGCCGACGTGACCTTTGCACCCGACCTGGCCGCCGTCCCCGGCCTCGTCGCCGGAATGGCGAAGCCCGGCGATCTCGTTCTGACCATGGGGGCAGGAGACGTCACCGAGCTGGGACCGAGGATCCTGTCCCGACTGGAGGGCTGAGTTGACTCCTCCTCCTCGTAGCCGAGGGGATTCCTGGCTCACGTCGCCTGCCTCCCCGCCGGGGGTGCAGGTCTTGCACGGTCAGCGCCAGCCGGGTTGAAGACCAGCCCGGACGAGCATCACGCGGGCGGAGTTCTTGTCCCGGGGCCGGGACACTCCGCACGCGGTGCACGTATACGTTCGTTCCGAGAGAGGCAGCGCGTGCTTGGTTCTCGCTCCGCAGTCTGCGCAATCCATGGTGGTGTGCGCCGGGTGTACCAGGTGCACGATCCGGCCGTGTTTGCGGCCCATCTCCACCAGCGCCGCCTTGGTGGCGCCGATCGCCGCGTCAGCGGCCTTACGGGCCATGGCCGACTTCGCCAGGAACCTCGGGCGGAAGTCCTCGACGGCCAGGGCATCGTGGTCACGGACGACCTTCTTGGCCCACTTGCGGGCGGTGTCCTGGCGTTGCCGGGCGACCTTCTGGTGGAGCTTGGCCGTCTGCCGCTTCGCTTCGCGGTTGCCGTGCGACGCTGCCTGCCCGCGCTTCGGCTTCCTGCGGGCCATCATCCGCTGGTACCTGGCCAGCTTCTGCGCAGCGGTCCTTCCGTGCTGGGGGTGGGGAAGGTCGTGGTCATCGGAGGTGGTGGTGGCCGTCTCCTTCACACCCCAGTCGATGCCGATCACCCGTCCGGTGGCGGGAAGCCGCTCGGTCACGGCGGGGACGACGAAGCTCGCCTGCCAGTGCCCCACCGCATCCCGGTACACCCGCACCGAACTGGGCGGCTCAGGCAGTTCCCGCGACCACACCGGACGTACGACGATCCCGCCCGCCAGATGCAGACGGCCGTCCTTCAGGCGGAACCCGCGCCGGGTGTATTCGAGCGAGGGCAGTGCCTCACGTTTCTTCTTCCAACGGGGCATCCCCGCCCGCTGCCGCATCGGCAACCCGGCCCTGATGTCCTTGATCGCCTTGGCGCGGGCTCGTCCGAAGTCGCGTACCACCTGCTGCTGCGGAACACACGCCCCCTTACGCAACCACGGCGTACGGGCGCGGGCCCGGGTCAGCAGCGCCGCGAGCTGCACTGGCCCGCACGTCGCTTGCTCGCCCGTCGCCCGGTTGTGCCGGTGCACCTGCCGGGACTTCGCGACGCACTCGTTCCACACCCACCGCACCCGGCCCCACTCAGCTTCAAGAGCCGTACGGGCCGTGGACGACAACCGGAGACGAAAGGTGTACCGGGCATGCCCGACCGCCTCCGTCGCCATCTCTGTCGTCATGCACCAGAACCTACCGGGGAGGACTGACAGTTGACCCCGATTGCTCTTTGCAGTGTCCCTCACCAGCCGTTTTAGTGGACAGCGGATCGCCCGGACGGCGATCCGGCTCTCCCTGCCCCGCACACGCGGGAACTTCGATTCCTCTCCCGGCTGAAGCCGGCGGCATCCACGAAGGAGATGTGATGACATACGAGGTCGACAAGCCGGACGAGCAGTGGCGCACGGAGCTGTCGCCCGAGGAGTACCGCGTCCTGCGGCAGGCGGGCACCGAGCCCGCCTTCACCGGCGAGTACACCGACACCAAGGCGGAGGGCGTCTACGAGTGCCGCGCCTGCGGCGCGGAGCTGTTCCGCTCCACGGAGAAGTTCGAGAGCCACTGCGGCTGGCCGAGCTTCTACGACCCCGCGCAGAGTGAGGCCGTCGAGCTGATCGAGGACCGCTCGCTGGGCATGGTCCGTACCGAGGTGCGCTGCGCACGCTGCGGCTCCCACCTGGGCCACGTCTTCTCCGGCGAGGGCTACCCGACGCCCACCGACCAGCGCTACTGCATCAACTCCGTCTCCCTGCGGCTGCTGCCTGCCGCGGAGTCCACCGGACGGTGACCGCCGGGGACCCCCCGGGCCCGCCCCCGATACGTGCGGGCCCGGGAGGGACGAGAACCTCCCCGCGTCAGTCCTCGACGCGCTCGAACGGGGCCGGGGTCTCGCCCGTCCAGCGGTAGAGGTAGACCTCGCCCGCATTCTTCTTCACGCCGCCGTCGTCCACCGCGTGGCCCTCGGCGACGTAGTAGCGGCCGTCGCCCAGCGCGTCGATGCCGTAGTTGCCGTGGAACTCCCAGCCGCGCAGGCCCGTCGCCGGGTCGTTCAGGCCCGCGTCGCGCAGCGTCAGCAGCTTGCCGGTCTCCGGCTCCGCCTGGCCCTTGATCTCGCCGCGCACCGGCTCCTTCGAACCGTCGACGGTGAAGAACGAGTAGTTCGGGAAGCCTTCCTTCTTGCCGTCGTAGACCGCCATCATCCAGTTGCGGGTGTACGGGTCGTACTGGAGGTTCTGCACGCCGTAGGTGGTGTTGCCGGTGTACGCGAAGTACTTGCCGCCGGGCCGCTTCGGGCCGCTGCGGTGCGGGTCGGCCTGCGACAGCGGGCGCTCGTACTGGCCCCAGTCGCGCACGTCGTACTCCAGGATCACCTGGTGGTCGTTGTCCGTGCGCTCGGTGTTGGAGTACACCCCGTACGCGACCATCAGCTTCTGCGCCCCGCCGCTCTTGCCGAACTCCGGGCCGAAGGAGACGCCGTCGATGCCGGAGCAGCCGTAGCGGTGGTCGGGGGTGTTCGCGGTGTCGCCGTCGAAGACGCCGTCGCCGTTCATGTCGGCGGTGAAGTCGTCGACGACCTCCTGGAGGTGGACGGCGGTCATCACGCCGTCGGTCTCGGCGTCCATGCCGACCCGGTCGATCTTGTCCACGTCGAAGACGGCGATGTAGAACGCCTCTTCCGCCTTGTACTCCAGAGAACCGTAGACGCGGCCGTCGCGGTTGTTGAGGTCGATGTCGCCGAGGTGGCCGGTGAGGCCCTCGACGGTGCCGACGACGTTGCCGTCGAGGTCGGTCTTGACCAGCATCTGCGTGAACGACCAGTAGACGTAGCCGCGTTCGGTGTCGACGGTGACGCCCTGGACGTGGCTCGTCGGCCACGCCCCGCCTTCGATGTGGGTGGGCAGCTCCGGCAGGGCCGGCTTCGATGCAGGGGAGACCTCGGCGGGTTGGGCGGCGGCTGCGAAGCCTGCCGGGGCGGCGGTGAGCAGAAGGGCGGGGACGGCTATGCCGGCGACGACGGCCGCTCTGGCCGTACGGAACTTGCCGCGCATGCTGGTTCCTTTCCACGGGTTCATCTGGTGAGCACTTCCGGATTCGCGCAGTGGATCAGGGGGCGGCCGGCCAGGTGCCGGCCGACCTCGGCGGCCACCATGTCAGCCGCGTTGTGGGCGGTCTGGCGGCTGGCGCCGGCCAGGTGGGGGGTCATCACGACGCCCGGGGTACGGGGCAGTCGCGAGTCTGCGGGCAGCGGTTCGACGGGGAACACGTCGAACGCGGCGCCGAAGAGCCGGCCGTCGTCCAGCGCGTCGCAGACCGCGTCGTAGTCGACGAGGGAGCCGCGGGCGCAGTTGACGAGGACGCCGCCGGCGGGCATGAGGCCGATCAGCTCGCGGGAGATCAGACCTTCGGTCTGCGGGGTGGCGCGGGCGTGCACGGTGACGAAGGCGGAACGATTCATCAGTTCGGGGAGCCCGACCAGTTCGTCCGGCGCGACGGCCGCTGCGTCGGCGAAGGGGTCGGCGACGAGCACGCGGGCGCCGAAGCCGCGGACGATACGGGCCACGCGGGAGCCGATGGCGCCGTAGCCGACGATGCCGACCGTGCTGCCCGCCAGCTCCGGGCCGACGGCCTCGTAGCGGTAGTAGTCGCCGCGCCAGGTGCCGGCCGCCAGGTCCGCGTGGGTGGCGGGGATCCGGCGGGCGGCGGCCAGCATCAGGGCCACGGTGTGCTCGGCGGTGGCCGTGGCGTTGCGGCCGGGGGCGTAGGTGACGGCGACGCCGTGGCGGGTGGCGGCGTCGAGGTTGGCGTTGACGGGGCCGCCGCGGCTGACGCAGAACAGCCGCAGGGCGGGGCTGGCGGCGAGGATGCGCTCGGTCAGCGGCGCCATCTGCGTCACGCAGACCTCGACGCCGTCCAGGGCCTCGATGAGCTGGTCCTCCGTCCCCGACGCCTCGCGGACCTCGGCCACCGGGCCGAACGGCTCGACCGGCCAGGGCAGGGTCAGCTCGCGGAACGCCGCGTCGGGGGCGTGGGGGCGGATGCGGTCGCGGAGCAGGTCGTTGCGGACGAAGTGGTCGCCGGCGGCGAGGATGGTGGTCACGCGGGGACTCCGGGGGTCACGGGGCGGTTCAGCGTCAGCAGCGAGGGGGTGCCGTCGCTGAGGACCAGCTCGTTGAGGGCGCAGTTGGCCAGCCGGGGGAAGCGGCGGCGGTAGTCGCGCAGCGGCAGGTCGAGCAGCCGGCACAGGGTGAGCCGGATGGCGGTGGAGTGGGCGACGACGAGTATCCGGCCGTCGCCCTTCTCGCCGGTGTCGTACTCCGCGCGCAAGTCGGTCAGCAAGCCGACGTACCGCTCGACGACCGCCGCGGGATCCTCGCCGCCGGGGAAGTGGCTGCCCACCGGGTCGTTCTCGAAGGAGGCCACCGCCTCGGGCATCCGCTCGCGCATCTCGGCACGGGTCAGCCCCTCCGCGACGCCGAAGTCCAGCTCGCGCAGCCGCGGGTCCAGGCGCAGCGGCAGCCCGGCGCGGTCCGCGCAGTCCGCAGCCGTCTGCCGGCAGCGCAGCATCGGCGAGGACCACACGCCCGTAAGACCCGCCTGCGCCGCCCAGTCGGCGAGCGCGGCGGCCTGGGCGCGGCCGTGTTCTGTGAGGTCGATGTCCGTGGTGCCGGCGTAGCGGTTCTCGCCGTGCCAGACGCTCTCCCCGTGCCGGACGAAGATGACGTTGAGGCTCAAGACGCGGTCCTTTCTCGTGCGTGGGCCGCGACGACCTCGGGCAGCCAGCCGCGCCGGGCCAGCAGGTCGACGAGCCGGACGTAGCCCTCGTCGTGGGCGGATCGGTACGTGTCGCGGGGCTCGACGGTGCGGTCGGCCCGGACCATCGCCGCGGCGGCACGGTCCAGGGCGCCGCCCGCGCCGGGACTGCCGCTGCCGTCGCTGTCTTTGCCGCTGCCGCTGCCGCTGCTGCCGCCGCTGTCGTCGAGGGCGGCGGCGGCCAGGACGGCCATGCCGAGCGCCGGCTGGGCGTTCCTCGGCAGCGTCACCGGGCGGCGCAGCACGTCCGCGCGGAGCTGGTTCCACACCGGGTTGCGGGTCGCCCCGCCGGTGAGGACGACGGCCCCGGTGGCGGGCGCCCCGAGCAGGTCGGCGTAGTCGAAGCAGAGCCGCTCGACGTACGCGGCCCCCTGCAGCAGCGCCGCGAAGTCCTCGGCGCGGCCCGCCGCCTCCCGGCTGCGGAACGCCGTCGCGTCCGGGGCGGTGAACGGGAACCGCTCCCCGGGCGAAACCAGCGGATAGCGCAGCAGCCCGGTCGGCAGCAGCTTCGCCGCCTCGGCCGTCAGCCGGTCCAGGTCCTCGCCGGCGAACTCCCGCGCCACCAGCCCGGCCCCGACGCTGGACGCGCCGCCGGGCAGCCAGGTGCCCGCGGGCGAGCGGTGCGAGTACATGACGCCCGCCGGGTCGTGGACCAGCTCTTCGGTCACGCCCTTGAGCACCAGCGTGGTGCCCATGACGGAGTTCCAGCTCCCCACCGCCGTGGCGCCGGAGCCCAGTTGGGCGGCGCAGCCGTCGGTCATCCCGGCGACCACCGGGGTGCCCGCGAGCAGGCCGGTCTCCTCGGCCGCCGCCGCCGAGACCTCCCCGAGCACGGTGCCGGGCGCCACCAGCGGGGGCAGCACCTCGGCGGGGATGCCGAGGTCGGCGAAGACCTGCTCGGGCCAGGTCACGGTGGCGGCGTCGGCGCCGGTCTTGAGCGCGTTGCTGGTGTCGGCCGGCACGTCGTGGCCGACGAGCCGGCGGTTGACCACGTCGTTCTGGTGGGCGAGACGCCAGCCGTCCGCCGCGGCCCGCGGATGCCGGTCGAGGAGCCAGCGCAGCTTCGGCAGCCCCCAGGAGCGCTGCATCCGCCGGTAGCCGGCCCGGGTCCACTGCGCCTCGCCGGCCTCGTTGACCTTCTCGGCCTCGGCGGCGGCGCGCCCGTCGTCGTACATCAGCGCGGAGGTGACGGCCTGTCCGCGCCGGTCGGTCAGGGTGACGGTGCCGGAGGTGGCGTCCACGGCCACGGCCCGGATCCGCCGCGGTTCTGCGCCCGCGGTGCGGGCCTGCCCGACCGCGGCGCAGACCGCGCGCCACCACTCGTCGGGGTCCTGCTCGTGGCGGCCGTCGTGCCGGTTGCTGGTCAGCGGGGCCGTCCCCGCGCCGAGCAGCCGCCCCGCGGAGTCGGCGGCCACCGCCCGGACGCCCTGGGTGCCCAGGTCGATGCCGAGCCAGGCGTCGTCAGCCGGGTCGCTCACTGGTGCACCATCCTTGTGTCGGTGGTCGTGTGACTGCTGATGCACCCGAGGTGCCGCCGGGTTACCGCCCTGCTCGCTCGACGCGTTGATGACGTCCGGCATGAGTTCTGCGGGATCCGGCGGTTGCCCGGGGCGTGGAGACCGTCGACAGGGCTGAGCGCCGTCGAGCGCCGAACAGTGAGCGGACTGGCAGACACGCTCCGGCACCGATACGAGGGTGCCTCCCCACTGGGTCTAGCAGCGGAGAGGCTGACATGGAGTCTGCCAGCACAAGCCTGCCGGCG
>NZ_JCANSZ010000055.1:0-47798 GCF_059570535.1 Streptomyces sp. CNP082
AGGCATACATGCCGAGGTTGCCGGGGTTGGAACCGAAGCCGGTCACCGGCGTGAGACCGGCCGACTCACCGTTCGCCGCCACAGGCGCCGCGAGCATCCCGGCGACCAGGGCCAGCGGCGCCGCCAGCGCACACAGCACCACCCGGATACGCGCACGGACACGGGTACGGTCACGAACCGCCATGGAGNNTCTCCCGTCGTGAGGGGGGTGAGGGACGGGCGCACGGCCCGGGCGTCCTTCCCACGCCGGGCACCCGACCCCGCACGCTAGACAGGCACCGGCACCGCGCCATCGGANGCGGCACACACTCCTGAGAACTCCGGCCTGTGGCCAGCCTCCAGTGCGGCGCACCTGGCCGGCGATTCCCCCAGTGAACCAGACCTGCAGAAGGCCGCAGGAGTCTTTACACGCGGGTAATCTACGTGCATAGATAATGACGCGAACACGTCACTCTCTGCCTCCCGTCACCGCATCGCACGGCGTGACCGCGTTCTGCCGAAATCCCACTGATCCGTTCGCCCGACAGGGCCTCGCGTACGGAAAGGGGTACCACTCATGCTCTCCAGACTGTCCGTGAGAACCACCCTCGCCACTCTCGCCGTCGCCGGTCTGCTCGCCACCGCGCCCTCGGCGGTGGCGACCCCCACCGCCCCGGCAGCACAGCCCCTCGCGACACCGGCGTCCGCCACGTCGCCCTCCGCCGGTGTCACCGTGAAGATTCCGGACAAGGTCGCCGACCGTCTCGGCGCCGGCCGCACAGCGCTGATCGACGCCGTCGCCGCCGACGTTCTCTCCCGGTCCGACGACGCCAAGGGCCTCACCCCGTCGAAGGCCGTCGGCAAACTCGCCGCCGAGGACCGCGAGGTGGTCGTCGACGTCCGCACCGTCTCGCCCGGATGGGCCCGCGGTGTCGCGTACGTCGAAGCCCCGCGCACAGTCCACGCCCAGCCCGAGGGCTGGCTCTACATCGCCCACCGCAAAAACGGGCGCTGGGTCTCCGGCCTCGAAGGCGACCGCGAGTTCGCCGCCCACGTGGCGGCGTCACCGCTGGTCGGCAAGGCGGAGCGGAAGACCATGACGGACTACGCGCAGCGTCAGGCGGCCCCGGACCAGGAGGCGTCGCCGACCGGGGCCACGGCCAACACCGGCGGGCTGCTCCTGCCGTGGATGCCCGACTACTACATGACCGTGACCGGCGGTCCGCACTCGCACACCGGCGGGTCCGGCTACTGGAGCAGCCTCGACTTCGCCGGCGGCAACGCCAGCGGGCGGGTCCGCTCGT
This sequence comes from Streptomyces sp. CNP082, assembly GCF_059570535.1. Lineage (NCBI taxonomy): Bacteria > Bacillati > Actinomycetota > Actinomycetes > Kitasatosporales > Streptomycetaceae > Streptomyces > Streptomyces sp. CNP082. Next base: position 1,284 of record NZ_JCANSZ010000055.1, read on the forward strand.
CCCGTGAAGGCACGGCGACCTCGATGTGCGGTGCCGGCGGCGGCTGGACCCGGGTCATCCACCCCGGCGGCTTCTCGACGGACTACTACCACATGCGGAACACGACCTACTACAACGGAACGTCGATCGGCAGCAGCGCCCTGCTCGGCACCATCGGCACCGACGTGTGCGCCGGCGGTTCGGCGTCCGGCGCGCACGTGCACTGGAGCCTGCGCACGTACGACGCCAACCTCGTCGGCCAGTACACGTGGCTGAACGGCCGCACCATCGGCGGCTGGACCTGGTGGAACGGCGCCAGCCAGTACACCGGCTGCGGCACCCGCCTCGGCGTCACCGCCTGCCCCGGCACAGCGATCTACAACCGCACCAGCTGACAGCCGCTCATCGGCGAAGGCGTGCGGGGCGCACCGTGGGCCGGCGATATCCGGTCCACGGTGCGCATCAGCCCGCAGTCGGTCCGGGACGAAAGGGAGATCCGCGTGCCCCGGCTCCTCGTCTACCCGGCCCAGGTGAGTCCTTCTCCGGCCATCCTGGCGAACGCCTCGTCGAGGTCGGCGGTACAGGCACCGAGGCAGACGCGGATGCGGCTGCCGGAGGCGTTGAGAGGGCCGCTGGGGCTGCTCATGTGCGCCTCGCCCAGAAGGACGCCGCAGCGGTCCAGCACCAGCTCACGGAAGTTGGTTCCGGGCTCGTCGAACACCGGCGGGATGCGTGCCAGCAGGTACGCGCCGCAGCAGCCGGCGGCATAGCCGTGCGGCGGGTAGCCCAGTACGCCGGTCAGCAGCCGTACGACCTGCTGGCGCCTCGCCTCGTACGCCACCCGCTGTGCGTCCAGATACGCGCCGCTGGCCTCGTCCGCAAGCCACTGGGCCATGGCCGCCTGCGCCGGGACGGCCGTGACGTTGGCTTGCCTCCAGGCGGCCAGGGAGTTGAGGGAAGCAGTGACGCCGGCCGAGTGTCACCAGGGAGGACCACCGCACGGCGATGAGTTTCGCGCCCTGCGCGAGTCATGATCAGTGGAGGCAGTACGCCACGGAAGGACACACCATGACCGACGCAAGCCCCGCCGCACCGGCCGCCAACCCGGACCTCGGCCCGCAGACCAGAGTTGTCGCCCGGCTCGCCGCCAGCGTCCCTGACGACCGACTGGAGGACCCCACGCCGTGCGAGGGCATGGCCGTACGCCACCTGCTGGGCCACCTGGTCGGCCTGACGGTCGCTTTCCGCGACGCGGGCCGCAAGGACCTGGGCCCCACCACCGGCACCGACCCGAACTCCGCGCCGCGCCCCGACATCGGCCCCGGCTGGCGCGAGGAACTGGCCCAGCAGCTGCCCGAGCTCGCCGAGGCGTGGCACGACCCGGCGGCCTGGGAGGGCGAGACCCAGGCCGGCGGCGTCACGCTCCCGGCCGCGTCGGCCGGCCGGGTCGCCCTCAACGAGCTGGTCCTGCACGGCTGGGACCTCGCCCGCGCCACCGGCCGGCGTTACGAGCCGGACGAGGAAGCGCTGCGTGTCTCGTACGAGCTGGTGGCGGCCACGCCCGACGGGCCCGCGCGGGAAGGGATGTTCGGGCCGGTCGTCGCGGTGCCGGAGGACGCGCCGCTGCTGGACCGGGTGGTGGGGCTCAGCGGCCGCCACCCCGGCTGGACGCCGCCCGGACGCTGACGCGCGTCCGTCGAGGGCGGTCTCGCCGCAGCTTGGGCGCGGACACGTGTTGATGCGGGTCGGCGCCCACCTCGGCGAGGACACCGTCGCCACCCGGGATCCCCCGCAGCGGCTACTGCTGGCCGACCGCAGCCGGGCCGAAGCGGCGGCGGTACTAGGCTGAGGAATCCGGCGACTCCGTCCGTGCCGGGGTCGTGTGACAGGCGTGGTACAGCTCAGCCACATGATCGTCAACTGCTGGTCAGTGCACGCACGTTGCTGCCTAGCATCGTGGCTGAGACGTAGTGAACAGATGATCTCAGGAGGCTCGTGGTGCGGAGCGGGGGGCCGGTGCACCTCGGCCGTACGGTCGCGGTGTGCGGATTACTGCTGGTCGGCTGTACCTCAGGTGGAGCTGACGCGTCCGGACCGGCTGCCGCGCAGAAGGCCGGTCCCACGGGAACCGCCGCCCCATCGCCGACCGCCGTCGCCGACATCGATCCGGACAGGCTCCCGGCATCCACGGCTCAGGCTGCTGCTCTGGTGCGAGAGGTCCTCGCGAAACCTTCCGAGTTCGGCCCGGACACGGTCCGCCAGGCTCCGTACGAAAGCGACCCCCGGCTATGGGCGGTTCTCGGGGACGACTGCGTCTGGCATCAGCAGGCGCTCCCGAGCGATGTCCTCGCTACCCTGACCCGTTCCTACGAGATACCGGCGAGCGGTGCCAAGGGCCCGCTGCGGCTCAGCGCCGTCGTCACGGTGCACCGCACCCCCGAGCAGGCCGACTGGGAGAACGCCGAGGTCCTGGAAGAGATGATGCGCTGCCCCGCGCAGCAGCTTCGCTCCGACGAGACGGTCACGTCGCTGAACGACGTCCCGAACTCCTTCGGTGACTCCGGGAACGAGTACGCCGATGACGCGCTCACCGAGTTCGGCTCCTACACGAGTGCCGAAGCCGGCGGCCCGCACCCGTACATCTGGGAGCAGACCCGCATCGGCCAGTTCACCCTCGCCGTCTCCGCCAAGGGCGCCGAGGGCTGGTCCCGGGCAGACCTGTTCGACCGGCTGCGGGATCCGCACGCCGGCATGCGCGCCCGCCTCAGAGCCGCGATCGAACGGAACGCGCCGCAGCCGAGCGGCAGCAAGCAGGCTGAGGACCGATGACCGGGAAACTGACCCCCTCCGACCCGGCCCGCATCGGCGGTCACCGTCTGCTCGCCCGGCTCGGCGCCGGCGGCATGGGCGTCGTCTACCTCGGCCGTGCCGAGTCGGGAGAGCTGGCCGCCGTCAAGGTGATCCTGCCCGAGTACGCCGACCAGGCCGAGTTCCGCGCGCGCTTCCGCCGCGAGGTCGCCGCCGCACGGCGCGTGGACAGCCCCTGGGCGGTGCCGGTCACCGGCGCCGACCCGGACGCACCCGCGCCCTGGCTGGCCACCGCCTTCGTCCCCGGCCCTTCGCTCGCCGAAGCCGTCGCCGCCTGCGGACCGCTGCCGCCGCACGGTGTGCGCGTCCTCGGCCGGATGCTGGCCCGCGCCCTGACCGCCGTACACGACGCGGGACTTGTCCACCGCGACGTCAAGCCCGGCAACGTGCTGCTCGCCGTCGACGGCCCCCGCCTCATCGACTTCGGCATCGCCCGTGCCACCGAGGAGACGGCGCTCACCTCGGCCGGCATGGTCGTCGGCACGCCCGGCTTCCTCGCCCCGGAGCAGGCCCGGGCGCAGCCCGCCTCGCCCGCCAGTGATGTTTTCGCCCTCGGCTGTCTCCTCTCCTACGCCGCCACCGGCCGCCCGCCCTTCGGCACCGGTGCCGTGGACGCCCTGCTGTACCGCACGGTGCACGACGAGCCCGACCTCGACGGTGTCCCCGACGCCACGCGCGCCTTGCTGGTGCGCTGTCTGGCCAAGGATCCGGCCGCCCGGCCCGTCGCCCGCGAGGTGGACGAGACGCTGGTCGAGGACACTCCCCCGGACACCGTCGACTGGCTGCCCGACGCCGTCGTACGACTCATCGCGGACCGCTCCGCATCGCTGCTCGCCCTGCCGGACATCGAGGCGACGGCCCTCGACGCGACGGCGGACGAACAGCCGGCGGAAGTTCCCGCGGACGCGCCCACTCCCACCAGCCGCCGCCGATTCCTCATGCTCGGCGGCGGCGCGGCCCTCCTCGCGGCCGGTGGCGGTGCCGCCCTCTGGGCCGCACAGCGCGACGACGGCACCGCCCCGGCCGCCTCGTCCGGCGCCCGCCGCTGGATCCTCGGCGTCCAGGCCGACTTGACGGGCCCGCAGAAGGCCATCGGGCAGGCCCAGAAACGCGGCGTCCGGCTGGCCGTCGACCAGTTCAACTCCCGCAAGGACAAACCCTTCACACTCACCCTCAAAACGGTCGACGACCGGGGCGATGCGACTCGTGCCGCCGAGGTGGCCCGCGCCCTCGCCGCCGACCGCGACCTGCTCGCCGTCATCGGCTCGACCGGCGACAAGACCACCGGGGCGAGCATCGGCAGCTACGACGCACAGCTCGTCTCCCTGATCACGGCCTCCTCCGCCCAGCCCGAGTACGGCACCGCGGAGCCCCGTCAATTCCTCCAGACCGTCCCCGACTACACGAGCCTGCCCGGCACGGCGGCCTACTCCCTGCACGCCCAGGGCGCCCGGCGCGTGGGCGTGCTGATCGACCGCGCCGGCGGCATCCCGGCCTGGCAGCTCGGCCATACGATGTTCCAGAGCCTCGGCGTCCTCGAGATCGCCGGTGAGCCTCGGGTCGTACCGCAGTTGGCCGGGACCCTCGCGCCGACGGTCGCCGAGATGGTCACCCACCAGCCGGACGGCTTCGTCTACACGGGCACCCCTGCCCGCGCCGCCGCCGTGGCACGCGCCCTCGCGCAGACGGACTTCGACGGGCTGCGCGTCCTCGGTTACCCGGCGGCCCAGCCGGAGTTCCTGACCGCCGCGGACACCGCCGCCGAGGGCTGGCAGACCTTCGCACCGTACGTCGACCCGTCGGCCGCCCCCGTCCGCGCCTTTGCCACCGCCTACCGAGAGCGCTACGGCTCCGTACCCCCCTACTGGGCGGCCGAGGCGTACGACGTGGCCCGCATGGTCATCACCCGCCTCACCGAGGCAGACGGCCGCCCCTCCGGGGACAGGCTGTACGACCTGCTGCAGAAGGGCACGTACAAGGGACTCGTCCGGACCTACGCGTTCGACAAGGAGTACCGGTGGTGGCTCAAGAGCAATGAGGTCTTCCGCTACGAGGTGAAGGGCGGCCGGTACTCCTACGCGGGCAAGGTGGACTTCTGATGCAGCCCCTGACCGCCGACGACCCCGAGGACATCTCCGGGCACCAACTGCTGGCCCGCCTCGGCGCGGGCGGCATGGGCGTCGTCTACCTCGCCCGTACGGCAGGCGGGGCGCTCGTCGCGCTCAAGACGATCCGTGCCGGGCACGCGGCGGACCCGGCCTTCCGCACCCGGTTCCGGCGCGAGGTGACAGCGGTCCGCGGGCTGACCGGGCCCTGGCTGGTACCGGTCGTGGCCGCTGACACCGAGGCCCAGGAGCCCTGGCTGGCCACGGAGTTCGTCCCCGGACCCTCGCTGGCCGAGGCGGTCGACGGCTTCGGCGCGCTGCCTGTCGCCGCCGTACGCACCCTGGGAGTCCGGCTGGCCGACGCGCTGAGTGCCGTACATGACGCCGGACTTGTGCACCGCGATGTGAAACCGGGCAACGTGCTCCTCGCCCTGGACGGCCCCCGGCTCATCGACTTCGGCATCGCGTATGCCGCGGGCGCCACCGCGCTGACCGCGCCGGACGCCGTCGTCGGCACCCCCGGCTTCCTCGCGCCGGAGCAGGCGCAGGCCCGCGCAGGGGAGGTCGGCCCGCCCAGCGACGTCTTCTCACTGGGCTGCGTCCTGGCCTACGCGGCCTCGGGCCGGCGCCCGTTCGGCACCGGGTACGCGGCGGGCGTCCTCTTCCGTACCGTGCACGAGGAGCCGGACCTGGCGGACGTCCCCCGCGAGCTGAGGGACTTGATCGGAACCTGCCTGGCCAAGGACCCGGCCCAGCGGCCGACGGCCCACGGGGCCGCCGCCGTGCTCCGGGACCCGCGCGTCCCCCTCGCGCAGGAGACCTCCGGGGACCAGCAGGAGCACTGGCTGCCGCCCGCGCTTCTCCGCGTGGTCGCTGAACGCTCCGCGCGAGCACTGGACGTGCCCGCCCCCGGGCGCCCCGCACGGCAACCGACGGACGAGGACCCGGCCGCCGGCCCGGCACCGTCGCACCCGGAGGACGCCCGCCCTCCGACCCGACGGCGCGCGCTGCTGATGGGGAGCGCGGCAGCAGCCTCCCTGGCCGCCGTCGGCGGCGGAGCCACCGCCTATCTTGCGGCCGGGAAAGCAGGCTCAGGCGGCGGCGGCCTTCCCGTGCACACCCTCGGCTTCCAGGCCGACCTCAGCGGCACGAACAAGGCGGACGGCCGCGCTCAGGAGCGCGGGGCGCGGCTCGCGGTGGAGCACCACAACGCGCGCGCCGGCATCACCTTCCGCCTCGCCCTCGACGCCGCCGACGACCGGGGCGACGCGACGAGGGCCAGAGACGCGGCCCAGCGCCTGACCGAAGCCGGGGTGAGCGCGGTCCTCGGACCCAGCACGGCCACCGCGGCGCTCGCCGCCGGCCCGCTCTACCAGGCCGCCGGCACCGCCATGGTGCTCATCTCCGTGGACGACGCGAGACTCGGCGACGCCGGACTGCGTACCCTGTGCAGCACCCGCGCCCCGGACAACCACCTGGCGCTCCCGCTGATCTCGTACCTGACCGACGTACGGCCGGTCGACCGCACCGCCGTCATCGACGACCGGGAAGCGGGCCCGGAGGGCTCGGACCTCACCGACTCCGTCGCCCAGAACCCGCCCCAGCAGGGCACGGCCAGCATCCACTCCGTAGCCGCCGAGAGCGACGACTTCAGCTCCGCCGTCCGCGCCGCCCTCGCCGCCAGGGCACAGGCTGTCGTCTTCAGCGGCACATCCCCCGAACGCGCCGCCCGCTGCGCCCGCGCCCTCACCGAGGCGGGCTTCTCCGGCCCGCGCCTCGGCACCTGGCACATCATGCAGCCGGCCTTCCTCCAACGGGCCGGAACGGCAGGCCAGGACTGGCTGTTCGGCACCCCCTTCACCGACCCCGGCAGCGTGTCCCGCGACTTCCGGGCCGCCTACCGCGCGCATTACGGCACCGCATCTGCCCGCTGGTCCCCGGAGGCGTACGACGCGGTGGGACTGGTCGCCCGCGCCCTCACGTCGCTGGGCGGCTCGGCGGACATCCGGCCACGATCCGTAACGCCGCGGCTTTTCGACGTCACCTACCGGGGACTCGCCAAGACCTTCCACGTCAGTACTGACGGCATCGACCCCCAGAAGTCGGGGGCTCTGTACTACCTGTTCCAGGCGAAGGGGAATGCCTTCCGCTTCCTGGGACGCTACGACCAGGTCAAGTGAGCTTGAAGGAGGGCCGCCGCACGGCCGGTCGCGCGGGCAGTGCCCGTCAGCCGACGGGCTGTACGAGGCGGGTCTCGTAGGCGAAGATCGCGGCCTGGGTGCGGTCCCGCAGCCCCAGCTTCTCCAGGACGCGGCCCACATGGGTCTTGACCGTGGACTCGGCGACGACGAGGCGGGCCGCGATCTCGGCGTTGGACAGCCCCTGCGCGATGAGGGCGAGGACCTCGGTCTCGCGGCCGGTGAGACCGGCGACGCGGGCTTCTGCCGGGAGGTTGAGCACCGGCTTGCGCTCGGCGAAGACGGTGATCAGGCGCTTGGTGACGGTGGGCGCGAGCAGGGCCTCGCCGGCGGCGACGACGCGAACGCCCTCGGCGAGCTGGCTGGCGGAGGCGTCCTTGAGGAGGAAGCCGCTGGCGCCGGCGCGGAGGGCCTCGTAGACGTACTCGTCGAGGTGGTACGTGGTGAGGATCAGGACCTTGGTGCCGAGCCCGGTGCCGGCGATCTGCCGGGTGGCCTCCAGCCCGTTGACCTCCGGCATCCGGATGTCCATGAGCACGACGTCAGGTGCCAGCAGGCGCACCTGCTCCACCGCGTCGCCGCCGTGGGCGGCCTCGCCGACGACCTCGATGCCGGGCTGGGCGTTGAGCAGCACGGTGAACCCCTCGCGCACCATGGACTGGTCGTCGGTGATGAGCACCCGGATGGTCATGTGCCGGCTGCCTTCTCGCGGATGTCGTCGGCGGAGCCGGCCACGGGAGCGCCGGCGGAGCCTTCGTGGGGGTCATCGGCCGGATCGCCGGTGGGGAGCAGCACCGCCACCTCGTAGCCGCCGTCCGGGGTCTCGCCCGCGGTCATCCGGCCGCCCAGCATCGCGACGCGCTCGCGCATCCCGGTGACGCCCTGCCCCGCGCCGGGCGACGGCGGCGGCTCGCCGGCCGGCGCCTCGTTGACGATCCGCAGGGCGAGACCGCCCAGGACGTAGGACAGCTCGACCTTCGCTGGGGCGCCCGGGGCATGGCGCAGCACGTTGCTCAGGGCCTCCTGGACGATGCGGTACGCCGACAGCTCGACGCCCTGCGGGAGTTCGCGTCGCGCGCCGGTGACGGTCTTCTCGACGGCCAGGCCCGCGTCGCGGACGTTGCCGAGCAGCCTGTCCAGGTCGGCGAGGGTGGGCTGGGGCGCGGACGGCGCCTCGTAGTCCTCGGTGCGTACGACGCCCAGGACGCGCCGCAGTTCGGCGAGCGCGGCGATGGCGTTCTCCCGGATCGTCGTGAAGGAGGCGGTCAGTTCGGGCGGCGGATTCTCCACCCGGTAGGGAGCGGCCTCCGCCTGGATCGCGATGACGGACATGTGGTGCGCGACGACATCGTGCAGCTCGTGCGCGATGGACGTGCGCTTCTCCAGCCGCGTACGCCGGGAGCGCTCCTGGGCGGTGAGCGCCCCGCTGGCCTCGGCGCGGCGGCTGGCGGCGGTCCAGCCGCGTACCGAGACGGCGACGGCGACCACGACGGCCGAGGCGACGGCCATCTCGACGACGTTCACGTCGTCGCGGAGCCGTGACGTCAGCGACAGGGCGGCGACACCGGCCAGGGCCGTGAGGAGCCACATCGCGACGGCGGTGCCGACGCCGCGGCGCGGCACGGCCAGCGCCAGCACGACCAGGTGCGACGCGAACGTCGCCTCCGCCCAGGGCCAGTCGTGGGAACCGCCGACCGTGGCGGCGATGCCGAAGCACATCACCATGGACAGCCACCAGGCGCCGACCGGCCGGAACAGGGCCAGCAGCAACGGGAGCGCGGCGGCGCAGCCGACGGGCAGGCCCACGTGGGCGCTGTCGAGGGGGCCGGTGAACGCGGAGGACCCGTACTGGTCGACGTACTCGCTGCCGCCGGTTCCGTACCACCCGCTGCCCCAGCCGAAGAGGACCCCGGCAAGGGCGATGACCGCGAGGTGCGGCAGCCAGACGACCACGCGCCTGAGGGCGGGGGGCAGGCTCATCCTCACCGGCGGCAGCGCGGGCAACGGCGTCAGCGCGAACGCTTCCTTGAACAGCTCGCGGCGCGTCGTACGCGTCCGGAGGCCCAGCAGCCGCAAGCCGTCCCGGATCACGTCGAACTCTCCGCGGACGCGGGGTGCTTTGCGCGTGGACTCGGTCACCCGCACACCGTACGGGGGCGCGGGGCGCGGCGGCGTCCTTCCGGATACGGATCCGGGCGGGTCCTCCTCAGGTACTACGCCGGGTCGCAGCGGCCGGGGCGCGCGTAGACGGCGACGCGCGCGCCGTGGACCTCCGTGGTGCCGCAGCGGCGGAAGTGCGCCCGCAGGACGGCCCGTTTCACTTCTTCGACGGGGGTGACGTCGCCGGGCTCGCCGGCCGGGTCGCGCAGCACGACGATCCGGTCGGCCGTGAGCATCCGGGTGCGGACGGCGGCGGGCGGCAGCTCCACCCCGTAGAGGGTGGCGGACGCGCGCGGGTCCGCCCGCGCCGCGAGGTCGATGAGCCCGGCGAACGCCGCGGGGTCGGCCGCCTGCCAGCCACGGCGCCTGGCCGGCAGGAAGAGCAGCCCGTCACCGGGCCGCCCCTGCGTCTCCACGGCGCGGGCGATGGCGCGCAGGTCGTCCTGGCGGCTCTCCGGGCTGCGCAGATGCAGCCCGACCGGAACCAGCGCCACCAGCACGGCCGCCGCGGTGAGGGCGGCGAGCAGCCGCCGGTGGCACCGGCGGCGCCAGAGTTGGTCCAGTGCGGTGCCGAGGAGCAGCGCCAGGCCCGCCTCCTCGTACAGGACGTAGCGGGAGACGTAGAGAGGGACGATCGCGGAGGACAGCAGCAGGAGTCCGCCGGGCAGGATCAGCAGCGCCAGCGCGAGGGCCCGCAGCAGCCGCGCGCCCGCCGGGAGGAAGGCGGCGCAGATCAGGCCGGCGAGGGCGGGGACGGCGTAGCCGAGGAACGCGCCGGAACCGGGCGGGCCGATCCAGGCCACCTGCTCCGACTGCCGGGAGCTGACCACGGCGAGCGGGGCCAGCGCTGCCGCCACCGCTCCCGCCGTCCAGGTCCAGGCCCGCCGGTCGCGGCGGGAGTTCGGCGAGACCCACAGGGCGGCACCGTGCGCGGCGACCGCGAGGACCGCGAACTCGTGCAGCAGGCAACCGGCGAGGGCCACCGCCCCGTAGCCCGCCCACAGCCGGGGCCGGCGCTCTCCCAGGGCGCGTACGAAGAGCCAGGTCGCCCAGGTGACGGCGGCGCAGACGAGCGCGTACGAGCGGCCTTCCTGCGCGTAGCGCTGCACCGCGGGCAGCAGCGCGAAGGCCACGCCCGCGAGCAGCCCGGCACGGGGTCCCGCCAGCCTGCCGCCGAGCAGCGCGACGCCGGCGGCTGCGGCGGACATGGCGAGCAGCGAGGGCAGGCGCAGCGCGTACAGGCTGTCGCCGAACACGGCGAACACCCCGTGCATCAGCAGGTAGTACAGGCCGTGGACCGCGTCCACGGTGGCGAGCGTGTCCAGGAGTTGGGGGAGGCTGCGCCGCGCCATGTCGTACGTGGCGGCCTCGTCCCACCACATCGACCCCCGGCGGGTGAGCCCCCACAGCCCGAGGACGAGGGTGGCGACGGCGGGGGTCAGGGCGCACAGCCATGGAGGCGGGGCGGACCGGCGGGAGGGGGCGCCGGCAGGCGGGGCGGGCACCTTGAGGCGTGGGGCGGGGGCGGCGGGCCGGGTGAGGGCCATGGTCGGGTCTCCTGTACGCGGGGCGGCACGCGCGCCGCCCGGCACGCCATTGCCGGCTGCGGACCCGCGCGCCCGGCGGTTTCAGGGCAGGGGGTGGTAAGGCGGCGGCGGAGCAGGGGGCGGGTGAGGCGGCGGCGGAGGACGGCGGGCGGCGTGCGCTCCCGCTCGGGAAGCGGGGGGCGCCGCGCGGCTCTTCGGGGCGAGCGCTCTGGTTTTCGGTCTCGCCACAACCTAGGACGGCGGCGGCCCCGGACACCTCCCCCTCGATGCGGAACCCCGAAGGTCCGCCTCAGGTGCCAGGTGGCCGCCCCGCGGCCGGTGCCGGGCCCGGGGAAACCGGGGCTTCCCCTTCCCGGCACGGTGTAGCATCTTGTGCGTACAACAGATGCGTACAAGTGCGGCGCCCGCGCCGTTTCCTGATGCCGACGAGGAGGTCGGCGTGAGCGGTCCAGAGAAGTCCAGGGTCCCCCTGTTCGCCACCATGCAGCGCATACCTGGCGGACTGATGCTGATCCCGCTGATCCTCGGCGCGGTCTTCGGCACCTTCGCCCCGGGGCGCTCGGGATCGGCAGCTTCACCACCGCGCTGTTCCAGGACAGCGCGCTGCCCCTCATCGCCCTGCTGATCTTCGCGACGGGTACCCAGGTCTCCCTGCGCACCGGCGGCCCGATCCTCGCCCACGCAGGCACGCTGCTGCTGATGAAGAGCCTGATCCCGGCCACGCTGGTCGTGCTGCTCGGGCTCGGCGTCGGCCTCGACGGACTGCTCGGCGTCTCGCTGCTCGCCCTGCTCGCCTCGATGGACAACAGCAACGGCGGCCTGTGGCTCGCCTTCTCCGGGCAGTACGGCGACGAGCGGGACCGCGGAGCCTACGTCGCCAGCGCCGTCAACGACGGCCCCTTCCTGACGCTGCTCTTCCTCGGCGCATCCGGCCTCGGCGACATCCCGTTCCTCGCTCTGCTCGGCGCGATCGTCCCGTTCCTGCTGGGCGTGCTGGTGGGCAACGTCGATGCCGAGTGGCGCAAGGTCGTCCAGCCGGTGCCGGACATCGTCATCCCATTCTTCGCGTTCTCCCTGGGCACCGGCATCGACCTCGGCGACATCGTCACCGGCGGGGTGACCGGCCTGCTGCTCGGCCTGGTGATCGCGCCGTTCACCGGCTCCCTGGTCTACGTCGGCTACCGGTACATCCTGCGCCGCGGCACCATGTCCGGCCTCGGCTTCGCCGCCGGCACCACCGCGGGCAACGCCATCGCCACCCCCGCCGTCGTGGCCGCCGCGGACCCCCGCTTCGAGGAGTACGTCGGCACGGCCACGGCGCAGGTCGCGGCGTCGGCCCTGGTCACGGCGATCGTCGCACCGCTGCTCGCGGCGTACGCGCTGAAGCGCAAGGGCGCACTGCGGCAGGGAGGCGTCGCCGACGAGACCGGGGACGCGGACGGCTCCGCGGGCGGCATCGCGGACGCCGCCAAGCAGGAGCAGCGCGCATGACGTACGAGGTGGCGATCGTCGCGACGCCGCCGTGCACGCGAGGGCGTCGGGCGCGGTCGCGGGACTGGTCGCCACCGGAGGCGACGGCGCCCGCGCGGTCCTGGAATGCTTGGGCGGGACCGGTATCCGGCTGTGCGACACCGTCGAGCCGGGCGTGCCGCTGGGCGTCGTCGTCGGCGGCCCGGCGGCCGGGCTGCCCGTGGCCACCAAGGCCGGGGGCTTCGGCAGCCCCGATGTACTGATCAAGGCCGCGCAGGCGGTACGAACGAAGAGGAGTCACCGGTGAACGACCCGCAGGTGCCCACGCTCGCCCTCACCCTGGGCGACGTGGCCGGAATCGGACCGGAGATCACGGCCCGTACCCTGCTGCACCACGACGAGCTGCGCGGCGTCAGCCGGCCGGTCGTGATCGGCGACGCCGACGCCGTCCGCAGAGCCGTCGAGCTGATCGGCGCGGACCCCGCCGTCGTACGCGTCGTCGACTCGCCCCGCGACGCCCGGAACGAGCCGGGGACCATCGACCTGGTCCAGGACGGGCCTTCCCTGGGCGCGGTCCCGTACGGACAACTCAGCGCGGCGGCGGGCGACGGCTCCGCCCGCTTCGTCAAACGCGCCTGCGCGCTGGCCCGCGACGGGCTGGTCGACGGCATCGTCACCGCGCCGCTGAACAAGGCCGCCATGCACGCCGGGGGCCACTTCTGGCCCGGGCACACCGAGTTGCTGGCGCACGAGTTCGGCGTCGAGAACTTCAGCCTCGTGCTCTCCGCGGGCGAGCTGTTCTTCTTCCACCTCACCACCCACGTGTCCCTCACCGAGGCCATCGCCGGGGTGACCCCCGCGCGCACCGACAACGTCCTGCGCCTGGTGGGGTCGTTCGCCCGCGCCCTCGGCCTGCCCGAGGAGCCGATCGGCGTCGCCGGCCTCAACCCGCACGCGGGCGAGAACCGCCTCTTCGGCGACGAGGACGCCGACGTGCTGGCTCCGGCGGTGGAGCGGGCGAGCGCCGCGGGCATCCGCGCCGTCGGACCGCTGCCCGCCGACGCGCTCATCCCGGCCGCGGTCAGGGGCGGGTGGAAGTTCGTCGTCGTCTGCTACCACGACCAGGGGCACGCCCCCTTCAAGGCGGTGTACGGCGACGACGGCGTGAACATCACCGTCGGCCTGCCCGTCGTCCGGGTCTCCGTCGACCACGGCACCGCCTTCGACATCGCGGGCAAGGGCGTCGCCCGGGAGGCGAGCCTGGTGCTGGCCACCCGGCGGGCCGCCGAACTGGCGCCGGGCTGGGGTCAGGTGTGGCAGACCGCGAAGGCGGGCGAGCAGGCCGCGGCAGCCACCGTGGAACGGCCGGGCACGGCCTCGTAGACTCCGGGCGATATGGCAGTCGACAGAAGTGACCCGCGGCCACTGCACCAGCAGGTCGCCCAGTCCCTGCGCCAGCAGATCCTGGGCCACGACCTGCCGCCGGGTGCTCCGCTGCCGAGCGAGGCCGAGCTGTGCGCCACGTTCGGCGTCGGGCGCAGCGTGGTGCGCCAGGCGGTGGCGGGACTGGCCGCCGACGGCCTGGTCATCCGCCGCCAGGGCCGGCCGACGCTGGTGGCGTCGCCGGCGGAGTACCGGCGGCTGGTGCAGCGGGCGACCGGTCTGTCCGACCAGTTCGCCGTCGCCGGGCAGGAGTTGCGCACCGTCGTACGCACGCTGGGCCCCGGCACCCCGCCACCGCGCGCCCAGGCGTTCCTGCACACGGCGGACGCGCTGCGCCTGGAGCGCCTCCGCCTCGTGGGCGGCGACCCGCTGGCGTACGTACGCACCTGGCTGCCGGCCGCAAAGCTCCCGGGGCTGCGCGCCGAGGACCTGACCGACGCCTCGCTGCACCGGCTGCTCTCCCGGAACTACGGGCTGCGGCCGGTCAGCGGACGGCGGCAGGTGCGTGCGGTCGCGGCCGACGACATGCTCGCTGAGGAGCTGCGGACCGATCCCGGCGGTCCGCTGCTGATGCTCGAAGGCGAGACGACCGACCAGCACGGGCACGCACTGGAGTGGTTCACCACCTGGCACCGCGCCGACCGCGTGGTCTTCGACATCGACGTCTCCGAGACCACCGAGACCGTACGGCTGAGTGCGCTCGACGCCGCGGGCACCGGGACCCCCGAGCCTGCCACCGGTACCCCCGGCACCGCGCCACCGGCACCTGCCGACCTGGACCGGGCCCGCGAACTCGCCGAGGAACTGCGGCGCCTGCTCGGCTGACGGGCTGCCCGGCCCGGGCGCCCTGGCCGGTACCGCCAGCGGGTGGCTTCGGTGATCCCGGCCCGGGACAGCCTGCCGGCGGCGGGCTCAGTCCGGGCAGAGGGTGTCGGTTGCGGGGCGCCGGCCCGTGGTGAGGAAGGCGGTGACGGCGAGGTCGCCGCAGGCGTTGCCGTTGTTCAGGTACGCGCCGTGGCCGCCGCTGTCGACCGTGACGAGGCGGGCGCGGTCGCCGAGGGCCGCGCGCATCTTCAGCGCGCCGGTGTAGGGGGTGTTCGGGTCGCGGAGGTTCTGCACCATGAGGATGTTGGACGGCCCGTCGCCGGTGATGCGGACGGGCTTGTCGGCGGGTTCGTCCTGCCAGAAGGAGCAGGGCGTGATGTTCACCGGCATGCCGGCGGTCAGCGGGTTGCGGGTGCGGTCGGCGGCTACCGCGCGCCGGTGCGCGGGGACGGAGGCCGGCCAGCGGACGTCATTGCACAGGACCGCGTGGGCCATGGACACGGCGGAGTCGGGCAGCGTCACGGTCAGCTCCGGCGGCAGTACGGGGGTGGCGTCCGGATCCCCGGCCTGCTGGATGAGCCGGGCCAGCGCGGGGAACGCGGAGTCGTCGGCCAGGGCGCTCTGCATGGCCTGCCGCAGCGTGCTGCCGTCCAGCGGGACGCCGTCGGTGGTCGTCTCCTTCGGGGCGCGGTCCAGCTCGGCCGCGAGGTCGAGGAAGAGCGTACGGACGTCAGCGGCCCGCTCCGCCAGCCGCAGTCCTTCGTCCGCGCGGGCAGGGTCGGCCGCCCAGGCGGCGAAGTCGGGAAAGCGGTCTTCGGTGCCCCGGGCCAGGTTCGCCAGCCAGCCGCGCCCGACCCGCTCCGGGTCGGGGTCGCCGCTGCCGTCCATCACCCAGCGGTCGGTGTGCTGCGGGTGACGCTGCGCGTAGCCCGCCGCCACGTAGCTTCCGTACGAGGTCGCATACGCCGAGATCCGCTCTTCTCCGAGCGCCTGGCGGAAGCGGTCGAGGTCGCGGACCTCGTTCGCGGTGGAGAAGCTGCGCAGCACCGCCCCGCCGTTGCGGGCGCACGCCTCGGCGGTGCGCCGGGCGCGGGCGGCGTTCTCGCCGATCCGGCCCTCCGCGTCCGGCCAGGGGCGCAGCGCCATGACGGTCCGGTCCTGCGCGGTGAGGCCGCAGCCGGCCGTCGTGCTGCCGCCCACGCCCCGCGGGTCGAGGCCGACGAGGTCGTACGCGCCGCCCAGCTCCGCGCGCAGCGCCTCCGCGCGCCGCGTCAGCCGCGCCACCCCGGAGTCGCCGGGGCCGCCGGGGATCACCAGCAGCGTCCCGCGGCGTGCCGCCGGGTCCTCGCTGCGGACCCGGGACACCGCGAGGGCGAGCTGCGGACCTTCGGGTCTGCGGTAGTCCAGCGGCACCGGCAGTTCAGCGCACTCCTGTCCGGCGGGGCCGTCGTCCTGAGCGCACGGGTGCCACGACAGCGCGGGCGCCCCGGCTCCGCGGCCCCCGGCGGCGGGGGCCGCGGAGCCGGAGGGCTGGGCGAGGACGTGGGGTGCCGTGACGGCGGAGGCGCAGAGACCGAGGACTATGGCGTGCCGCAGTCGGGACATGAGTCTTCTCTTTCTGCCGGGACCCTGGCCGCGGGTGTGCGGCCCATCGCATCGATGCTGCTCGCCGCGGGGGGACCGGGGACAGCAGCGACCGGTGGAATCCGCCGTCCACCGCTCGATGGACCCCCTCGGCGGCGGGCCGCCGCCGTGGCCAGCGCGAGAAGCGTCCTGAGCAGCTGCGGGACGAGGACGTAGACGACGAGAGGAACGACGATCGCGGTGATCACCAGGGTGCGCAGCGGGACCGCCAACGGCGCCAGCAGCGGGCCGCACACGAGCTGGGCCACGGTGATGCTCGGGTACACGGCCAGCCAGGTCACAAGCGTCCGCACGTGCACGGACGGCGGCGCCGGCGGGGCAGGCTGCGGCGACGGCCGGCGGGTGCGTGCCGTGGTCATGTTGCGCATGGTCGTGCCTCCGTGCGTCGGAGCTGTGCGGTGTGCGGTGTGCGGTGTGCGGTGACGAAGCTAGCCAACTAACTAGTTGGCTGTCAACCATCCGGTTGGTTGGAAGGCCGGCCGGGCGGCCCTAAGCTGTACGCATGACCGACAAGGCAGGCGGGGGCACCAAGGCGCGGTTGCTGGCCGCGGCCAGGCACGAGTTCGCCGAGCACGGCATCGCCGGCGCGCGTGTGGACCGGATCGCGGCGCTGGCGGGAGTGAACAAGGAACGCATCTACGGCTACTTCGGCAACAAACAGAAGCTGTTCGACGCGGTCGTCGCGCAGGCCCTCGACGAACTCGCCGAGGCCGTCCCCCTGCGCCCCGGCGACGACCCCGCGGAGTACGTCGGGCGGGTCTACGACTTCCACCACGCCAACTCCGACCTCGTCCGGCTCCTGATGTGGGAGGCGCTGCACTACCGGGACGACAGGCTCCCGGGCGAGGCCCAGCGCACCTCGCTCTATGACGAGAAGACCGCCGCCCTCGCCAAGACGCTCGGCGACGAGCGGTCGCCCGCGGTCGCCGCCTGCCTGCTCATCCTCATCGGCCTCGCCGCCTGGCCCGACGCCGTGCCGCAGATGACCCGCATGATCCTCGGCGACTCCGGCGCCGGCGCGGACGGCTCCAGGCAACTGCGCCGGCACCTCGTGGACTTCGCCCGCCGGTCCATCGACGGCCTCCAGGACGACACCGCGGCCGCACCCGCGCCGCGGCTCCAGGCCGACCAGGAATAGCCGGCGGAAAGAAGTGCGTCTCCCGCCGCCCGGTCTGCCGGTCCCTGGCGGGCCGTGAACGGTCTACGGGTGCGGCCGAAGGCCGTCTCCGCGCACGGCCTCGTACGGCGTGGCCGCCCGGGCCGCACCGAGCGCGGCCACCGCGGCCTCGATGTCCTGGGCACGCGTGCGGTGGCTGGTGATGCACAGCCGGATCGCGGACCGGTCGTCGAGTCGTACGACGCTGACCCAGGCCCGGCCACCGCGTACGACCCGGGCGACCACCGCGGCATGCCACTCCGCGCCGCGCTCCGGCCCCAGCGCCTCGGCCCCGGGGTCGGCGACGCACACCACCGGCAGCGGTGTGTCGTTCACGCGCCGCCAGCCGTCCCCGGCCAGCCGCCGGGCGAGCAGGCACCCCAGCTCGGTGTCGCGCTCCAACTGCCGCGCAAAGGCGTCCCGGCCGGCCCCCGCCAGCGCCAGGAACACCTTCAGCCCGGCGAAGCGACGCGACCACTGCACGCTCGTGACGTACGGGTCCGGCCCCGCGTCGCTGCCCGGGGGCATGTACGAGGTGCTCACCCGGAAGCTGTCGGCCAGGGCGCCGGGGTGCCGGGTGAGGAAGACGCCCGCGCCCATGGGGGCGGACAGCCACTTGTGCGCGTCGACGGTGACGCTGTCGGCCCGCTCCACGCCGGCGAGCAGCGGACGCAGCCGGTCCGACAGCGCCACCGCACCGGCCCAGGCCGCGTCGACGTGGAAGTGCAGGCCCCAGGCGCCCGCCAGCCGGACCAGCTCCGGCAACGGGTCCACGGCGCCGCGGCCCGTGGTGCCCGCGGTGCCGACCAGCAGGAACGGCACGCGCCCCGCCGCGACGTCCCCGTCGTGCAGGTCGCGCAGCCGCGCCACGTCCAGCCGGCCCGCCGCGTCGACCGGAACGAGCCGCACGGCGCGCCGGCCGAGCCCGGTCATGTGCGCGATCTTCAGCCAGGCCAGGTGGCTCTCGGCCGAGGTGTAGAGCACCGGCCGCCCCGGGAGCGCGGCGAGTCCGCTGTCCGGGTAGGCGGGGAAACGGCGGGTCAGGGCGACGACGACGGCGGTGAGGTTGGCCTCGGCGCCGCCGGTGGTGAAGCTGCCGTCCGCGCTGGGCGGCAGGCCCAGGCGGGCGGCGAGGAAGCGCAGCACGTGCCGTTCGATCTCGACGGCGGCCGGAGCGTGCCCGTAGGCGGCGAGCTGCGGGTTGACGCCGGCGGCGAGCAGCTCGCCGGCGACGCCCCACCATGTGGGCGTGGGTACGAACAGGCCCAGGTAGCGCGGGTGCGTGGGGTGCACGCCCCAGCGCCGCAGCGCCGCGGTCACCTCCTGAAGCAGCTCGCCCGCGGGGCGCGGCCCGGCGAAGTCATGGGCGGCCAGCCAGTCGCGGATCCGGTCGGTGCCCGGCTCGGCGGGCGCCACCGGGCCGTCGGCCACCGCCTCCGCGTGCTGCACGACCAGCCGGACGGCCTCGGCGAGCAGCCCGGCTCCCGCCTCGGCGCCCGCGTCCAGCGGACCCGGCCCGCCGAGGGCAGCGGGCGGGTCCGCGGCACTGTCTTCCATGAGTCCACTCTGGAGCCGGCACCGCGCACCCTCCAGCGCCAAAGTCGACGCACTCCACTGGGCCAAACGACGGGACCGATGTCACTCAGGACGGAGGGCCGGACATGCCGGCCGTCCGCGGGCCCGCCGAAGCGGCGGCGCTCTCCGCGGGCCACCGGCTACGCGGCGTTGAGGAGCCGCTCCCGCAGCAGGGCGGCGCCGGATTCGGCCAGCCAGTCCGCGAGCGTACGCAGTCCGGGGTGGATGACGCGCAGCGCCTCGATGTCGGCACGCCAGCGCGATCCGGCCGCCCAGGACTCCCGGACCTCGGCGATCTCGGGGCTGAGGGCGGTCGCCTCGGCGTGCGTGAGCTGTTCGTAGCGGATCGCGACCCCGGTGGCCTCGCTGATCGCGGCGACCGCCGCGGCCGGTGTGGGGGCGTCCCCGGCCAGCTCCAGGGTCCGTCCCGCGAACCGGTCCGGCTGCTGGAAGGCCAGTGCGGCGAACTCGGCGATGTCCTCCACCGCGATGATCTGGACGGGTTCGTCCGGCGGGAAGAGGTGCCGGTGCACGCCGCCGGCGATCCCGTCGAGCCCCATGGGCAGCGAGCCGAGGTAGTTCGACATGAACCGCACCGGGCGCAGCACGGTCACCGACCGGATCCGCTCACGCAGGTAGTCCTCGATGCGCTTCTTCCCCTCGGAGCCGCCGAGGCGGCCCGGGGTGGACGCGATACCCGTGAACACCACGTGCCCGACTCCCGCCGCCGCGGCGGCATCGACGAGTGCCCGGCCCCGGGCGAACTCCTGCGCCACACCGGAGCCGTCCGGGCCGAAGGCGACGGGCGGCACGGCGAACAGCGCCGCCGCTCCCTCCAGCGCCGCGGGCAGACTCGACGGATCGTCGAAGTCGCCGCGTACGAGTTCGGCCCCCGCGGTCTGCAGCGCCGCGGCCGGCGGAGCAGCCGTGTCCCGTACGAGCGCGCGCACCGGCCTGCCGGCCGCCAGGAGCCGGCGCGCGGTGGCGCCGCCCTGCCGGCCGGTCGCACCGGTCACGACGACCACGCGGTCAGTTGTCATATCGTCCTCCACCCCGGGATGGTCGGCAGTACGGTTCGGATCAGGCAGGGCCCGGGGACGATGTGGAATGCTCCACCCGGTTGAGCGGCACGGACAAGGGATTACGTGACATGACCGCAGCTCCCCGGGACGCCGGCCGGGCCGACGCCCGCCGCAACCGCGCGAAGGTGCTCGCCGCCGCGTCGCGGGCGTTCGACGAACACGGCCTGGACATCTCGCTCAGCGTGATCGCACGGCAGGCGGGGGTCGGCGCCGGCACGGTGTACCGGCACTTCCCCAGCAAGGAGATCCTGCTGGAGGCGGTACTCGTCCGGCAGGTCGACAGCCTGGTGGACGCCGCCAGGCGGTGGGCGACGCGCACCGACCCTGTCGCGGCGCTCTTCGGCTTCCTCCTGGTGACCGTCGACACGTCGTACGGGCGCACGCACGCCTGCGACGCCCTGGCCGCGCAGACGAGCTGGCCGCGGCCGGGCCTGACCGCGTCGGTGCGGCGGTTCCGCCAGGCGCTCGACGGGCTGCTCCGCGCCGCCCAGCAGGCCGGCGGGGTCCGCCGCGACGTCGGCACGGACGACGTCGTCGCGCTCACCGCCGGGTGCGCGGCGATGCAGGCCGCCCACCGTGACCGGAGGGGCGGCACCCGCATCGTGCGGCTGACGCTGGAGAGCCTGCGGACCCCGCACACCGTGACGCAAGGGCGGGCCTTTCGTGACAGCACCCGCACCACCCCTGACACGGCGCCGCGGTGCGAGGACTGCGGGGCCCTGATCGAGGCCCGCCCCACCGGCCGCCCGGCCCGCTACTGCGGCGCGACCTGCCGCCAGCGGGCACACCGCCGCCGTCGCCGCACGGCCACGCCTTCCTAGCGCCCCCTGGCCGACGGCCCTATGACGGAGGACCGGCCACGCAGGACGCCGCCCGGGGCCCTGGTCGCCGTTGCCCAGGACGGTGACGCATGGGGCAGCGTCTGGCACGCGCCCACCCCGCTCGACGTCACGCTCAAGGACCCGGCCGAGGCCGCATGAGGAGGGAGGGCTGGACGCATTATGCAGACCGGTCTAGCGTGTAGGCCATGGCGGTCAAGGGAATGCAGACGCGGGCACGGCTGGTCGACGCCGCACGCACGCTGATAGAGGCGCGCGGCTACCACGGCACGGGCCTGAACGACGTGATCGCGGCGGGCAGCGCCCCGCGCGGCTCGCTGTACCACCACTTCCCCGGCGGCAAGGACCAGTTGACCGCCGAGGCGCTGGTCGTCTCCGGGAGGGAGGTCGGCGGCCTCGTCCGCGACCTCGCCGACGCCGCTCCCGACGCGCGGTCGCTGGTGGAGTCGGTGCTGGACGCGCTGGCCGGCCGGATGGAGGAAGCGGCGTACGCGAAGGGCTGCCCGGTCGCGACGGTCGCCCTGGAGGTGAGCGCCGGCAACGACGCGCTGCAGCGCGTCTGCGCGGAGGTCTACGACGGGTGGCAGCGCACGCTCGCCGACCGGCTGATCGCCGACGGGCGCTCCGGGGCCGACGCCGAGGCGCTGGCCGGCGCGCTGCTGGCGCTGATCGAGGGGGCGCTGGTGCTCTCCCGTGCGCGCCGCAGCCGGGTGCCGATGGAGCAGGCCCGGCGCGCGGCGGGGGTGCTGCTGGGCGGTTGAGGGCGCGGACTCCCGCCCGGGAGCCGCCGCCTGGAGCGTACGTCCCTCGCGCGAAGCGCCTTCCCTTCGTACGTACCGGATCCCTTGCCGCGTCGCATCGCGAAAATATGCAGATCGGTCTACTTATACAGGAGCAGTGATGACCCCAGAGCCCGACACCCTCGTCGCCGGCGCGACCGGCCTCATCGGCCGATGGCTCACCGCGGAACTCCTCACCCGGGGGCGCTCCGTCGCCGCCACCGTCCGCGGCACCCCGGCCCGCGGCGAGGAACTGCGCACCTGGCTCCGCGACCACGACGTCGACGACCGCGCCCTGACGGTCGTCTCCGCCGACGTCACCCGCCCCGGCCTCGGCCTCGCCCAAGTCGCGGCCGACCGGCTCACCGCCGTACGCGACGTCTTCAACACCGCCGCACTCTTCCGCTTCGGCCTCGCCCGCGACGAGGCCCGGCGCGTCAACGTCGACGGCGCCCTGAACGTGCTGAGCTGGGCGACCACCCGCCCCCGCCTGCGCCGGCTGGTCCACGTATCCGGATACCGCGTCAGCGGAGCCGAGCCGCTGCCCCACCCCGCGCCCGAGGACCGACTGGCCCGCCTCTACCGCCGCTACGGCGCGTACGAGGCGTCCAAGCACGAGGCCGACGCCGCCCTGCGCGCCGCCGCCGAGCGGTCCGCCGTCCCGCTGACCCTGGTCAACCCGGCCACCGTCATCGGGCACTCGCACACCGGCGAAGCGGGCCAGTACGTCGGCCTGGCCGAGATGGTCGAGCGGCTGTGGGCCGGGAAGCTCCCGGCGCTGGCCGGCACCCGGCGCACCTTCGTCCCCGTCGTCACCGTCGACCACCTCGCCCGCTTCCTCGCCGCCGTGCCCGGACACGACCGCGAACCGCTCCACGCCCACTGGGTCCTGGACGACGCCACCCCCGAACTGCCGGACCTCATCGCGCTGCTCGCCCGCCACCTCGGCGTACGGTCCCCGCGCGCGACCCTGCCCGTGGGCCTCGTACGCCGCCTGCCCCGCGCCCTGACCCGGACCGAGCCCGAGACGCTGACCTTCCTGTCCGAGGACCGCTACGACACGGCCTCCGCCGACGCGCTCGCCGGCGCCGCCGGATTCGGCCACCCGCCCGTCGCCGACGCGCTGCGCCGCTGGGCCGACCGGCTCGTCGCCGAACGGTTCGGAAGCGCCGACCCGCCGTTGCCCGGCGGGATGACGTCCGTCGCCGGCACCCGGACGTACGTCGCGGGCGACCGCCGCGACGCCGGACACGTCCTGCTCCACGGCCTGCCGCTCGACGCGGAGACATGGCAGGGGCTGCTGCCGGAGCTGGACGGCCCCGTGCTGGTCGCGGACCTGCCGGGACTCGGCCGCTCCGCTCCCTTGCCCGGGAACTCCACGGCCACCGCCGACTGGCTCGCCGACCTGATGGCACCCCTGCACGGCCGGCCGGTCCTCGTCGCCCACTCGGCTGCCGCCGCACCGGCGCTGCGCCACGCGCACGCCCACCCCGACCGGATCGCCGCGCTGGTCCTCGTCTCGCCGTACTTCCTCCAGCCCCGCCCCCGACCGCACCTGCGCATCCCCGCACTCACCGGCCCGCTGCTGCGCACCATGCCGGCCCGCCGGCTCGCCACGGCGCTCCTCGGCGGTGCACCGCCCGGCACCGACGGCGCGGACGCCCCCGGCTCCGCCTCGCGCGCGCTGGACGACGCCGTCGCCCAACTCCGGCGCCCCGGGGTCGCCCGCCGCACCGCCCGCCGCCTCGCCCAGGCCCAGCGCCCCGCCGAGCGCACCGCGCTGCGGGCACTGACGGCCGGCTGCCCGGTGCCGGTCCGCATCGTCACGGGTGCCCTCGACCCGCTCGGTGCCGATGCCCCCGGCCTCCCCCGCACCGTCGTCCCCGACGCCGGCCACCACCCGCAGCTCAGCCACCCCGCGCACGTCGCCGCGGCGATACGGGCCGAAGCCCCGGCCGCCGCACGCACGGAACGGGCCCCGGCGACGGCCGCCGGACCCGAACGGGACGGGACCGCCTGAGCGCCCCCGTCCGCCGGCCGCCGCGCAAGCGGCACCCCCGTACCCGAACTCCCGAGCTGGCCGACGCCTTCCTCACCGTCCTCATGGACGGCCTCCGCCCGCGGCCGTCGCCTCGGGGCGACCAGGTCGGCGCAGTACGCGGCGGAGGAGCGTGACGGCCGGGTGGATCTCGGTGTCCCCGATGTTGCCGTAGCCGATGACCAGGGCGGGGTCCGCCGACTGCCGCGTGCGGTAGTCGGCGAGGTCGGCAACCCGCAGCCCGGCGGCTGCCGCGGCCAGGACCGTGCCGCGGGTGTCGGTGCCCTCCGGCAGGTGCAGCACGAGGTGCAGACCCGCCTCGGTGCCGGCGGTCCGGCCCTCCGGCACCTGGGCGGCGAGCGCGTGGACCAGCAGGTCCCGGCGGGTACGGAACCGCCGCCGGGCCGCGCGCAGATGAGCGTCGTACCACCCGCGGTCGATGAAGGCGGCCAGCGCAAGCTGGTCCAGCACCGGCGGCGCGGCGGCGACGGGGTTGGCCGCCCGCAGCGCCGGGATCACCGCGCCGGGCGTGACCAGCCAGCCCAGGCCGAGTGCCGGCGAGAGCGTCTTGCTCACCGAGCCCAGGAGGAAGACCCGGCCCGGGGCCATCCCCTGCATGACCGCGACCGGGTGGCGGTCGTAGCGGAACTCGGCGTCGTAGTCGTCCTCGATGACGAACCCGTCCACCTCGCGGGCCCAGTTCACCACCTCCGCCCGGCGGGACGCGGACAGGACCACGCCGGTGGGGAACTGGTGCGCCGCCCCGACGACGACCGCACGCGCCGGAGTACGTACGAGGTCGTCGACGCGCAGGCCGTCGCCGTCCACGGGGACGGGGTGCACCCGCAGCCCCGCGCTCGTCGCGGCCACCCGCAGCCGCCCCCAGCCCGGCTCCTCCACGGCCACGTCCGCCACGCCCCGGGCGCGCAGCGCCCGGCACGTACGCACCAGGCCGTCGGTGGCACCGGCGCAGACGGACACGGACTCCGTGCCGGTGTCCGCGCCGCGCGCCCGCCGCAGGTACTGCGCCACGGTGGCGCGCAGCGCCGTGTGCCCGGCGGGGTCGGGCAGGCCGAGGTCGTAGCGGACGGCAGAGCTGGTGACCGCCCGGACGGCCTCGGCCCATCTGCGGCGCGGGAAGGCACGCAGGTCGGTCAGGCCGGGCGCCAGGTCGTAGCGGACCGGAGGCGGCTCCGGCACGCGGCGCGCGGGGCGCGCGGAGGGCCGCGGCGGCGCGGTGTCCGGCGTCCACGAGACGCGCGTCGCGGAACCGACCCGCGCGGAGAGGTAACCCTCCGCGGTGAGCTGTCCGTACGCCTCGGTGACCACCCAGCGGGAGCAGCCGAGTTCCTCGGCGAGCACCCGGCTCGGCGGAACCGCGGCGCCCTCGGTCAGCCGGCCCTCTCTGATCGCCGCACGGAGTGCGTGCGCGAGGCGATCGTGCAGGCCACGGCGTCCGCCTTCGGCGGCACCGACGTCCAGCAGCGTCGCCCAGGCAGAATTGGTCTGGAAATCTGCCATGGCATTGGAGCATATAGCCAAGCCGTAT
Organism: Streptomyces sp. CNP082; assembly: GCF_059570535.1. Lineage (NCBI taxonomy): Bacteria > Bacillati > Actinomycetota > Actinomycetes > Kitasatosporales > Streptomycetaceae > Streptomyces > Streptomyces sp. CNP082. Next base: position 26,541 of record NZ_JCANSZ010000055.1, read on the forward strand.
CGGGCTAGCGTGAGTGTCATGACTGAGAACCTGGCCCTGGGGACGATGCTGTTCGGCACGGTGCAGGACGAGCGCCGTTCGTTCGAGATCCTGGACCGCTTCGTGGACGCCGGCGGCGTGTGGATCGACACCGCCGACTGCTATGCCTTCTGGGAGGATCCGACCGGCTTCGGCGGGCAGAGCGAGGCGCTGCTGGGGCGGTGGCTGGCACGCCGCCCGGGTGTACGCGACCGGGTGAAGATCAGCACCAAGGTGGGATGCGAGCCCCGCGAGGCCGTTCCGGGGGCCGCCGCCCAAGGGCTCTCCGCCGCGGTGGTCAAGAGCGGGATCGAGGGCAGCCTACGGCGCCTCGGCACGGACCACGTGGAGCTGTACTGGGCACACAAGCCCGACCCGGACACGCCGCTGGAAGAGACTGTCTCCGCCTTCGCCGAGCTGGTGGCCGCGGGTACGGTCGGACGGCTCGGCTGCTCCAACTACCCCGCCTGGCAGGTCGAACGCGCCCGCCGGCTCGCCCGCGACCAGGGCGGTGCCGGCTTCACCGCGGTGCAGCAGCACCACACGTACCTGCAGCCCCGCCCCGCCACCAGCCCCACCGTGGTGCACCGTTTCGGCGCGGTCACCGACGAGGTGCTCCACTATCTGGAGCACCACCCGGACATGGCGCTGTGGGCGTACACGCCGCTGCTGACCGGCCGCTACACCCGCGCGGACAGGCCGCTGCCGGCGGAGTACGAGCACCCCGGGACCGACCGCCGCCTCACGGTCCTCGGCGAGCTGGCCGCCGAGACCGGCGCCACCCGCAACCAGGTGGTGCTGGCGTGGCTGACCGGAGGGAATCCGGCCGCCACGCCCGTCGTCGGCGTCAGCTCCACCGCCCAGCTCGACGAGGCAATCGCTGGGACGGAGCTGAAACTGCCCCCGGAGCACCACGACCGCCTGAACTCCGCCGCGTGAGCGGTTGCCCGCCGGGCCGGGGCCGATGCCGGGGCAAGTGACGGCGGTTGCTGCTGTGAGTGCGCAGGCGGCTCGCTGCTGCCTTCCGAGCCATGACCGAGAACGTGTATGCGGGCAATGCCGGCAGGGATGCGGTGCTGGACCGGGGGTGGCTGCTCGGGCATTTCAAGGACGCCCCCGATCCTCGTCACAGCGAGGACGTGGAGATCAAATGGGGCGTCCACCCTCAGGGCGACGAGCGGGCTCAGTGGGTGACTGGCGAAGAACGCACGGCACTGTTGGTCCTCATCAGCGGGCGCTTCCGGGTGGAACTGCCCGGGCGCAGCGTTCTCCTGGCCGAGCAGGGGGACTACGTCGTGTGGGGCCAGGGCGTTGATCACTCCTGGTTCGCGGAGGAAGAGTCCGTGGTTCTGACGGTCCGCTGGCCCTCGGTCCCCGGCTGCAAGGTGACCGATGAGGACGATTCCGCTGCTGGTCAGAGCCACTCGGTCAGGACCGCGGCCGGGAACCGGAGTTCATGAGGCAGCCGCCGGCGCCACGAACGGACATGACCACGGCGAAGGTGGCCGGGCCGGTCGGCTGGAGCCAGGCCGGCCCGCCCCCGGGACGGTGTCGTTCACCATGAGGGTGAGCGCCGCGCCGCCGAGCAGGGCGACGCCGGCGAGCGCGGACAGCGAGGGAGGCGGCATGTCGCCGCTGCGTACGGGCCATCCAGGCTCGGCTCCGCCCACGCCTGGCTGGAGCGCGGCTGCACACCCCGGGGCTCTCTGGGCGCCCGGCTGGATTGCGCGGGAGGCGTGACGGTCACCGCCGGCCCCGCCTGCCTGCGCGGCACGGCCCTGTGGTGAGTGCGGACGGCCGCCTCGGTCGCGGGGTGCTCAGAACGCGCGTACCGCGGGCGGCAGGCCGGGGAAGTCTGCCGACTCGCTCACCTGCGCCCACTTCTCGACGTCGGCCAGCGCGGCGCCGTAGACGCGGGTGAGATTGCGCACCGCCTCGGCGCCGAGCGGGAGTCGCAGCGGTGCGCCGGGGATGTCGAGCACGTCGCGGATCACCTGCGCGGCGCGTGCCGGGTCGCCCTCCTGGATGCCGTCCGCCTCGGCCATGTTCGCGCGCACGGCGCCGATGACGTCGTCGTAGACGGAGTTCTGCCGGGCCGTGTTGAGCACGTCGGCGGCGTTGAACGCGGTACGGAAACGGCTGGGCTCGACGATGAGGACGCGGATGCCGAAGGGCGCGACCTCGCCCGCCAGCGCCTCCGACCACCCCTCCAGCGCGAACTTCCCCGCCGAGTAGCTGCCGACGGCGGGAAACGACATCCGCCCGCCCTGGCTGCTCATCTGCACGATCGCGCCCGCGCGCCGCTCCCGGAGGTGCGGCAGGACGGCACGCACGTAGGCGGCCGGGCCGAACAGGTGCTGCTCCAGCATGGCCCGTAGCGCCTCGTCCGTGATCTCCTCGGCGGCGCCGACCTGGCCGGCGCCGGCGTTGTTGACGAGCACGTCCACGCGCCCGAACGCCGCCAGCGCCCGCCGTACGACCGCGTCCGCTTCCGCCGTATCGCGGACGTCGTGCTCGACGGGCAGGAACCGGTCCGGGTACCGCGCCCGCAGCTCGGCGAACCGGTCAGCCCGGCGCGCGGTCCCGGTCACGTTCTCGCCGGCCGCGAGCGCCGCCTCGGCGAGGGCCAGGCCGATGCCCGAGCTGGCGCCCGTGATGATCCATGTCTTGCTGTCGTTCGTGGTGGTCATGGCTGTGACCGTAGGAGTTGGAGCGCCCTCGAACGCAAGCGAAGCCCCCGGCCGGCCAACGTCAGATCGGCGTGGGCGGCGGCTCGCCGCCGGGGAGCGGCAGGGACACGATGCGGCGGGCCTCGGTGTTCTCCATGCCGAACATCCGCAGCACGTTGAGCACGGTCTGGTCGGCGATGTCATCGACCGGGAGCTGCGGGTCGAGCGTGCACAGATGCATCGTGGCGACCAGGCACCCCGCCGTGCACGCGAGCGCGACCCCGACGTCCTCGGTCGCGAAGCGGCCGGCGGCGACCGCCGCCTCGATGTCCCGGCGGGCGTGCGCCGCGTGCCCGTAGGAGGCGGCGAGCAGTGCGCCCCCGCTGTTCATCATCACGCGCGCGATCCGGGGGCGGGTACGGACCAGGCGGCCGGTCAGCCGCATCGACGTGGCGAAGACCACGGCCGGGTCGTCGACGTCCGCGAGCAGGCTCTCCAGCCAGGCGGCGTGGGTCTCCAGGGCCTCGGCGATCGCCGCGTCGAGGAGTTCGGCCTTGGAGGAGAAGTGGTTGTAGAACGACCCGAAGCCGATGTCGGCCGCCTCGGTGATCTGCTGGATGCTGACGTCGAGGTCACCGCGCTGGGCGTAGATCTCCTGGGCGGCCTCGATCAGCGCCCTGCGCGTACGCAGCTTGCGCCGTTCTCCACGCGAAGGGGCACGTTCGGACATGGCCGGGATCGTATCCGGACCGGGCGCCGGCTCAGCCACCGGTCCCCCGGGCGCGGCGGGGCGGCGGCTGCGGCCCGCCGCGGGTCCTCCCCGCGCTCACCTCGGGAACCCGGCCGGCCCGGCGGCCCGGATCACCCGGTCCGGGTCGACGCGCACCCATCCGACGTGCGCGCGCCGCAGCCACCCCGCGAGGAGGCGTTCGCCCTCGGCGCCCGCCGGGTCGATGGTAAGCCACGCCGTCGGCAGCGCGTCGGGGACGGCCGCGAGGTCGACGCCGGGGAGCGCGACGACGGCGGTACGGTCGCCCAGCAGCCGGTCGACCAGCACGGGGGTGCCGTCCGGGCCGGGCAGGCGGACGAGCGGCAGGAGCGCGCCCCGTACGCCGCGGGGGGTGCCCCGCGGCACGCGGGCGCCGAGGGTGAGCGCCGGGGTGCGGCTGTCGAGCAGGGCGCGCCGGACCAGGCGGGAGCGGGCGAGCGGGGGCACGAGGCGGCGGCGGGCGACCGAGGCGGCCCGGCCCCCGCCGGTCATCACCAGGCCCACGGTCCGGGCCCGTTTGATCATCGTCGTGGCGTGCGGCCGGCGCTCGGCCTCGTACGAGTCCAGCAGCTCCGGCCCGGCATGCCCGCGCAGCACCGCGGCCAGCTTCCACGCGAGGTTCTGCGCGTCCCGCAGGCCCGCGCCCATGCCCTGGCCGATGAACGGTGGCGTGACGTGGGCGGCGTCACCGGCGAGGAAGACCCGCCCCGCGCGCCAGCGTTGCGCGACCCGGGCGCGGAAGGTGTACTCCGTGCACTTGACCAGGGCCAGTTCCCCGTCCGGGATCCGGGTAACCCAGGGCCCGATCAGCCGGCGCAGCGCGGGGACGCAGCCGTAGTCGGCGGCGGTCTCGCCGTCGAGCAGCCGGAACTCCCAGCGGTAGCGGTCGGGGCCGATGCGCATGAACGTGCCGGCCCGCCGGGGGTCGCACACCTGGTGCACGCCGTCCCAGGCATCGAGGCCGGCCCGGCAGTGGACGTCGGCGACGAGCCAGCGCTGCTCGAACCCGAGATCGTCGCTCCCGACGCCGAGCAGGCGGCGGACTGTGCTGTTGGCGCCGTCGCAGGCGATGACGTACGGCGCCCGCAGGCCGGCCTGGGCGCCGCCCGGCCGGCGTACGCGGGCGGTGACCGACGCGTCGTCGGCGAGGTCGAGGCCGAGCAGCTCGTGGCCGCCGAGGATCTCGACGCCGGGCAGCCGGGCGAGGTTGTCGCGCAGCAGGCGTTCGAGGTCGGGCTGGTCGAACATGTTGGCCTGCGGAAGCCCGGCGGCGGTCGTCAGTTCGCGGGTGAAGGTGGCCAGCTCGCGATGGCGCCCGTCGACCAGCCGGAGTCCCGCCGCGGGGCGGGTGTGGGCGGCGAACTCCTCGCCGACGCCCAGTTGGTGGAGGATCCGGTAGACCTCGTCGTCGAGGTGGACGGCCCGCGGAAGCGGGTAGACGTCGTGGTGGCGCTCGACGACCGCGACCCGCAGGTCGTGCTGGCCCAGCAGGGTCGCGGCCGACAGGCCGGTGGGACCGCCGCCGACCACGATCACGTCCCAGGGGCCGGCGGGCGCACCAGGGCGGGCCGGCGTCACCGGTCCGCCTCTCCGGTCGCGGGTCCGGTCGCGGTCCGGCTCCCGGGTCCGGCCTCGTCTCCGGTGCGTACGTCGACGTCGTAGCCCTCCAGGGCAGCGGCGGCGGCGCCCACGTCACCCCCGCCGGTCAGGCGCACGACCAGCCGGCCGGCCTCGTGGCCGGCACCGACCTCGACGCCGTCGACGCCGTGCTCGGCCAGTTCGTCGCGGAAGTGCCGTACGGCCGCCGCCTCGCGCAGCTCGGGCTTGAAAGGCTTGCCGATCTCGGTGACCGGTATCGCGTCGAGCACCGTGACCGTCTTGGGGCGCGCCGCCGGTTCGCTGATGTGCCGGGCGGCCCAGTCCATCAGCTCCGCGGGGGTGGTTCCGGGGGTGTCGAGCGCGACGAAGGCCACCGGAACCTCGCCGGCGGAGCGGTCGGGCCGGCCGACGGCGCCTGCGGCGGTCACGGCGGGGTGGCCGAGCAGGGCGTCCTCGATGACCGCGGGGTCGATGTTGTGGCCGCCGCGGATGATGAGGTCCTTCTGCCGGCCGCGCAGGTGGATCCGCTCGTCCCGTACGAAGCCCAGGTCCCCCGTGCGCAACCGGCCGTCGACGACGACGCCGTCGGCGGACACCCACCGGCGACCGCCGTCGCGCCGTACGTACCCCGCGAACACCGTCGGACCGCTGACGACCAGCTCACCCACCTCGCCCGCGGGGAGCGTACGCACCCGGCCGCGGGCCTCGTCGACCTCGGCCGCCGCCACCTCCTGGTACGGCAGCCGCTGCCCCACGGACCCGGGGTGTACGTCGCCGGGCAGGGTCGCCGACGACGCGCAGGTGCCCTCGGTGAGGCCGTAGCCCTCCAGCAGTTCGAGGCCCGTCGCCTCGGTGAACGCCCGCCGTACGCCGTCCGGCAGCGGCGCGGCGCCGACGACCGGGAGCTGCAGCGAGCTGATGTCGGCGTCGACCGCAATGGCGGAGAGGACGGCGTAGACGGTCGGCACGGCCGACATGGCGCGCGGCCGGTAGTGCTCGACGAGCCGCCAGAACGCGGCGTACAGCTGGGGGTCGCGGTAGCCGAGCGGGCTCGGCCAGATCGCGGTGGCGCCGCTCACCAGCGGCGCCAGGGCGGTGACCAGGAGCGCGTTGACGTGGAAGAGCGGCAGGCCGGCGACGATGCGCTCGCCGGTGCCGGCGCCGCCGGCGAGCGCGATGCTCCACGCCATCACCGCCTGGTTGCGGTGGGTGTGGGCGGCCACCTTGGGGGTGCCGGTGGTGCCGCCGGTGTGGAAGAACGCGGCGAGGTCGCCGGGCGCCGGCGGGGCGGCCGGGAGCCCGGCGGGCGCGGGTGGGCCGCCGTCGAGCAGATCCCGGAGCCGTACGGTGTGCAGCCCGGGGCGTGTCTCCAGCTCGGCCGCCGGATCCGTCCCGCCGCCGTCGGGCGAGAGCGCGACGAGCACCTCGATCCCGAGGCCGGGGGCGGAGTCGAGGAGCCGCTTCCACAGCACCTCGTCGAGTTCGGGTCCCGCGGTGACCAGCACGCGGGAGCCGGTCAGGCGCACGAGGTGCGCGACGTGGCGTACGTCGAGCGCGGCGTTGACGGGGGCCGCGATCCCGACGGCCTCGGCCGCCAGGGTGGTGGCCAGCAGGTCGCTGCAGTTGGGCGACATCAGCGTGACCGCGTCGTCGCGCCCGACTCCCCACCCGTGGAGGGCGTGGGCAATGGCGTGCACGCGGTCGCGCAACGCGCCGAACGTGACCGCCACATGGTCCTCGATCGCGGTCGCGTCGGGGATCCACAGCGAGCACGGCTCGTCGGGCCAGCGCTGCGCGGCGCGTACGAGCAGCTCGTACGTCGTGAGGGCGAGGTCGCGGTCGGCGAGCGGGACCTGTTCGACGGCGTGCAGGTCCGCCGGCGACGTCAGGGGCGGGAGGCCGGCGGGGTTCACAGCGCGGCCCTCCGCTCCTGCTTGCGCACGACGTTGGTCTGCTGGCCGAGATCGATGCCGCGTACGGGATCGGTGATGGTGGCGGCGACCACGTCGCCGTCCTGGAGGTAGCGCGGATTGCCCGCCTGCCGTTTGAAAAACGCCTTCCACTTCACCGCGGGCGGCAGCAGGGCGCCGATCTTCTCTGCCATCGGCCCGGGTGAGCGGAGGGCGGTGCCGCCCGGCGTGCCGGTGAGCAGCAGGTCGCCGGGTTCGAGCGCCTGGAACCGGGCGAGCAGCGTGAGCGCGCGTACGGGCTTGACGATCATGTCCGCCACGGTGCTGTCCTGGCGCACCTCGCCGTTGACGCTCAGGGTCAGCCGCAGCCGCTCCAGGGCGGCCAGTTCGCCGCCGTCGAGCAGGGTGAGGAACGGGCCGACCGGGGTGAAGGTCGGGTAGGACTTCGACTCGTAGAACTGCGTGCGGGTGAGCTGGACGTCGCGGGCGCTGACGTCGTCGGCGACGACGACGCCCGCGACGACGTCGGCCAGGCCGTCCTCGGCCACCGGCGTGCCGACGTCGAGCCGGCGCCCGATCACCAGGCCGAGTTCGACCTCGTAGTCGAGGAAGCCGACGTGGTCGGGGCAGCGGATGTCGGCGTCGGGCCCGCAGACCGAGCCCGACGCCTTGCGGAAGAAGGCCGGGGGCACGGTGTCGGGGTCCATGCCGGAGTCGCGGGCGTGGCTGCGGTAGTTGACCATCTGGGCGACCACCCGGGCCGGCACGGTGACCGGGGAGAGCAGGTCCACGTCCGCGGCGCGGGGCCCCTCGGGGTCGGGGACGGCCGCGGCCTTCTCGACCGCCTGCCGGTCGGCGAGGAGCGCCCGGGTGGTGGTCGCGTCGGTGTCGATACGTGTCAGCCGGCCGTCGTTCTCGACCCACCAGCCGTCTTCGGTGCGAGCCACGTTCGTACTCATGCCGCCATCGCTTTCGCCAGTGCCGTAAGGACGCTCTTGTCGATCTCGTTGGTCTCGTCGCCGAGAGCCTTGAGCAGGGCCGCGACCAGGCCGGGACCCGGCTTGCCGCCGAGGAAGTCGCGGGAGACGGGCGGGCCCCACTGGGCGAGGCCGCCGGCGCTCATCGGCGCCCAGCCGGGCTCCAGGGAGGCGTCGAAGAGGTCGCCGTCCGCGTAGTGCTCGACCATCATCCGTTCGGGGTCGCGCCAGTAGTCGAAGATCTGGCTGCCCTGGATGTGCCGGCCGATGCCCCACACGCGCCGGTAGCCCTGGTCGGCGAGGTACTGCCCGCCCGCCGCCACCGCGTCGAGGTCGGTGACCTGGTACGCGGAGTGCACGTAGCCGGTGCGCGGGCCGAGGTGCATGGCCAGCGTGTGGTGGTCGGCGGGCACCGATCCGAGGTCGCAGCGCAGGAAGGCCATCGTGGGGCCGCGGTCGCGGAGGTCGTCGAGGTAGAGGAAGTCGCTGACGATCAGGCCGAGCGCCTCCAGGTACCACGACAGGGCGCGCTGGAATCTCGTCGTCTCCAGCACGACGTGCCCGAGTCGCTGCACTTCCGCCGCGGCCCGCGGGGGCCGCTGGGTGGCGTTGAACCGGACCGGCTTGGTGCCGGCGTTCATGTCGAGCGGGTCGCGCTCGGCCAGGGCCGGCAACCGGTCGATGCCGGCGGCGACCCGTACCGGGATGCCGCTCGGGTCGGTCAGTTGGACGGCCTGTCCGCCCGCCAGCGGGAGGACGTTCGCGCCCGCCCAGCGGGCCAGCCGGCGTACGTCAGCGACCGACTCCGCGAGGAAGGCGGGCCCGGTGAAGCGGGCGTTCCGGCCGCGGCGTACGACCAGGCACGGCAGGGCCGACCAGGTGCCGCGCAGGCTCAGCCGGCCGGGCGTGCGCTCGTGGACGGCGAAGCCGAAGTCGCGGGCGAACCGCTCGGCGCGGTCGAGATCGGGCTTGACGAACTCCAGCCACCCCAGCTCGACGACTTTGATCACCGGATTGCGGGCGCGGCCCCGGTGTTCTCCGCGCAGCGCGCCGAGTTCGCTGTGGAGGCCGCGGTGGACGTCGGCCGGGGCGGCTCCGGCCGGCCGCTCGATCTCGATCACCGGTCGGCACCCCTCTCGCCGGAGGTCTCGCCGGAGTTCTCGTCCGAGTTCTCGCCGGGCTTCTCGCCGGGTGGCGCGTCGCTGCCCTCGCCGAGCGCGATCGTCATGAGGTCGCGGCCGACCGACACCCGTCCCTGGAAGCCGCCTTGCCGGACCTCGGCTTCGAACTCGGCTTCCTGGTCGGGTGACGCGGGCTCCGGGATGAGGTGCGTCAGCACCAGGTGCGGCACGCCCGCGCGCTTGGCCAGCTCGCCCAGCGCCACCGTGTCGGAGTGGTAGCTGAAGATGGTCTCGAAAGGGGTGCCCCGGATGAACTCCGCGAGCGCCGAGGCCCGGCACGCCTCGTGGACCAGGACGTCGGCGCCGGCGGAGAGCAGCGCGACCTCGTCGCAGACCCGCGTGTCGCCGGAGACGACGACCACGCCGTCGGGGGTCGTGATCCGGTAGCCGACGGCCTGCTCGACGGGCTCGTGCCGGACGCGGACGGCCTCGACGCCGACCCGGCCGCACGGGCTGCGCCAGACCTCGGCCGGCGTGTCCGGGAGGGCGAACCAGTGCCCGGCCGCCTCGGGCGGGGTGTGCTGCACGTGCCGCACCCGCACCTCCACGTCGTACACGTTTGCCGCCAGCGCCCGCCGGACGAACCCGGGCGCGTGCCCGTCGGCCGCCACCACGGGCAGCGGGCCCGTGCCGTGCATGTGGTCCTGGATCCAGCGCGTGTGCACCAGGTCGGCGACGTCGCTGACGTGGTCGCTGTGCAGGTGCGTGAGCAGCAGCGCCGAGAGCTGGTGCGGGCTGACCCCGGCCTGGGTCAGCCGCATCAGCGTGGACCGCCCGGCGTCGATCTGGAGACGGACGTCGTCGTGGCTCACGAGCACGCCGGGACCGGCCCGCTCCGCGCTCGGAAAGGGGACGCCGGTGCCGGTCAGCGTCACGGTGGTCGTCATCTGCGGGCTCCTCCCGGTTACCTCTGTGTAAATGATTGATTTATCAGTTGTGATGTGTCAACCATTACTGAGCCAAACCTCATGAACGAGAGCGGGGACCGATGACCGAACCCGAGACCAGCACCGCACGGAAACCGATCCCCGGCCCGCCCCGTCGCGCGGCGGACATCGCGCGGCACGTCGTCGACGCCGTCGCCGCGCCGGCCGTCTTCCTGGTCGTCGAGTCCCGCCGGGGCCCCGAGTGGGGAGCCGTCGCCGCGATGCTGGCCGCGCTGGCGGTGGCCGTGCTCCGCCGTCACCGCGGCGACCCGCTGGTCGTGGTCACCGTGTCGACGTCGGTCGTGGCGTTCCACAGCGTGAGCGCCATCGCCTTCGGCGAAGGGCGTGCGTTCTACTTCCCCGAGCTCGTCATCAACGTCGTCGGTCTGGTGGCGTGTACCGTCTCCCTGCTGATCGGACGCCCGCTCACCGGGGCGGTCTGCCGCAGGGTCCGGGTGGAGCCAGCGGCGGCCGGAGACCCGGCGGCCCGGCGGCGCCATCGCCGGCTGACCGCCGTGTGGGCCGCGCTGTGGACGAGTCACCTGGTGCCGCTCGGCTACCTCTACGCCGTCGACTCGATCGTCGGACTCACGCTGCTCAGCGCGCTGTTCTGCAAGCCGACGGTGCTGGCGGCGGCCGTCCTCACGGTCGTGGTCGTACGCCGTGCAGCGCCGGCCCGACCGCGGGCTCACGGCGTCCCGCAGGACCGCGGCACGACCGCGACCGCGCCCGCAGGTCCCCTCGCCCACCGCCGAAAGGAAACACCGCAATGACCTCTTCGATCCTCCAGCAGGCCGCCGGGATGTGGGCCGGCCGGCGCGAGCCCACCTCGGTGGTCGAGCCCACCATGCCCCGGTCCGAGGAGGTGGCGGACGGGGTGTTGATGGTGCCCGGCTTCGGGCACGCCTTCGCCCTCCGGCACGCGCACGGGCTCGTGCTCTTCGACACCGGCGCCGAGCTGTTCGCCGGTCAGTTGCACGACCAGGTCACCGCCTGGCACCCCGGGCCGGTCACCCACGCGGTCTACTCGCACGGTCACGTCGACCACGTCGGCGGCGCCGGCCACGTGCGCGAGGCCCTGGAGAACACTGCGCGGTACCTGGAGACCCTCGTGGACCAGACGATCGCCTGCCTCAACGACGGGGCGACGCTGGCCGAGACCCTGCACCGCGTACGGGTGCCGGACGACCTGGCCGCACTGCACTACCTGCAGCCGCTCTACGACGAGCCGGAGTTCGTCGTCCGCAACGTGTGGCGCCAGTTCGCCGGCTGGTACGACGGCAACCCCGCCCACCTCAAGCCCGCCGCCGACGACGCGCTGGCGGCCGAACTCGCCGCGCTCGCCGGGGGCGCCCGGGTACTCGCCGACCGCGCGCTGGAACTGGCCCGCGGCGGCTCCCGCCGGCTGGCGTGCCACCTCGCCCAGCTCGCCGGCGACGCCGCTCCGGACGACACCGGCGTCCACGCGGCGCGCGCCGAGGTCTACGCGCTGCGTACGGCCGAGGAACGCAGCACCATGGCGACCGGCATCTTCGCCTGGGCCGAGGCCGAGTCCCGGGGCGTCCTCGCCGGTACGGACGCGATGACCGAACTCGCCCCGGCCACACCGGCGACACCGCCCCGCTGACCCCCGCCTCGGCCCCCGCCCCCCCCGGTCCCCCAACCCCCGGCCCTCCTCCGGTTCCCGGACCCGGACCCCGGTTCCGGCCGGAGGGCGGGCTGGAGAGCCGGGCCGGGCCGCACCGGGTAGCGCCGGATCCTGTCACCGGTCGGTCGCCGGCTCCAGTTCGCGATCCGGTGCGTCCGCCGTGCCCGCGGCCGGTGCCGCCTCCCGGAGCTTGCCGCCCTCGACGTCGAGGTCCGGCAGCAGCCGGTTCAGCCAGCCGGGCAGCCACCAGGCGGCCTTGCCGCACAGGGCGAGCAGGGCGGGCACCAGCGTCATGCGTACGAGGAAGGCGTCCACGACGACGCCGAAGGCGAGCGCGAAGGCCATCGGCTTGAAGATCGCGTCCGCGCCGGGGACGAAACCCGCGAACACCGCGAACATGATCAGGGCCGCCGCCGTGACCACCCGCGAGGCGTGCCGCGCCCCGGTCACGACCGCCCGCCGCGGCGGCTCCCCGTGCACGTACGCCTCGCGCATCCGGGAGACGAGGAACACCTGGTAGTCCATGGCCAGTCCGAAGAGCACCGCCATCAGGATGATCGGCAGGAAGCTGACCACCGGGCCGGTCTTCTCCACTCCGATGAGGCCGGCGAGCCAGCCCCACTGGAAGACGGCGACGACCGCGCCGAACGAGGCGGCGACGGACAGCAGGAAGCCGAGGGCCGCCTGGAGCGGCACCACCAGGGAGCGGAAGACGAGGAGCAGCAGGAGCAGCGACAGGCCGACCACAATGACGGCGAACGGCGCCATGGAGGCGGCGAGCCGGCCGGACACGTCGATGTTGACGGCGGTCGGCCCGGTCACCGACACCTCGGCCCCGGTACGGTCCTCCCAGCCGGGCGCGGTGTCGCGCAGCTCCTGCACCACGTCCTGGGTCTCGGGCTCCGCGGGGCCGGTCTCCGGCACCAGTTGTACGAGCACGCCGCCGGAGCCGGGGTCGACGCGGGGCTCGGCCACGGTCGTGACCCCGGGCAGCCCGCGGGCGTCGGAGGCGATGGCCTCGGCGGCCTCCTGCCCCTGGGCGGGGTCCTCCGCTTCGGCGAACACGAGCAGCGCGCCGTTGAAGCCCGGGCCGAAGTGCTCGTCGATCAGGTCGAACGCCTCACGCTGGGTGGTGCCCGCGGCGGCGGTGCCGTTGTCGGGGAGGGCGAGTTCGAGGTTCTTCGCGGGTACGGCCACGGCGGCGAGCGCGGCGACGACCGCGCACACGGTGACCAGCGGGCGCCGGATGGCCAGCCGCGCCCAGCGCTCGCCGCCGCCGGTGGCGCCGAGCTCGCGCCACTCGGCGCGCGACGCCGCCTTGGGGCGCAGCCGTTCGCCGGCGACGCCGAACAGCGCCGGCAGCAGGGTGACGGCGACCGCCACCGCGATGAGCACGGTCGCGGCGGCTGCCAGGCCCATGACGGTCAGGAACGGGATGCCGACGACCGTCAGGCCGCACAGTGCGATCACCACGGTCAGGCCGGCGAACACGACGGCGCTGCCCGCGGTGCCCGTGGCCCTGGCAGCCGATTCCTCCGCCGGCATGCCGCGGGCCAGTTGGGAGCGGTGCCGGCTGAGGATGAACAGTGCGTAGTCGATCCCGACGGCCAGGCCCAGCATCAGCGCCAGCGTCGGCGCGGTGTTCGTGATCGAGACCGCGTCGGTGAGGGACAGCAGCCCCGTCAGCCCGACCGCGACACCGGCGAGCGCGGTGACGAGCGGCATGCCGGCGGCGAAGAGCGAGCCGAAGGTCACGGCCAGCACGGCGAAGGCGATGACGACGCCGACGACCTCCTGGGCGTGGCCGCCCTCCTCCCCGGAGTTGCCGTAGGCGGCGCCGCCGGCCTCGGCGGTCAGCCCGGCGTCGCGGGCGGCGGCCAGGGTGTGCTCCAGTTCGTCGAGGGAGCCGTCCTCCAGACCGCTCTGGGCCACCTCGTACTGCGCCTGGCTGAGCGCGGCGGTGCCGTCCTGCGAGACGCTCTTGGTCTCGAACGGGTCGCTGACGGCGGCGACTTGGGGTGCCTTCCCGGCCGCCGCGAGGGACTCGTCGATCGCGGCGGCGTACTGCGGCTCGGTGATGTCGTGTCCCTCGGGCGCGGCGAAGACGAGCTGCGCGCTGGTGCCGGCGGCCTGCGGGAAGGTCTCCTCCATGGTGTCCAGGGCCTGCTGCGACTCCGAGCCGGGGATGGTGAAGTCGTCGTCCAGCTCGCCGCCGAAGGCGAGCATGCAGCTCACGGCCGCGGCCAGGATCACCAGCCAGGCGGCGAGCACGGTTCGCCGGCGGCGGAACGCGCCGCGGCCGAGCCGGTAGAGCAGGGAAGCCATCGGGTCGTACTCCTTCGGTGGGTCAGGTCTGGAGGGTTGCGGGGCCGCCCGACAGGCCCAGCTCCAGGCCGTCGTCGGTGACGGCGAGCGAGCTGGGCTCAAGGCCGAGGGGGAGGTCACCGAGCGGAATCCGCCGCTCGGCGCGCGCGGAGGCGGCGTCGGCGGCCTCCGCGGGCAGCGGCCGGCCGTTGAGGGTCGGCTCGCCTGGCTCCAGCTCGATGGCGGAACCCTGCAGCCGCGGCGTCAGCGGCAGCTCGACGATTCCGCCGGGCCCGGCGCGTACCACCAGGCGGCCGGCCTGCGGATCGGGCTCGATCTGCGCCGCGCCGCCGCCCGGCGCGAGCGCGGCGGCGTCGATACGTGCCTCGACGGTGCTGGAGTCCACCGACACCGCGCCCTGCCCCCGGGTGACGTTGGTCAGCCGGGCGTCGATGTCGAGGCCGCTGCGCCCGCCCACGGTGGCGTCCTCGGCCGACACGTCGACCTGCGGCAGCGAGCCCCCGGTGAGCTGGAGCAGCACGGGTGTGGTGCCCAGATCGACATCCGGCGATACGTGCAGCTTCCGCTCCGCGCCGTCGGCGATCCGCCCGCCGACCCGGGCGCGTACGACGCCCTCGGCCACCGCTGCCGCACTCACGACGACCAGCAGGGACGCGACGGCCACGACCGTGAACCGGCGGTGCGCGCGCAGGCGTCGCCATACCTTCCTAAAAACTGTCATGACTGACACGTTACCCGAAGTGTCAGGACTGACATTTTTCTTATCGGCGTGCAAGAATGCGGAACGTGAGCGGGACAACGGGACGCCGCGAGCGGAAGAAGGCGGCCACGCGCGCGGCGTTGCAGCAGGCGGCGCTGGCGATGTTCGAGGAGCGCGGCTTCGAGCAGACCACGGTGCGTGACATCGCGGAGGCCGCGGATGTGACGGAACGCACCTTCTTCCGCTACTTCCCCTCCAAGGAGGACCTCGTCCTCGGCGAGATCTACGACCTGATCCCGGCACTCCAGCAGCGGGTGGCCGCACGCCCCGCCGCAGAGCCGCCGCTGACCGCGGTGCTGAACGGCCTGAACGACGTGGCCGGCGAGCGCCCCGGCGGCTTCGCCATCCTCTTCAGCGGCCCGCCCGCCCGCTTCATGACCGCGCCCACACGCCCCGGCCGGCTCCTGCTCGACTTCGAGAACGCACTCGCCGAAACACTCCGCACCCGCCTGGAGGCCGCCGACGACCGGAAACCGGCCGCCAGCGACGTGGAACTGCGCGCCTCCGTCCTGGCCCGCGCGTCGGTCGCGGCCATGCGCAGCGCGCTGATCGCCCACGCCGACCGCCCGGAAGAGGGCCGCGCACACCGGGACTCCATCGCCGACCTCATGCGCGCAGCGTTCACGGTCCTGGGCGCCTGACGCGGCCGGAGACCGTCCGGCCGTTGCGCACGGCCGACCCGGGCTCAGCTCTGCTGCAGTGCGCGGAACGCGTCGAACCAGGCGTAGTTGCGGCCCGGAGTGCCGTCCGCGTGCGGCCGCACGGTGCGGTTCGCGTAGACGGGGTTGAGGATCCACGGCGGCTTGTCCGGGCCGAAGTCCTGTGCCATGGACCGGATCTGGACTCCGGCGTAGGCGGCCACCGCCAGCCTCCCCGTATCGCGGAACATCCGCACCTGGTTGGCGAGGTAGGTCTTGCGGGTCTCGAACCACGGGCTGAGGGCCAGGAAGTCGTTCCACTTCTGCTGCGCGAACGGGCTGCGGATCGCGTCCGCGATGACCTGCCACACCAGGGTGTCCGGGGAGATGCCGTACCGGACGGCGAACTCGGCCGGCACCTTGTCCTCCATGTGCTGATTCCAGTGATGGACCAGGGAGAACTCTGTGGCCAGGAACTTCTGGCCGGCACGCAGCCGGGGCAGGACGTAGTCGAGGAACCTGGCGGACGCCTCTATGCAGCCGACGTGCGGATGGATGTCGACCCCGTCGATGGCCTGGGTGGTGCGCACGTACGTCATCCAGCGCTCGGTCGCCGGGGTCTGCTGTGCCGGATCGTCAAGGCGGTTCAGCGCACCCATGTAGAGGCCGGTCCGGCAGGCCGCGCCGCCGCAGTGCGCCGCGCGGTACGCGATGACATGCGCCGCGAGCCGCTCATAGAAGCCGTTGAGGATGCTGTTGCGCTCGGCCGGCATGGTCTCCAGGAACGGCTCGTTGCCGATGGTGAGGATGTCGGCCCTGCCCATCACGGCGCCGAGCACCGCATCCACCCGGTCGAGCAGCGCGGCCATGGCGGTGCTCCCCGCCCGGGGAAGGGGCGTGCTGCCGTACGGGAACTTCAGCGACAGCACCGTCCGGTAACCGCGCCGGGCGGCGTCGAGCACGGCAGCCACGGCAGGCTGCCCGGCCGGGTCGCCCTGGTCGCCTTCGCGCACCGGGCAGAAACCGCGCAGCCAACTGGCCGACAGTGCGTCCAGGTAGGCGGGGTCCAGGTCGGAGGGATCCTCATTGAAGTTGACTCCCAGGGCACCCGAGGGCGCGGCAGCCGACTCGTGACACGCACGACGCTCGGACGCGGATTCCCGCTGCCCGGTCACCCCGTTCGCCACCGCGCCGCCACCAAGTCCGGCAAGCACCACCGCCCCGGACCCGGCAAGCAGCAGCCGCCGGGACGGGCGTCGCTGGGGACGAGGCGGACGGGGCGCGGCCGAGCGGCCCGCTGTTTCATGTCCGTGTACTGTCAAGCCGCCCATGCGGCACAGCATGGGAAGGCCGGCCGATTTACGTCAACATCCCGGATAGATAATCCGGACGACGCCACGGGGCACCACGCCGCCGGCAGCGCCCGGCGCCGGCCCTCGCTCCTCGCCCTTCGGGTGGTCTGTCACGGCGGTGGCAGTTCGCCGGTGCCCCGGGGCACCAGCCGGACCTGCACCGTCCGGCGCTTCGCCCCCCGGCGGGCGCCGTCGAGCCGGTCGAGCGCCAGTTCGGCGGCGGCGGTGCCGATCGCCCGCGGGTCCTGGGTGACGACCGTCAGTCCCGGCCGCAGGACGTCTGCCAGCGGGAGGTCGTCGAAGCCGACCAGTGCCACGTCCTGGCGGCCGTCCACGGTCAGCGCCTGTACCGCGCCGAGGGTGGCGAAGTTGTTGCCGGTGAAGATCGCGGTCGGCGGCCGGTCGAGAGCCAGCAGCCGGCGCACCTCCCCGGCCGCCGCGTCCGGGTCATGGGCATCGGCGGCCAGCGTCCGGTCGTACGGGATGCCGGCCTCGGCCAGCGCGTCGCGGTAGCCGCGGAAGCGCTCCTGACGGGTGAACAGCGAGGCGGGCAGGTCTCTGATGTAGGCGATCCTGCGGTGTCCGTGCGCGATCAGGTGGGCGGTGCCCTCCTTGGCGCCCTGCCGGTTGGCGCTGACCACGCAGTCCGCGGCCAGGCCGGCCGCGGGCCGGTCGAGGAAGACCAGGGGCAGCCCGCTCTCCCGCTCCCGGCGCAGGTAGCGGTGGTCGCCGTCGGCCGCGGGCACGATCATCAGGGTGCTGATGCGGCGGGCGAGGAAGGTGGTGACCAGCGTCTTCTCCCGCTCCACCGACTCGCCGGAGGAGCCGATGAGCAGGGTGAGCCCGCGGCTGCCCACCGCCTCCTCGATGCCGCTGGCGACCGTGCCGAAGAAGGGGTTGCTCATGTCTGGCACGACCAGGCCGACCGTGGAGTCGCGGGACCCGATGCGCATGTTGCGCGCCATCAGGTTCGGCTGGAAGCCGAGTTCCTCGATGACCGTCATGATCTTCGCGCGGGTCTCATCGGCGACCGGACCGTCTCCGTTGAGGACCCTGGAGACGGTCTTGGCGCTCACTCCCACCCGCTTGGCCACATCCGTCAGCGTGGTCCGCCGCTGGCTCGGCATCTGCGTTGCCTCTTCTTTGTCCGCGCAGGCCGTCCGGCCACAGCACCAGCAGGTCAGCTCGAGCGCAGCCCGGCGGCCCGCACCGCCTTCTCGTCGGCTACGACCGTACCTCCGTTCCCCGTCGCGGGCTCCAGCGCCCCGGTCATGATCGCCACGACCTCGGACATGGTGTGGTCGGCGGGGTCGAGCTGCGCGACCCGGCGGCCGAGCCGCTGGACGTGGATACGGTCCGCGATCTCGAAGACGTGCGGCATGTTGTGGCTGATCAGCACGACCGGCAGGCCGCGGTCGCGGACTCGGCGGATCATGTCGAGGACCTGCGCCGACTCCTTCACACCCAGCGCCGCCGTCGGCTCGTCCATCACCACCACGTGCTGCGCCCACGCCACCGCGCGGGCCACCGCCACGCCCTGCCGCTGGCCGCCGGAGAGCGACTCGACGGCCTGGGTCAGCGAGGGCAGTCCGATCTTCAGTTCGGCCATGTGGGCGGCGGACTCGGCGCGCATCCGGCGCGTGTCCAGCATCCGGAAGACCCGGCCCAGCACGCCTTTCCTGCGCAGTTCGCGGCCCAGGAACATGTTGCTGGCGATGTCGAGTGAGGCGGCGACGGCCAGGTCCTGGTAGACGGTCTCGATGCCGTGCCTGCGCGCGTCGAGCGGGTCGCGCAGGCGCACCTGCCGCCCGTCCAGTTCGATCGTGCCCTCGTCCGGTTGCAGCGCCCCGGTGAGCGCTTTGATGAGGCTGGACTTGCCGGCGCCGTTGTCGCCGATGACGGCGAGCACCTCGCCGGGCAGCAGGTCGAAGTCGCAGCCGTCCAGGGCGGTGACCTGGCCGTAGCGCTTGACCAGGCCGCGAGCACGCAGCACGGGCGCGGCGTCCGGTGCCGGGGCCGCAGCCGGCTGCGGCATGGTCTCGTCCTTCGTCATCGGCCGGCCCTCCTGCGGGAGATCTGGTCGACGGTGACGGCGAGGATCACCAGCCCGCCGGTGATGAGGGTCTGGTAGATGGAGCCGACGCCCATCAGTTGCAGACCGTTGCGGAAGACTCCGACGATCAGCGCGCCGATGAGGGTGCCGAGGACTACGCCCCGGCCGCCGAAGAGGCTGGTGCCGCCGAGGACGACCGCGGTGATGGAGTTGAGGTTGTCGTCGGTGCCGGCTTTGGGGTCTCCGACGCCGGTGCGGGAGACGAGCAGGAGGGCGGCGATTCCGTAGATGAGCCCGGCGAGGGTGAAGATGCCCAGGCGCAGCCGGTCCACCCGGATGCCGGTCAGCCGGGCCACCTCGGGGCTGTTGCCGAGGGCGTAGGTGTGCTTGCCCCAGGCGGTGCGGCCGAGGAGGTAGGCGAAGAGGAGGAACAGGACGACGGTGAGGACGGAGCCGTACGTGACGTCGGTTCTGCCCATCGGGAAGGTCTCGCCGAGGGCCGTCAGCTCGTCCGGCAGGCCGGTGACGGTCTGGTCGTCGGAGTAGATATGGGTGAGCGCGAAGGCGATGTTGAGCATGCCGAGCGTGACGATGAACGGCGGCAGGCGGACGAAGGTGACGAGCGCGCCGTTGGCGAACCCGAGCAGTGCACAGACGGTGAGCCCGGCGGCGATGGCGAGCAGCGGGGGCAGCCCGCTGTCGGTGGCGAGCTTGGTCATGACGATGCTGCCGAACGCCATGATCATGCCGCAGGACAGGTCGATGCCCGCGGTGAGGATGATCAGGGTCTGGCCGAGGGCGAGGGTGCCGACGACCATCACCTGCTGCATGACGAGCGAGAGGTTGCCGCCGGAGAGGAACTGCTCGCTCTGCGTGGAGAAGAAGGCGCAGGCGACGAGGAGGGCGACCAGCGGGCCCGTGGTGGGGTAGGTCGCGACGGTGCGCCAGTTGAGCGGCGCGTTGGCGGGTGGTGCGGCCGTAGCCGGAGGCTGCGGCTTGGTGGTCGTGCTCAAGTCGATGGCTCCTTGGGTGGCTTGCGGGTCGTACGGAGGGATCGTCCGCGGCTCGCGGACGCGGCGGACCGGGACCGGTCAGCCCCAGCAGTGGTCGAGCCCGTAACCGGTGTCCTCGGCCTCGACGCCCTGGGCGGGACGGTCGGTGATGAGGGTGACTCCGGTGTCGGTGTAGCCGGAGACGCTCTTGTCCTTGCGTACGTGGTCGGCGACGGCCCGCACGCCTTCGCCGGCCATCTTCAGCGGGTACTGCTGCGAGGTCGCCGCGATCTTCCCGGACTTGACCGCCTCGGTGCCGGTGCAGCCGCCGTCGACGGAGACGATCAGCACGTCGTCCTCACGGCCCTTGGCCTTCAGCGCGGTGTAGGCGCCGAGCGCGGCCGGTTCGTTGATGGTGTAGACGACGTTGATGTCGGGCGCCTTCTGCAGGCAGTTCTCCATGGCGGTCTGGCCCTTGGCCTGGTCGCCCTGGGTGTCCTGGGCGCAGACGAGGGACTCGTCGCCCTCCTTGATCCCGTAGCCCTTCAGGAAGCCGTCGTGACGCAACTGCCCGACCGAGATACCGGGGGCCAGGTCGAGCATGGCGATCTTCGCGTCCTCGCCTGCCATCTGCGCCTTGGCGTACGCGCCGATGAGTTCGCCTGCCTTGAGGTTGTCCGTGGCGAAGAGCGCGTCGGTGGCGTCCTGGGGTTCCGTCGGGGTGTCGAGGGCGATGACGACGACGCCCTTGTCGCGCGCCTGCTCGATGGCGGGGACGATGGCCTCGGAGTCGTTGGGCGTGATGAGGATGCCGTCGACGCCGGCGGCGACCATGTTCTCGATGGCGGTGACCTGGCCCTCGTTGTCGCCGTCGAACTTCCCCGCGGCGGTGGAGAGATCGACCTTGTTCCGCCCCGCGGACTCCTCCGCGCCCTCCTTCATCTTCACGAAGAAGGGGTTGGTGTCGGTCTTGGTGATGAGACCGACCTTGAGCTCGTCGTCTCCTGAGGACCCCTGCGCCCCCTCGCCGCACGAGGCCAGCAGCAGTGCTGCTGCGGCACAGGCGGCGATCCTGGCGGCGGTGGTGCGGCGGACTGCTGTGTTCATGGACCTGCCCTACCTTTCAAGTCGTGGGTTCGAACTGGTCATTCGTAAGATCGGTGGGCCCAGGGGCTCTGGGTATGGCTGCATGGGTTGCGCCCTACCTTTCAAGTCGTGGGTTCGAACTGGTCATTCGTAAGATCGGTGGGCCCAGGGGCTCTGGGTATGGCTGCATGGGTTGCGCCCGTGATGGCTTAAGGAGCTTGGCCGCCCGGAGCCCCGCGACGACTCGACCGCCAATTGGGAGATGCGACTCGATCGCTGCGTAGGGCAACGTCGGCGAGGTCGTCTGCTGGGCTGTGAACGCGCGACGAGCTGGCGGAGGTGACCGTGCCCCAGA